>JANQKT010000063.1 GCA_028280965.1 Phycisphaeraceae bacterium
GCTGCGCCTCCACCTCCACCTCCGGCCCATGCCGAGGTATCCTATGGACCAGCACGGTCGAGTTGCACTTAGCGTGGACCAAGGACGGGGGCAAGACCACACACTGGCTTAACATAGATGTTGGTATGAACAGTGGGGGCAGATCAAAGCCATATTAATCCAAATGGTGTCTGGTGGCTGATGCAACTGACCGGCCTGTAGTAACTTTCAATTTTCCGCCAAATAACAGCTAATGAATTGACGGATTGAACGAATAATCTATTGTGTATTGTTGTACTCGTTCATGTTAAAGAAATAGATTAAAAATATACTTGAAATATATGTCTGTAAACAAAGCAACCTATGTTAGGCTAACAGAAGCGCTGTTTTCATGGTCTCTCCAGAACCCGTTTGGCCAGTACCGTCTCGAACTGATTACGTCTAGCTTGGGCTTGAGACCAGTTAATGCGAAAAGCCTACCACAATGTGACAACTATAAGTGGGCCGTTGTGTCTCAATACAGGAAGGCAACAAGCTTTGATATCTTTGTTATATCGTCTCCGAAGCACGATGTTCGGCCAGCTCGGTAAACATTTTCACTGACTCAAGCACTATTGGTTTTGAAGGAACCGTCATGAATAGTAATCCTGCTACCAAGATCCAAATCTCACGCCGAGATTTTATGAAGAGCACCACGATCGGTGCCGTCACCGCCGTCCCATTGACCGCCGGCCTGGTCCAGGCCCGTGCGGACAATCACGCCGAGCATGGAGCTTGGAACGAGATTCTCACCGGCCACAAGATCGAGCGGATCGAGTTCCGCTCGGTCAATGACCGCTACCCCAGGCTGGTCGGCCGCAACTCGGGCAAGGGCGTCCACGGGTATGGCGGCGACCGGCCGGCCCTGATCGTCCACACCGACAGGGGCGCGATGGGCTGGGGTTACGCGCCCGGCGCGAATAAGGACCAAGCCCACAATCTGAGCAACCAGTTCCAGGATAAGCCGCTGACCAACTTATTAAACACCGCGACGGGGATTAGGGACAGCGTGCACAAGCAACTCGACTTCGCCCTGCATGACCTGGCGGGCAACATCTTGGGCATCCCCGTCTACAAGATGCTCGGCGATAAGGGGCCGGACAAGGTCCCGACCTACAGCGGGATGGTCTACTTCGACGACATCGAGCCGCTGGATAAACCCCCGGGCATCGAGCAGGTCCTCTTCAACGCCGGCGCGGACCGCGCCTTCGGCTACCGCCAGATGAAGATCAAGGTCGGCCGGGGACGCCAGTGGATGGAGCACGGCGCGGGCCTGACTCGGGACATCGAGGTCACCCGGGAGCTGGCCAAGACCTACCCCGACGTCACCTTCCTGGCCGACGCGAACGACGGCTTTTCGCTCCAGGACACCTTCGATTACCTCGACGGGATCGGCGATGTCGAGCTGCTGTTCATGGAAGAGCCGTTCCGCGAAAACATCGACGGTTTCACCAAGCTGCGCAAATACCTCAAGGACTCGGGCAAGAAGACCTATATCGCCGACGGCGAGGCCGATCCGAATCAGCGCGAGCTGGATGACCTCATCGCCCGTGGCCTGCTGGACGTGCACCTGACGGATACCTGGGGGCTGGGGTTCACCAACTGGCGCAGGCTCCTGCCGTCACTCGAGAAACGCGGCGTCCTCACCTCCCCGCACACCTGGGGGACCCGGCTCAAGACCGTCTACACGGCGCACCTGGCCTGGGGGCTGGGCAATACGCTGACCGTCGAGGGCGTCACCTGCTTCAGCAAGGACATCGACTACAGCCTGTACAACCCCGACCAGGAAGGCAACCTCGTTAAGAACGACGCCCCGGGCTTCGGTCTGAAGCTTAAGTGATATTCATCCTGTTTTGATGTCACGCATTGTGCCGTTCAAGTGGTGCAACGACTACGCCGAAGCACCTTTCACAATTCGTTATGGCCGACGCGTGGCTTGACCACGGAACCGGTACCACACGGGTCTAAACAGGATCGGTATAGTTACAATCCAATCACAACCGGCAGCAACACCCACAACCACACAAACCCCGCGTTCACGCGCGGGTTTTTTATTGATAAATAGACAGCCATCCTCCAACTCCATGGTATGCCGTGGGATCAACGCGTGAAGCGTTCAATAACAGAAGCACTCAACCTATTGCTCTAACCCGAGCCCGGGACCGGTTCAGCGAAAAAAATCCCCATATTGGGAAGACCCAATACAGGGATGAAGGAGGAAAACAGATGAAGGACGATGAGTGTCAGCCGCAGAGCAAATGCTATCGCCGACGGCGGGCGGCCAGCAGGCCACCGAGGCCGAGCAACGCCAACGAAGTGGGCTCGGGCACGAGGGCTTGGACTTCGGACAGGCTCAGCGCGTGGTTGTAGATCTGGACCTGATCGACCGTGCCGTTAAAATCAGGATCGGGCCAATTGACCGCGGCGCCAACATAGAACTCACTGACCGCCATGTTGGCGAGATCTTCGCCGGCCATCGAAAGACTGGCGGTCGAAAGGCTCCCCGAATCACCATCGATCGCGTTATAAACGGTCATCGTGTCGGTCGTTTCGTCCCAGATACCGATATGGATCGCGTCGGTGCCTGCGGCGATGACCGGCAGGCTATTGGGGCCGAAGTCCCCGCCGGTGTTGGTCGTATCGAGGGTGATGCCCGCGCCCTGGCCGTTACCACGGGCCGGGGTCAAGTCGATGTATGACCGGAGGTTTTGATCGCCGGGCGTACCGGTCATAAACAGCTTGGACCACGTTTGCTGGACCGAGGTGTTGTAGCGGACAACCACGGTCAACTCGTTGGTGCCATTGATCGTCCCGGCCAGTTCCGCCAGGGACGCGCCGGTCGCCGAAGCCATATTGGTCCGCGCTGCGCCGCCGGGCAGGACCAGATTGCCTCCAGCCAAGCTGGCGGCCCCGTTCAGTGTCAGGTCGGCGGTGCCGACGGAGTCGGTCAGGTCGTCGAAGTTGTACTCATGGACCAGAGCGGCCGAAGCCTGACTGGCACCGAGTATGGCGGCGGTGCCAACAGCAGCAATAAGTTGTGATCTCTTGAACATTGGCTTTTCTTGAGCTTGTGCTCAACCTCCATTGTGGGGTGATATGAATATACTTGCGCCAGACCCCAGCACTGCCTGCAAGTAAGTAAACGTGGCAAATAAAATCCGAGGGCTTCTTTACCCTAAACCAAAAATGAATCCATCTATATATACTTCGTACCAAAAACGTTTCGTTAGCCCCTGCACACCAAAAATTATGGTATCTACAGCCAGACGGTTAAATGATTTTCTGATGGACAATCATTAACAGCGGTATTTGATGTATTCTCAATGACTGAGTTGAAACCATCAGTAACGTTTTTTCTATACCGCCCCCAAAAAGTCCTTCCGGCATAGACCAAACGGCTGCGTCACTTACCGAGATAGGAACCCAACAGCGGATTCGGGAACGACCAGCACCGTGCCGTGGCGCATTGACTTTGCCGGCAACTTCATGTCCTGCGAGCGGTTGGTCCAGTTCACCAGGTCCGGGCTCGTCGCGAGGCAGTAGGAAAACTCGCTGCCCGGCGCATCCCAGTACAGCCACCACATCTTGCCCCGCTTGATCAGTGAAGGCCCTTCGCCCATGCGGTCTACGATATCCGTACCCGCCCCAACAATCGCGGGCCCCAGCTTGGTTTCGTAAGGCCCCTGCATCTTGTCGGCGAAGACCAGGCACAGGTTCTTGCCTCCCCGGTCGGGATACATCTCGTTCTTGATCACCATCACCCAGCGGTCGTCCTCCGGGCCCTCGGTGTTCCGGTTATCCCTTGCGATATAGGGGTCGATCACACTGAGCTCCGGGTCCTTAGTCGAGTAGAACAACTCGGGCTCAGAAAAATCCTTGAAGTCCGTGGTCCGCGTCGCATAAGTGCGGTGGTCCAGGTCGTGCGGGTTGCCGGTCTTGTCTTCCGCGTCATCATCCAGCTCGGCCTGCGTGGTCGTGCTCCAGAGGATGAGATACTCCTGCTCCTCGGGGTCCCAGTGCAGCTCGGGGGCCTAGGTGTTCTTGATGTCCTGGCGGTCGCCCCAGATGTCGATTTTTTTCGGCTCGCTCCAAGTCACCAGGTCCTTGGACGAGGCGTAACCGATGCTGCGCGACCACCAACTCGTAGTCCAGACCATGTGATACACGCCATCGTGGTACAGGATCGACGGGTCACGGGTGAGGCTCTCATCGCCCCACTGGGGAGCAGGCATGATCAGCTCACCATCGTTCAGCCACTCAAACGCCAGGCCGTCTCTGCTGTAAGCGAGGTAAACACCTGTCTCCCCGTTGCCCAAGAAATAGGGAAGAAGAAAGATGTCCTGCCCGCCATCGGCCAGCGCCGTCGCGGGCTGGGCGTTAGATGGTGCAGTGCCAATCACGACAACAAGGGCCAGGCAGGCCATGGTGTGCAATGATCGGGTTTTTAGCATGATCGGCTCCATGTCCAAGTCTTGGCCGTAAACACAATCTACAGTGATGCGCGTCGTGGTATGAGTTTGGGAAGCGAACGGCGGGCTTCATAAAACCCGGCAAAGCCGGTCGTGGGTTGGCCGGGCGTGATTCAGCTACAGCGTCGGCGGGCCAGCAGCAGGCCGCCGGCGAAGAGCAGCGCCGCGGAAGCGGGTTCAGGAACAAGAGCCGGCGCCCCACTCGGCCCGGTGTGTGCGGCGATGATCGACATGATGTCTTCGACATCGACATCACCATCCTCATTGAAGTCGCCCTCAGCGATTGTCGCCCCCGTTCCGCTCGGGCCGGTGAAGCTGCTCAGCGCGGCATTCAAGTCATCGTCGTCGATATCACCGTCGCCATCGGTGTCGCCGGGCACCTGGATACCGATCAGCGTGTTGATCTCGACCTGGCTGAGGGCATGATCATAGATCTGGACCGAGCCCAGAGAGCCAATGAAGTCCTGGTCCCCAAACCCGACCGCGGAACCGAGATAGAACTCATTGATCGAGAGGTCCGCGAGGTCGCGCCCGCCCATCGAGTTGATTGCGGTCTGCAGCGTGCCCGGACTGCCCTCTTCGAGCGCACGCAAGGACAACGAATCGGTCCCTTCGTCCCAGATAGCGATGGTCATAGCATCGACACCCGTACCGATGACAGGCAGCCCGCTGGCCTGAACCTCACCACCGGTACCGGTATTGAGCGTGATGCCCTGGCCCTGCCCGTTGCCGCGCTGGGGTGTGTGGTCGAGGTAATTGGACGTGCCGTCACCCGCCATAAACGTCTTGGACCAGTTCTGAGCCACGTTTGTGCGGTAGCGGATCACCACGCTCAGGGCGTCCGTGCCGTTGATCGTATTGGCCAACTCGGCCAGGTCGCCGCCTGTCGCTTCGGCGTTGTCGACGCGCACCCCGCCACCCGGCAGGTTCAGCCGGCCCCCGGAGACCGACGCGCCGCCGTTCAGCGTCAGGTCGGCGTTCCCGACCGAGTCGTTCGCCGTGCCATTGTCAAAGCTCCATTCGTGAGCGAGCCCGCCTGTGGCCTGCCCGGCAGCCAGTGCCGCGGCACATCCCGCGGCTAATAATTGCTGATTCGATTTCATGATCAATCTTCCTTGCTAACAAAACACGCTGATTTCAATAACTAAATGACTAAAAATAGTAAACGTGTACTCCGTCGTTTCATGCACGCCGGCGCCGCAGGCCAAGCAACCCGGCCGCCGAGAGCAGCGCCAGCGAAGTGGGCTCGGGCACGTTGGCGGCCGCAAGCGGGCCGGTAAACGCGGCGAACGCGAGGGCGAAATCAGCATCGTCCACGTCGCCGTCACCATCAAGGTCGGCGTCGGGGTTGCTGGACGGGCCGCTGTCCGGGCCGGTAAACGCGGCGAAGGCGAGGCCGAAATCTGCGTCGTCCACATCGCCGTCCAGGTCCAGGTCGCCGGTCGTCGCGAGGTAGGCGAGCTCGAAAGCGGAGACCGGCTCACCGTTCGCGGTCGTGTACTCGCCCTGGGTAATGAGGGTCTGGAACGCCGCGAGCGACAGGTTTGTCGGCAGCACGTTCCCTAGCGAGAAGACACCGTTTGCCGCCGTGCCCAGCGGGTCCGCTTCGGCCAGCTCATCGTCATCCGAGGTGATCACACCGGCCAATAGTTGGCTGTGGTTCTCTTCAAGAAAACCTGAGCCGCGGATCAGGTAGGCCGTCAGGTCCCCGCCCAGCGTGTCCACCAGCAACTCGCCGGTCCCCGCGTCATAAGACAGGGTGTAGTTCGGGTCCGGGATATTCGCGGTCAGCTTGAAGATCTCGCCTGTGTTTGCGCCCGGGAAGAAGGCGTTGCCAAACTTGACAATGTAGAGGTTGTCCTCGTTGTCGGTGCCGAACGAAACCACGAACTGGATGTTGTCATTGACCTCGGCCTCCAGGTCTAGATCGTGTCGGGTCACGTCGGATACGGCCGCGCCGTCCCATGCGCCCGAATAGACTTCTCCGGTCACAAAGTCGCCAAACCAGATACGGCCGTTGATCAGGTAGCCCGAGGTGATGGACGCGCCACGGATCGTTGTGTCACCGGTATAGTCGACGGTGCCAGCATCTATTCCGTTGTGCAGATAATCGAAGACCGGGTCGATGTCGTTGGGGCCCTTCGGCCCCCCGACGCCGGCGGTCGGGGTCGCGACCGACCCTTCCCGCGCAACCCAGCCGAAGTCCTCAACCGCTGCCGAGTCGATCTGCGCCGCGGTGATATAGCTGATCTCTTCGGTAGTCTGGAAGCCGACATCACCGATGAACAGCCCGCCGTTATCGTCAAACGCCCCGCGGTAGGGGTTGCGGAAGCCGTTGGCGATCACGCTGGCGCGCGAGTCGGTGCTTAACGAGGTGCCGGTGCCGCTGACGTAGTCCAGCCCGGTGACCGGGTTGGTGTAGTTCGCGGTCGTGTCGAGAGTCAGCAGCTTGCCGTAGGGTGAGCCGGTGTTCTCGATGATCGCGGGATCGAAGTTGCCGTTGTTGGCCTGGAACCCCCCGTCGCCGGTGAGCACGAACAACTCGTCGCCGCTGGACCCGGGCTGGAAACCGACCCAGTTCACCGTGTGCAGCACGCCGGCCGGGGGTTGGTCATATGCAAGCAGCGTTCGCGAGCTAAAGCCGTTGTTTGCGTCGTATTCGACGACCCGGCTCTCGCTGCCGACGACCTGGGTGGTGTAAAGCAACCCGTTGTTCTGGAAGTCGGGGTGGAACGCCACCGTCAGGATGCCGCCGTCCTGGTTCAGCTGGCCGGCGACATCTAGGAACGTTGATTGTGTGCCGGCGTCCTGGTCGAACCGGACGATCCGGCCCAGGCTGCCCGCGTTGCCGTCTTCACGGCGCTCGACGATGTAGAGGTTGTTGTTGTCGCCGGGCGCCTGAGTGATGTAAGTCGGCTGGGTGAAGTCGCCGGCGCTGCCAATACCGCCCAGACGTTCAACGGTGTAGTCGATACCGCCGATGGTGACAGCGTAGGACGACAGGGGCAGCACGGCGATCCCCGGCGCGGCTATCAAGGTCTTGGTTCGAAACGAAACGGTACGCATAGATCCTCCTGAGAGTAGTAGGCGGGCACATCACACAAGAGCCGCAAGGCTGCCCCTTCATCACCAGGGCATATGACGCATCATTCAATCCGGGTCTTCGGTACAAGCGATCAAGTACACCACTCATGCTCAGCAGTGACGCCTAAATCAACGCCGTCGGCGTGCAGCTAACGCGATGCCACCGAACGAGAGCAAAACCAAGGAGGTCGGCTCGGGGACGTAGTTGATCGTCAGCACCGGCGGCGTGTTGCTTTCGCGTGAGGCAAAGATGCGAGCAGATTTCTCGCCGTTACTGGGGTCGGCCATGAGGAGCCAGCCATAGTTCGAGCCGGGGTTATCAACCCAATCCTGAACGTCGGCAACCAAGCCGGGGCCGGAGAAGGTGACGTCCGCCGTAGTCACGCCCGGCGTGACAATGGTTAAGTTGGTGATCGAGGCGCTGACGGTCGGGTCGAAGTCGCCGCCAGCAGTCGCCCAGCTCGAGCTGCCGCTGAAGTTGCTCGCCCAGGTTGCATCGCCCGGATCGGCCGCAGAGCCAACACCATTCAGATCGCCACCATCGACCGTGCCCTCGCCCCAATCGGCTTGGATTTGATGCATGTTAAAAATATCAGTCGTCTGCGCGTCACGCACACTGTTGCGCGTGATGGTGAACTGGAGCTCGACGCTCTGAATCGTCGCGCCGGCGGGGATCGCACTGATGTCAAAACCGATCAGACCACGCCGTGTCGTGACAACGTTGCCACCAAAGACATCACTGATGCGACCGACAAACAGCGAGGCGTTTCCGCCCTCGCTGTTGTCAACATTCTCAGAAAAGATCGAGGTGTCGCGACTCGGATTGGCGATCAACTCGAATCCGGACGCGGGCAATGCCGGCAAAAAACCCAAAGACAACGCCACGCCAGCCGCCTGCGCTCCGTTCACAAGTTCCATTTCCTATCTCCATTAATTGCTGATGACACAAGCTGAATGAAAAAATTTATATGCACTCGATATACTTGCTATAAATTTATCTTCTGAATATATAAACCTGATCATTTGCTAGCATCTTATCTCTTTTTATATATACATTGACTTGCGCCATGCACATGTTCGCGGCCCAGATTTTTCATGACATATCATGATCTACCGGTCACAGATCAGCCGGACTCGTCGGGCTGATCAAGCAATCTGGGCACGTTGCCAGCGATCTACACCGCCTTCCATAAATATTTCGTAAATAAAGCCATAACGTTAACGGCTGTCTATGAGGACATCCGACTCCTTCCGCGCGTCCCGGACCACGGTTACAAAAGACAAGGACTTCAAAACTACCGCTCGGGGTTCGCCCTGCCGCTGCTGTTCCATTGCTTGGCGATGTCTTCGTTGCCGTTCTGGATGACGCGCTGGTAGGCACGGGAATTCAGCAGCAAATCTTCCTGTGGCATGCGCTCCGTGTGGCCGTCAGCGTACGAAACATTCGATCCATCATCGTGGATCGCCGCCGGGTTCTGCCCAGCCTCCGCTCGGAGCGGGTCGATATTCCAAAGCCACACAGTCGCGCCCCCCGGCATGCCGTCCAGGTCGCCGCGGTCACTGAGTAAGATGAAATTTGAGGCGCTCCGCAGGTCGTCCGTCTTAACCACAAACTCGCGTGGATCGAAACCTAGTTCGTCAGCCCACATGTCCCCGCCGCCCCCGGTCTTGAAGCCAAATCGCTGATCGCCGCCAATACCCCAGTCGTTGTATCCATAGCTGAAACGCATGCTCTCATCACCCCCGATGATGCCGTTCGGGATGAAGTCTCCTTCGCTGAGGCCGTACTTCCTGGCCGTGGCGGCTGTCGCTTGCCGCCGGGCCCAGGCGCCATCCCCACTCTGGTCCCATCTGTAACGATCATCATCCCGTGATGGGCAGCGATAAGCATCGTAGGCATCGCCCGCGTAGTCGAGCGTGCGTGTCGCCCAGGCGGGGAAGATCAGGTTGCCCTGGCGTCCGTTCGCGCCGGGCAGGTCTTCTTTGTGCTCGGTTGCGTAGACCAGGGATGCGGTGGCGAAAGACTTGGTATTGTTGGCACATGCGATCGCTCGCGCGGACTCCCGGGCCGCGCCCAACGCGGGAAGCAAGATCGCGATCAGCAGCGCGATGATGGAGATGACGACGAGCAGCTCGATGAGCGTAAACGCATGTGCACGTGCGGTATATTGAATGCGTTGTTTCATAACGATACCTCCCAAGACAGGGCGTAAATAGAGTCGATAACTTTGCCGGCGGTCGTTCACTGGCCGCCTCCTGCTTGATCATCCCGCTCTTTGCCCGAGCTGAACAGAAGTTCCTCGGGTGACAAGGCACGGTTGCTGATGCGGACTTCATCAACCATGCCCGAAAAATCGTGGGATTCCCCCTCCCCGCCGATCGTCCACTCGTCATAACCTTCCGGGGCGCGGTTCGGGAAGATATGGGTCCCATTGACCCTGATCCGCGCGATCTGGCGATACCGGCGGGCCCCTTGTTCACAAAGCAGGATCGTCATCCACCGGCCATCGTTGGTCACAGCAACGTGGTACCAGCGATCCGTTGCAAGCCGGACCGACGAGGCGGTGACGTCCCGCCAGTTGCCGTCCTGATCCTCGGTGCCCGCATAAAGCCGGTCGCCATCGGATCCCAAGCGAACAAGTGGGCGAGAGTATTTGTCAACGGTCAGGCTCACGACCGACTGCAGGTCGCTTAGCCTGCTAAAACGGGCCGAGAACTCGACCGTCCACTCGATAAACGGCTCGGACAGGAGCGGGCGTCGGGCGTGAGAGAGTAAATCGCGGGTATACAGATTGCGAATTCCATGCTCCGCCGAATCAGTGTCATCAAGGATGCCCGTATTGGGCCGGTATGTATGCGGGATCGAGCGTTCGGCGGCCTCCGTGCCGTGCCTTGTAGCAAGTTCGGCGGGCCCGGTATACATATGATTCCCGTTGCCCGAGGTATCGCGCACGGCCAGACCATGTGGGTAGTACTCGCCGTCGGGCCTGTCTTCGAACCGCCAATAGGCCATGACATAGTCGGGCGCGGTATACGGGGCGCTGGAAAAATCTCGAACAAAACCAGACCAGTCGGCCCCCTTCAGATCAGTGAAGCCCGTCTCGTGGATATAGCTGATGGCCTCCCCCCGCTCGACAAACAGCTCTTGGCTATCGTGTTGCGTACCGAGCCCGCCGGTCCGCCTGGCGATCACTTCCCCATTGAAGACATGAATCGACAGCGAATTCACCCCATGGCGCTCGATCGCGAATTCGGTACCCAGGTCGGTTACCTGGACATCCCCCGCGTCAACGGTGATCTGGCTGCCTTCTGCTTCACAACGCACAACAACAGCACCGTAATCGATCCGGATCAGATCGCGCTTGATCGCCAGGATCTGCGCGGGCGCTTCGAGTATCAGTACTGCACCCTGCGGCGTAGTTAATTTGGCCATGCCGGTTTCGATTGCGAATACATCCCCAGACCAGAGCTGATGGCCGAGCATCAAATCGCCGGCGCCCGTTGTGGACTGATCGACAACGGTTGCAATCTGGACCGGGAGATCGGGCAATATTTCCGGCTCGATCGGGCCTTCGATCTCGGTATCTGCCGCTTGTCGGGGAGCATCAGCATCGGTCAATAGCGGCCAAACGATCGCTGCCACAACAAGCACCGCCGCAGCCATGAAGCCGTAGGCGACCAGCTTGGGGATGATAATGGTGCGCCGCGGCATACGAGGGCCAGGGGCAGAGCGGGAGACCGGTTGCCCTGTATTCTGCCTGAATCGGAGTGAGTGTCTAGCACGATCAAGCGAATCGGTGATGTCAACCGGATCGGTCTGATGCTGCTCGGCATCCTGCAGCAGTTCATCCAGCGTAAATGCTTCGAACATCTGTTCTAAGCGCCGGGCCTTGTATATTTGGTTGATCGCTGTTTCGATGTGAGTGGCTTCGACAAAAAGACGGTAGTGGTCAGGATCCGCCGCAAGCCAGCGGGCAAGTCGCTCGATGCCGTCCGCATCGACCTCTCCGGTGAAGTAGGCATCAAGCTGTTCGAGCACTTCACGCTCCATGAGAACCCTCTCGTACGGCGGTGGAACGGATGCAGTCACCGAGCACAGACCGGATCTTGCTTAATGCGACACGGATCGACCCCGGGGAACGGCCCAGATACTTGGCGATAGCCGATGGCTTGAGGTCTTCGTGGTAGCGTAACTCGATCAACTTACGAGACCGTTCGGGCAGCCGTTCGATGCACCTTTCAAGCTGATCGGCGTACTCACCGCTGCGAGCGTCCTGGTCGCCGAATGCCAGATGTGCCTCCGACAGCAACTCGAGATCGATCACATCGAACAGACGGATCGACCGCTTGTTGCGGCGGTAATAATCTGCGACCCGCCGTTTAGCGATCACCATCGCCCAAGGGATAAAGGGGCGGGCCGAGTCGTATTTACTGAAATACACCGACACATCGTGAGCGACCTGTTGAAGGATATCCTCAGCGTCGGTGAAGTTCCCAACACCAGATAGGATGAACGCCAACAGAGAAGACTGGGACTCCATCCACAGCCGGGTCAATTGAGATCGTGCTTTAGAGTCCATTCGGGCCAGTCCTCACCTGCTGCAAACCTTGGCTGTGCGAAGAAAACTCCAAGACTAAAGGCGATCATTTTTTATCAACCAACACAGCCCGACCATAAAAGGTTTGGGCTCGGCGGTTCCCGGGCCCAACCTGTTTGACTTGTTCGCGACGGCAGCAGTCACAGCACTCTCACTACCGTCGGCTCGGGATCATCTCCGGCGGTGGCGCAGGAGAGCGAGGCCGCCAAGACCAAAGATTGCCAACGAAGCGGGCTCGGGGACCGCGACCGAAGAGGACCCGGCCCCGCCTGGCCCGGTGTACGAGTTAAGGATCGTGCTCAACTCTTGCGTCGAGACGCCTGCAGCCGCATTGGGGCCGGTAAACTGAGCGAAGGCCAGACCAAAGTCCGCATCATCGACATCGCCGTCACCATCAAGGTCAGCGGTGAACAGGCCGAGTTGATCGTAGATCTGGCCCTTGTTCAGCGCGTTGTCATAAATCGCGACCGAATCGATTGTGCCGCTAAAGTCCTGGTCGTTGAACCCGACCGCCGATCCGAGGTAGAACTCATCCACAATGATGTTGCCGACATCGGCACCCGCTAGTGAACGGGTCGAAGTAAAGTGCGTGCTCGGATCACCAATCGTCGAGATCGTATCGAGGGTCACGCGATTGGTGGCATTATTGAGGGTCATAACCATGCGAACGTCAACGCCGTCAGCGTACTGCTGGTGGAAGATCACGCCTTGCTCGCCACCGCCGTTGCCGTCCAAGAGCCGCAGGCCCATCTGCTGCCCCCCGCCACGGTTGGGGGTGAAGTCGAGGTAGCTGTCACCGGCCAGGCCATACATGAACGGCTTGGACCAGTCCTGAGCCGTCGTGACGTTGTAGTCGATCACCACGGTCATCTCGGTCAGGCCGGCCAGCGTGCCCTGCAGTTCAGTCAGCGCAGCGCCGGTCGCTTGAGCATTCTCGGTGCGTGGCGCGCCGCCGGAGTTAGTCAGGACCAGTTCACCGCCGGCGATGCTCGCCGCACCATTGAGCGTGAGGTGGGCGGTGCCGACCGAGTCGTCGGCAGTGCCGTTATCGAAATTCCACTCGTGAATCTTCACCGCCGACGCGTGACCGGCGCTAAACAACGCGACGGCACCAACTGCAACAAGAAGCTTTCCGGTTTTCATGCTCTTAATGGGCCCTCGCCCATCCTCCAAGGGGGTGAAGCGACAAATTCGCCGCAAGACATGCCGAGGCTTGACGCCAGCCTCGATTAGACAAAAACCTCGATTCAACAAGACCCTTATTACCTGCGTCGCCGACTCGCACAAGTAGGCAACTCCATAGATACTTCGCCGAACATCATGATTCGTTAGCATTTTTTTGCGACAGTTTTCGAACCACCGAGACCGACAAGAAATCTCTGCAATGATGTCGTATGTGCAATACAAATCAATTCTTGCGTGGTATAGTCGAGCATTGAGCCGGTAGTTCCTATGCCTGTCCATGCGTTGACGCAAAGATTGAAGATTACAGGTGCATGTGAGTAACATGACAGTTGCTGCTCCCCAGCTAACCAATAGAAATGATGCTTGAGGCAGCCCTCGGCACCCCGGCCCTTACTGGCCGACCGAGCACATACACCAGCATGTAAGCAAGCACGGAGCAATCAATGGCTTTTTCAGTGGTAGTTTTGGGCGGAGGCAGCGCTGGCCTGATAGCGGCCCTGACCATCAAGCGGCATGTTCCGGGCGTGACGGTGCGGCTGATCCGCAGCGAGAAGATCGGCATCATCGGCGTGGGCGAGGGGACCACCGCATACTTCCCCAGCCACTTCTTCGATTTCCTGGGCCTGCACCCGCGCAAGTTCTACTCGGTCGCCAAGCCGACCTGGAAGCTGGGTATCCGCTTCATATGGGGCCCACGTGAGGACTTCTATTATTCTTTCCAGCCCGAGTACGGCCTTTCCTACGCGGAGCTGTCCCGCGAGCCGGGCTACTACTACGGGCGAGACTCGCGATGGGCGGGGATGTGCTCGGCATGCATGGCGCACAACACCGCGTTTCCTAAACTCAACGGCCACAACCTGCCGGACCTGCGGCTGGCCCACGCCTTTCATGTAGAGAACCACAACCTGGTGGTTTGGCTGGAGGGGGCGGCCCGGGCGATGGGTGTCGAGTTGCTTGAGGGCACGATGCTGTCGGTCGAGCAGAGCGACAAGAGCATCGAAGCGCTCGTTATGGAAGATGGCAGCAGGTATGAAGCAGACCTGTTTGTTGATGCTTCGGGGTTCCGCTCCGAGCTGCTCGGACAAGTGTTGGAAGAGCCTTTTGTGGATTACTCTGATTACCTTTTCTGCGACCGGGCGTGGATCGGTGGGTGGTCGCGCAAACCCGACGAACCGATCCGCCCCTACACCACCGCCGAGACGATGGATTCGGGCTGGTGCTGGCAGATCGAGCACGAGGACTGGGTCAACCGGGGCTATGTCTTCAGCTCCGGCTTCATCAGTGACGACCAGGCCCTCGAGGAGATGATGCGCAAGAACCCGCGGATCGAGAACGAGCCCCGGTTGGTGAAGTTCCGCTCCGGCCGGGCCAGGCGGGGCTGGGTGAACAACGTCGTGGCGGTCGGTAATGCTTCGGGTTTTGTCGAGCCCTTGGAGGCCACAGCGCTCCACATCATCTGCCTGCAGTCGAACCGGATCGCGCAGATCCTCTCGGACACCGTCTGCACCCCGACTCAAACGACGGCGGCCTTCTTCAACCAGGTCAACGAGACGGCGTGGGACGATACGCGCGACTTCCTCGCGGTGCATTACGCCTACAACACCCGCCTGGACACAGCCTTCTGGCAGCACTGCCTGAACAAGACACAGATCGGCGGTGCCGAGCCGCTGGTCGAGTTCTACAAAGAGAACGGGCCGATGGTGATAGGTAACGACTACCTGATCCGCAACACCAACTCCTTCGGCCTCGAGGGCTACTACGCGATGCTGCTCGGTCAAGAAGTCCCGTTTAAGCGTTCGGCCGAAAACTCCGCCGCCGAGACCGAACGATGGAACAACCACCTGAGCAAGCTTGCCGAACGAGCTAAGTCCGGGATCAGCATCAAAAAGGCGTTGGCGATCGTGCGCAAATCCGGGTGGAACTGGGACGGGGTTTACACACCACAGCCGGGGCGCTGAATCCCAGAGGTGCTGGCTTTGTCTGTATTGCAACACTGATGTCACGCCGGCGCGTGGCCGATCAGCACATCCGCTTCACGCAGCTTCTGGATGATCTGCTCCGCTGAATACTTCTTGCCTCGTACCATGAAAACCTGCCTTTCCGTCGGGACCAGAGCTCAGGATAAGGGACCTGAAACTGGACCGACTTTGAGGGGGCAGGTCAGCGGTGTGTTTCGAGAACACTTCAACACAGGGCAATGAAGGCTACGTGACCGAGAAACTGGTCGACGCCATGCTGGCGGGGTGCATCCCGCTGTACTGGGGCGACCATCGCGTGAGCGAAGATTTTAACCCGGATAGTTTCATCGATCTGACTCCGTTTGGTGATGATGTTGGAGCCATGGTGCAGCATGTCCAAAGTATCGACGGTTCTCCTGAACGCTTAGAGGCGATTCGTCGGGCCCCTTGGTTGCATAACAACCGCCCATTGGATTGGATGCTTGAAGAACGTTTTTCTTCGGTTATCGCGTCGACAGGAGTATTTGAAGTGAATTGACTTGGCGCACTTGTCGGGTCTGACCAACAACCCTAAGGACTGACCTGTGGTCACAGAGAAAATTCTCCTCTGGCGATCTCTCAAAGGGGGTTTGAACTCCCCATACCCATGCCGATCAAACAGAACCAAGATTCTGCAGGTCAGGGTATGTACCGTCTAAAGATCAATCCCGCTCCTACGGCAAGCAGCGCCAAACCCGTCGGCTCGGGCACGTTGGTCGCTCCCCCGGGGCCGGTGAACGCGGCGAAGGCCAAGCCGAAGTCCGCGTCGTCTACGTCGCCGTCGCCGTCCAGGTCGGCAGCGGGGTTACTGCTCGGGCCATTGCCGGGGCCGGTGAACGCGGCGAAAGCCAGGCCGAAGTCCGCGTCGTCTACGTCGCCGTCGCTGTCCAGGTCGCTCGGGATGCCGATATAGACCAAGTCAAAATCGCCGAGGCCCCCTCCCAGGTCGCTGGTGTATGTGGCTTTCGTGAGGAATGCGAGGAACTCGGCTTCGGACATGTACTGCGGGAGGATCGCGCCCAGGTCGAGGATGCCGCTGCCGCCGCCGAGCGGGTCGGCCTCGGCGATCTCAAAGTCCTGCGAGTCGATAACCCCGGCGAGCACCTGCTGGTGATTCTCTTCCAGGAAGCCGGTGCCGTTAAGCAAGTAGCTGGTCAGGTTGTCACCGTTGGTGTCAATCAGCACGTGGCCGGTGCTGGGATCGTATTGCAGGCCGTAGGGCGCGTCGGGCGCGACGATCTTCAGGACCTGGCCGTCGACGCCGCCGCCCTGGCGCGGGTCCTGGCCGACAGCGACGAGGTACAGCTCGCCGTCGTCGTCTTCACCGATGCTGATGATGCGGATCGGCAGGCCCAGGCCAAGCCCATCGATGTCGATCTCGAAGAAGTCGGTTGAATCGGTCGCGTTGGGGTCGCCGTAAAAGATGCGGGCCGAGGGTTGGGCTTCGCCCAGGTCGGCGAAGACGTACATGCCTTGGAGTTCGGGGATGGCAGAGCCGCGGTACACAAAGCCGCCGGAGATGGACCGGCCCTCGTCGTGGTCGTACTCGAACAGCGGGTCGATGAAGCCGAACTGCTCGGCCAATGTCTGCGTGCTGCTCCAGCCGTTGTTGGCGACCGTATCGGGCTCGACGCGTGAAGCGCCCAGGTTCTGACCGGACTTGAAGCTGCCTTCCTTGGAATTCCAGCCGTAGTTGCCGCCGGCGACGACCCTGTTGATCTCCTCGATGTCGCTCTGGCCGACGTCGCCGACATACAGGTCGCCGGTCGCGCTGTCGAAGTTCATGCGGAACGGGCTGCGGAAACCGTAGGCGAAAACCTCGTCGAGCGGGTCCACCGTGAAGCCGCCGGGATTCGAATCGTCGAAGACGGTGACGGTCTCGCCGTTCGCGTAGGGGTTGTCGCTGGGGATACCGTAGTTGCCGTTGGTGCTGTTGTTGCCCAGTGGGTCGATGCGCAGGATGTTGCCGAAGATCGTCGCGGGGTTCGTCGCACCGCTGATCGCTGCGCCGCCGTCACCCGAAGAGATATAAAGCGTCTTGTCGGGGCCGAAAGCGAGGTCGACGACGTTGTGCGGCTGGCCGGGCTGGCCAACACGCAGCAGTTCGCGTGATGTGTCGCCCGCGGCGCCCCATGTGTTCGCCGTGTGATCGGCCAGAGTCCATTCCTTGACGATGTCCTGGTGGTTGAAGTCATTGCCAAAATCGGTCGGTGTCAGGCTGGGGTTCTCGGTATTGATGGTGTAAAACTTGCCGTAGCCGGCGGCCCCCACATTGCCGAAGTCGGGGTGGAAGGCGATAGAAGTCTGTCCCCACTCGCCGTTGTCTGGCACTTGTGTGCCGCTCTGGGCCTTGGTCAATAGCGCGGTGTTGAGCAGGTTCCCGCTGCCATCGATCACGCGCGTAACCCCGCCTAGCGTGGCCACCGCCAGGCGGCCGCTGCCGTCCCCAAAGGGAACAAGGTCGGTAGGCGAGACCTGGAACTCGCCGTTAAAGTCGCCGGCCAAGTCACTGGCGAAAAGATCGAGCTTCACTTGGATAGAACCAAGTTGGATGTCGGCAAAGTGTTGGCCCTGAGCGCTGGTTCCAATCAGAGCCAACAGCGCGGCGGTGGAAAAACAGTTACTCAATCTCACACAGCACTTCATCAAAACCTCCTGGCTGGGTCGGGGCGCATGCCGCCTGCTCATGGAAAGCATAGAAAACAAAAAGCAGTTCAATCAAACCCGCCGACGACGCAGGGTGCATAACACCCCGGCGCCCAGCAGCACAACCGATGCGGGCTCAGGCACGGACGCGGGCGCCGCCTGGGTCGCGCCAGTGAAGTTGTTGAGCGAGTTACTCAGGTCGGAGTTGTCAATATCGCCATCGAAGTCGGTGTCGCCACGCGCACTCGTCTGGCCTGCTCCGCCCGGGCCGGTGTAGTTCATAATCGATTGCTGCAGGTCCGACACGTCAACATCCCCATCCCCATCCGTGTCACCGGGGATCAGCGAGCCGGCGACCTGGCCGGAGACGGCAAAAACCGACATGCGGTCGCCCTCGGTGTTGGTGATCATGATGGAGGTCAGGAGCTTCGCCTGATCCGCTGGGGAGACCTGCAGGTAGGACTCGTTGATACTGAAAACCCGGCTGTCGATGTTCACACGGGTATAGCCTTCCTGGCTCCGGTTGGAGAGGCGGACGCCCGCCTCGAAAGCCTGGTCCGTGTTCGCATTGAACCAATCCGTGCCGATGCCCGTGCCGTCGGCGATGTTGTAGATCGTGCTGGATGCATCCGCGAAATTCAGTGTGACGGTGGCGGTCTTGTTGCCGAAACTCGACGCGCCGTACAGTGCAATCGCTGAATAAGAAGCCGGGGTGGTGAGCGTCAGCGTGCCTGAATCGCCGCCGTTCAGGCTCACGACGTTGTTCTGGTCGAAGGGTTGGAAAGCGAACGTGCCGTTGCCCGTCAAACTCGCGTGCGTGCCGGCGATCAGCCCGGCGACGTTCTGGTTGTTGCCGTTGGCATCGGTGTAGACACCCGCCTCGTTCCAGGTGTTGCTCTCAACCGAGCCGAAGCCCCCGTCCTGTGTCGCGTTGACCGTCAGGTTGTACGGCTTGCTGGGGTTGATCACGATGTCGTAGTTCCAGCCGGTAACGCTGATCGGGCTGACCAGTGCCTGGGCACTGCCGGCGACCGCGAGTACGAATCCCGCCAGGCCGGCCTGAAACAAAGCACGTATGGAACTTCTTCGCTTTGTGTTGGGCATCTCTCTCCATTCTCTTAAATGTCTGGGGAGTAAAAACTGCGTACCTCTGGGTCAGCCCAAGGGAGCAATAGTGCGGCAAAACGATTATATCAGCATGATCACAGATTCCATTTCATGGCTCACGGCTCCATCATCATCTGAACCGGGTTGCCCGAGCCATCATCAGTAATACGAGCACGGTCGAGCACGGCGGGTTGCTGGTGCGGGGTTCGCAATCGGTGTGATCATTCCAATAGCAAGCATACCGACGAACGCTCCCGTCCCTGGCGGGGCAACTTACACAATTGGAAAACCCGGCTGGCGCCGATAAGTGCCAACCGGGCGAAGGAGGAACAAAGTGTTACGCCTGTCGGCGTCGGCGTGTGGCCAGCAGGCCGCCGAGGCCCAGCAGCGCGAGCGAGGTCGGTTCGGGCGCCGGGACACCGCCGCCGGGGCCGGTGAACGCGGCGAACGCCAGGCCGAAGTCCGCGTCGTCGGTGTCGTTGTCGCCGTCCAGGTCGGCGGCCGGGTTGCCGGTCGGCACACCGGGGCCGGAGAACGCGGCGAAGAACAGCGCGAAGTCCGCGTCGTCCACATCGCCGTCCTGGTCCAGGTCGGCGGGGTCGAGTACCGCATCGAAGAGCTGGACCTCGGAGATCTGGAAGGAGTTGGTTGCCGACTCATCCCGGATCGTCGGGAATACGATCCGGTAGCTGGTGTAGGCGGTGCTGTTCTCGAACTCCACAAGCGGGCCGGGCTGCAGGCGGCCTTCTTCACCAGGCGTAAGCTCGTAGGACCCTGAATCGATCAGTGTCCAGTTTTCATCGTCACCGGTGCTCATCAAGCCCGAGGTGATCGTGTCGTTGGTGCCGTAGACCTCGTAGCTGGTAGGGTCGCGGGTATCAAAATCGTTAGCCGCGGTGATCTGGATCGCCTTGGCGATACTGGACCCGCTCGCGGGGGTGACGATGAGGCCCGAGCCCTCTTTACCAAAGTTCAGGTACTTGGTCCCGGTGTCGCCGTCGATAGCGTTGGGCACGTCCTCGGCCAGCGGTGGTGCCAGAGCCGTCTCGTTGATCGCAATGATCGTATCGAACTCGTCCAGGACCGCGTCGCCGGTGCCGCCGGCCCCGGTATAGAGCTGGGCCTCGGAGAGCTGGAACAGCTCATCATTGTTGACGAGCGTCGGGAAGACAAGCTTGTACGAGGTGTAGGCCGTGCTGTTCACGAAGTCAACGATCGGGTAGGGCGCAAAACGCTCTACCTCGCCGGTGCCTATGTCGATAGGCGGCAGGGTCAGGGCCCCGTTGGAAATCAGGCTCCAGTTTTCGCCACCGTTGCCGTCGCTGTTATCGACACTGAGGATCGCGTCGTTCGTGCCGTAGAGCGCATAGCTCGCGGGATCGCGGCCCGGGAAGTCGTTGGCGGTGCTCAGGGCCAGGCTCTGAACAGTGCTAGTCCCAAAGAAGTCGGCGGTGACGATAAAGCCGGCGCCTTGTTTACCGAAGTTCAAGTACTTCGTGAACGTATCGCCGTCGATCACGTTCGCGGGGGCTTCGCCGCCTGGGTAAGAGCTGGAGAAGTCGGGGCTCACGTCGATGGCAACGGTCGCGTCGCCGGGCTGGAAGATGCCGACACCGAAGGCAGACGTCGCGGGTAAGACCGCTAGGCAAGTAAGAACGCTGTAGCTTTTCATCTAATCACACTCCTGTTTGGGGGAAATAGGTGTAAGGGGAAATGGGAACGGGCTGACGGCGTCACCCCGGGCTGAGCCTTGGCTGAGCGGGGTTTGTTAGTACCGGTCGCCGCATGGAGCACCCAGCTTTGCCGATTCGGTGGGAAACACAGCAACCGGACTGATGGGCCGGATTCTGGTCCCAGGAACTCAAAGCACCCGTGATGGGGGTTTCATATGTGAACATGAGGAGAGTCGATGCGGCTGCAGCAAGCCATCAATTAAATCAGGGCGTTTTTCGGGCCGTCTGGACAGGTCAACCCCAGACTTTTAGTGCAATTCATCATTTCACCGAGCAGCATTTCTGGCCGGACTCGCGCGGTCACTTCGCCTCCGGCAGGTACACCAGGTAAGCAGCAAAACTGTTGCCAAATGACGGAACACGCTGCATTTCCGGGTACTGGCGGTGGGACACATCCACGTTGCCAAAGGTCCGGGCAGAGCCGTCGACAAACAGGTAGTTCTTATCGACAGGGCCGCGTTGAACGCCCGGCGGGGTGTCCCAACGCGAAAAAGCATTGAGGTTGCTCCGGATGTTCTCTTGCACATTCGCGACCGTGTTGTCGGCGGGGTGCGACAGTTCGAATACGCCCTGGGCTCTGGTGTCGTAGTCCATCGCGAGGACATCGAACTCGATCTCGCCGGTACTCTTGACAAAGCTGAACCGTTCGGCGGTGCTGGTCATCCGTTTACCCGCCCCCGAGCCCGTCCATGCCCAGTTCCAGTAGAACCCGTAATTCGACTCAACGATCTGCGCACCGTTGAGTTCGTTCATATCGATCTGCTGAGGCGCGAGCGGGCACTGCATCTGATTGAACTCGATGTACTCCCCCACCGAATCCCGGATGTCCCAGTTTGCGGGCCCGTACTTGATGTAGGTGGGTTTTGCGGCGGGCGCTTGGGGCGGCAGTTTACCTTTGTGGTCGGGCTCGTACGCCGCGGCCCCGATACCGATCTGGTGCAGGTTGCTCAGGCACTGTGTCATCAGCGCGGCCCTGCGCGCGGAGCCGAGTACGGGCAGCAAGATCGCGATCAGCAGCGCGATGATAGAAATGACCACCAACAGCTCGATCAGGGTGAATGCGTTGTAGCGTCTAAACATGGCGTGTTTCTCATTACAGTTGAGGGCCGGGGGCTTACCGGGCAACGAAATAGTGCGGGTTGACAAGGGCGGTTTCATCGGGTGCCGGCCCGGCGCAATAGCTCGCACCGAGCGACCGGTTATCAGATCGATTACTGTCTGTTGGAGCATGCCTTGTTCTCCTGCAAAAGATATCAAGCAGCAGAGCAGCCAAACCGGCCGCAGTACACGTGTCGTTCACTCGGGCGTGCCGGCCCGATACATCTCCAAGAGTTCCTGCTGGGTCATCGATCGCTCAAGGATCAGTACCTCGTCGATGTCCCCCATAAACGCTTCCCCGCGGTGCGACGCGATGCCGGGCATACCCGGGTCGATGCCGATGAGCAGGGGCGTCTCCGGACGCGTCGCGGCGAGCAGCGGGCCCAGGCGGTCGTCCGAGCCCATCGGCTGGCCATCCAAATAAAATGTGGCGGTGCCGGCGTCGTACACCACCGCCGCGAGGTACCACCGGTCGCCCTCAACCGAGTGCGGCGTCTTGGAGTAGCGGAAGTTTTCGTTGAGGTGATCCACCGCCAGTTCGTTCCCGGTCCCGAACTGCAAGGACCGCGCGTACGGGTCATTCTTAAGGAAGATGGAGAACTGGAAGGCGAGGCGACCCAGCGGTGAGTCGCGCAGTGATAGCAGCGTGCCCCCGCCGGTTTGGAGGTGATTGGAAGGCACGCGCAGCCAGACGGCGAGCGTGAGCTGATCTCCGAATCGGCGTTGCCCCAGGCCGTCGACCTCAACCGTTCTCACGACGCGCTGCTCGGCGAAACCGAAACGCAGAGCGTCTTTCTCGGTGAAGCGTCCCTCGGTCCATCGCGGCACGGCCGTCTGCCCGTCGCTGAGGCCCCCGAGCCGCCCGTCGTACTTTCCGGAGGTGGCCGCGGCGCGGTTGAGCAGCACGCCGGGTGCCTCAGCGCGGTTGTCGAAAGTAAAGTACGCGACCAGCCGCGGGTCGCGCCGCAGCCGATAGCTGTAGGCCAACCACCGATCGTAGGCGCTGCCCGCTGCGGCGCGGGCGTTCGCATCGAACTCTTCGTGCCGGACGAAATCAGACGCATCGGCCTCGAACTCACGGGGCCGCAGGTCGGGCCCGACATGGAGAGCTCGGCCGGCGGAGACCAGCCAGTCCACGGGATCGGCCTGCTGCTGGCTGTCATCGAGTGCTGTTGGGCTGACGCGTACCAAGCCGTGGAAAACATGGACCTCGACGCCGTCCGCCTGGCCCCCCGCGTCTCGCTGGACCGCGAACTCGGTCCCCAGATCTTCGATGTAGGTGTTACCGGCTTCGACCACAAAGCCCCGCGCCTGCCGATCACAGTGGCCGACGATCGATCCGTTTTCCAACGCCATCCGTTTGTCAGATAGCGGCACCAAGGTCGCGGGGGCGCTGAGGATGACCGTTGCACCGCCCTCAAAGCTGAGTTCTGCCATCCCCGCCGTGAGCGTAATCCGCTGCTCGGCATGCAAGTCGACAAATTCTCCGTTGAACGGCTGCCCATCGATCTCCCAGCCCGCCTCGACCGAGGCGGCTACCCGGCCAACAATCACAGGGGTAGGCGCCACGATGTCGTCCGCCGACGGGGGATCGGCTGACACCATCGGCGGCGATTCGCTTGCAGGACCAGTGGCGAGAATCATAACGGTCGCGACGAGGGCCAAGACCGCGGCGGTCCCCGCATAAAACACCATCTTCGGGATAACGATCACCCGCTTGGTGGGGGATTCGATCTGCGGCTGACTAAGGTAGTAGCTTGGGTGGTGGGCCTTGTCGCGGGCCTGCTGCTCCGCGAGCATCCGCCGGCTGATGTCTTCAACATCCGCCCGCACGTACTCCATCACCAACTCAAAATCGATTGCCGGCGTCTCCTCGATCTGCTCGAGCCGAGGCGGTGTACTCGCCCACCACTTCAGCGATGCCGACTCGTTGATGTACTGCACGTACAAGCGGCACGCCTCAGGGTCCGACTTTACTAGCGTCTCGAGCCGGCGCGCCTGCTCAGGCAGGAGCGTGCCGTGGGCTTGGGCCTCGACCAGTTCCGAGATCGTCTGAAAAAGCTCTCCGTCACTCATCGCCCACCCCCCTCCGACGACAGGCGCCGATCAATGCAGTCGTGCAGCGTGGCACGGATACGCTGCAGCGCTTTGTAGGTCGCCTCGGCGGTTCGGCCGATCTGTTTAGCGACCTGAGCGATGGTCGTATTGGACTCGTAACAGGAGCGCAGCAACTGGCGATTACGCTCACTCAGCTTTTCGATGCAGCGCTCTAATGCTGTACGCCGGGAGTCGAGCAACTCGGCCTGGGTGTTCTGCTCTGCAGCGACCAGGTTGATGAACTCGTCGCTGAACAGCAGCTTGTTCCGTGATTTTGTCTTGCGGAAGGTCAGAACCTGGAACTTGGCGATCGTGCAGGCCCAGGCCCCGAAATCGGTCCCGGGCTCGAAGGCATCGAATCGCTCCCACAGCCGCAGGCAGGTCTCCTGCAGGATCTCGTCCGCGTCGTTCCAGTCCGGCACCAGGGACAGGATGTAGCCATACACCCTTCGCTCATTGCGATTCAGGAGCCGGACAAACCGTGCATTGCGGTCATCGGCGTGGGGTTGATCAACCTTCACAGAACCCATTTAAAGTGGTCAGCAATAGATTTCACACCCGGAGGGGCTCAGCCCCCCAAGGACACTCACTAAAAGAAGGCCGAAGGTATTGTAGTTTGGACAGTTCAAGTCAAGTTTTTTAAAATTAATCACTTGAGGCGGCTTCGGGCTAACCGTGTGTTGAATGCGAGGGTGGGCTATTGTCTACGCAAAATGCCCGCGTTGGTCGCTATGCCAAGGGCAGCAGCTGCTAACCAATAAAAAGTGCCGCCATTGCCGGGCGGCACTTCATGAGAAGGCTGAGGAGATCCGGTCGTCCTATCGGCGGCGGCGGACCACGAGCAGGCCACCGAGCCCCAGCAGTGCCAAACTACCAGGCTCGGGAACATCGAGCAGGCGGATCTCGGCGACCTGGAAGGAGTTGGCGGTGCCCGCGTCCTTGACCGTCGGGAAGACGATCCTGTAGCTGGTGTATGGGGTGCTGTTACCCAAGACCGCGATCTCGCTTTCGGCCAGGCGGTCGTCCGGCAAATCGAGTGAGCCGGAGTCGATCAGGACCCAGTTCTCATCTTCGCCCGCCCCCCACATCTGCGAGGTGATCGGGTCGTCGGTGCCATAGACCTCGAAGCTGGCTGGGTCGCGATCCGGGAAGTCGTTGGCGGTGACCAGCTGAAGCCCCTTGGCGACGCTCGGGCCCGAGGCGGGCGTGACAATGATGCCGGTCCCCTCTTCGCCGAAGTTCAGGTACTTGGTGTTGTTGTCGCCGTCGATCGCATTGGGCGCGTCTTCGTTGGCCGGCGGGGCGGTGAAATCATCGATAGCGAGGACACTGTCGCCGAACGCCAGGACGCCCGAGCCGGTCCCCGCGGTGCCCGTGAACAATTGGGCTTCAGAAATCTGCATGATGCCCGTCGGGCCGCTAAGTGTTGGGAACAAGAGCTTGTAAGACGTGTAGGGCGTGGCGTTGGCGAAATCGACGATCGGGTAGGCCGTCTGCCGGGCGGCCGGCGGGGCCAGGACGTTGTCCGAGATCAGGCTCCAGACCTCGCCGCCATTACCCGTGCTGTTGTCGGTGCTGAGTATGGCGTCGTTGGTGCCATACAGCATATAGCTGAGCGGATCACGCTCGGGCGCGTCGTTGGCGGTGGAGAGCGCCAGGCTCTGGACGGTGCTCGAGCCGAAGCCCGGGGTAACGATGAAGCCGGTACCCGATCCGCCGAAGTTAAGGTACTTCGTGCCGGTATTGCCGTCGAAGGCAAAGCCGGGCGCTTCCCCGCCGGGATAGCTGCTTGTGCTGTTGGGGATCGCGTCGATCGCGATAACCGCATCGCCGGGCTGGAGAATGTTGGCGCCCAGGGCGGGCGCCGCGGGCAAGGCTGCAAGAAGGGTAAATACGCTAACGCTTTTCATCTCATCACACTCCTGTGTTGAAAAAGGTAAGGAACCGCGGTCTCCGGCAACGCTCGGGCGCCTAAGCCCGCGCCCCGGAACCTAGAAAATAGGTATCGACACCGGCGTCGCTATTAGGCACAGCTTCAGAGACACCTAAGCCGGTTGTGACGGCAAACAACACCACCGGCGATCGCTGCGACATCTCGGCAAGAACAGGCGGAGTCGTGGTTAAGCCGGGGGGTTTGAATAAAGAACGCATGTAGTCGGGTTCTCAGTAAGTCAAGGCTGAGCGTGAAAAAGAAGGCGATATGCAATGCGTGCCATCCCGTCCGGTAGTAACAGGGCACGTACACGTGAGGATTGGACGTGTCCATGTCATCTTTTTCTGCGAATAACGATTTTAAGACGATGCCAGACGGCACTGCCTGACAGCCGCCTCTCCTGCCGAGACCATGCACTGCGTTGATAACACTGCCACAGCCGTGCGAACCTATGACTTGGAAACCCAAGGCGCGCCGGTCGGGGCGCTTGGCCGCGCAGCGAGACGCCTCACCCACCGATGCAACGACTGAATCGGCGCGCTTCGGATCACAGCGATCCCTGCATCAAACAACTTGCACATGGCACCATGATGATCGAACTTCTTTATGCCTCGACGCCGGATCGAACCAACCCTTGCTGTCGCCTACGAGGTCATCATGAAGCGGGATGTTGAAACGGGAGGCAAAGGTAAGCCAGGATGCCAACAACGCCAGGCAACCACTCCGGGTGATTCTCACTGATCTTTAATTTGGCTGTACTGTTCCACACGTTTGCGCAATAAACCAGTGGGAACTTGGTAGCCGCCTAGAAACCAGTATTAGGGCGGCGTTAGGATTGGCCTTAGCCCATGACGGACACCAGCAACGAGTTTATTTCTGCCTGGATGGGGTCGCACCAGATCATCCGTGCTTTTGTCAAGGGGCTGATCCATGACCACCACACCGCGGAAGATATCCTGCAATCCACTGCGATCGCAGCGAATACGCACTTCCACTCCAGCTACGATCCGAAGCGCCCGTTTACAGCCTGGGCGATCGGGATTGCAAAGCGGGAGATCGCGATGCACTACCGTAAATCCAAGCGGAACAGGCTCGTATTCAGTAACGACGCGCTGAATCTGATCGCCGAGGCACATGTGCAGGTCGCGAACGATGTGCCGGACCGTATCGCAGCGTTGGGCCACTGCATGTCGAAATTGAATGAGCGGGGGAAGACGATCATCGATCTGCGCTACAAGCAGGACCTGGCCCCGCGAGAGATCGCCGACAAGATCGGCGCGACGAGCAACTCGGTGAGCACGCTGCTTAGCCGGCTCCGGGCCAAGCTGCAGCAGTGTATCGAGCAGCAGATGAGCGCGTGGGAGAGTCGCAAATGACTGATGCCCAGAACCTGATCAGCGCGTTCCTCGATCAGACGATCACCGACGAGCAGTTCCGGGCGTTGAACGATTGGCTGGCCGCCGACCCCGCCAACGCCAGGCATTTCGCGTCGATGCTGGTCGTCCACTGCGGGGTCTATGACTGGGTCAACGATGAAGCGCAGGTCGGCAAGCTAGCGGGCATGATCCAGGAAGCCGACCCGGACAGCGATGACTGGCTTGCGGCGTTGACATCTTTGGATCACGACGCAGCATGTGAGGTCGTTGAATTGGCCGATGCCCCCCACGGCGCAAAGCCGGGCAGGAAACGTCCGCTCGACCGGCGTGTGGCGTCCCAGGGCTACACCCCACAGCGCGTCCTCGTGATCCCGAAAGCGCTGGTCTGGGTGGGGATCGCCGCGGCCTGTGCGCTGGGGCTGTGGCTGCTGATCACCGGCGAGGAAGGCCAGCCCGCCGACGATCCAACCGCCGATCTCGCAGAGCGAGCCACCGAGGAGCCGGCTGAAACGACCGGAACCGCGAGGATCATTGACACAATCAACGCCATTTGGGAGCCCGGTTACGGTCCGGTTCAGGAGGCCGACGACGCCCACCGGATCGATGGGCAAGAGCTGCATCTCCGCTCGGGACTGGTACAAGTTGAAACCGAGTACGGCGTGCTGGTCGTCGTCGAGGGCCCGGCCCGGTTCCAAGTGGCTTCGCCGAGCCGTTTAAGCCTGGCCACAGGCCGGCTGACCGCGCACGTCCCCGACGGGGCCGAGGGCTTTACGGTCCAGACCCCCGATTCATTGATCATCGATCAAGGCACCGAGTTCGGCGTGGAATACGCTGACTCAGGCGGCACCCACGCCCAGGTCATCAACGGCGAGATCACATTCGCGCCGCATGAGCAGACCACGACAGAAGGGGTGATCAGTAAGCCCATCCTGCTTACAGAAGGTCAAGCCTTGTCCTACGTACCTGATGCAGGTCGCGCCCTCTATGTAGCATTCGACGAGAAGCGATACATAACTAATAACACTTTCAACGCGCTCGCAGGTAAGGCTAGCGAGGAAGATCGTTCCCGATCAATTCGTTGGATTTGGGAACGGAACCCAAACCTTTTTGCCGCCGAGTCTTTCGGTACGGACGGGCAAGACTTATCGTATGGCTGGGCGCAGCCGCCGCGTGTGACCGGTGACGCGCGGACGATCCCAAACGCATCTGACGCACGAGCCACTCCAACGAATGACGCATTCGGCGGGCGGCTCGTGTTTGAGTCCGCCGAACTCGCCACCCAGATCGCCACCCTGTTCTATGACGTAGACCTGTCGCGCGGCGGCCCCGCGGACCGAGCGGGACTGATCGACCCGGACACGGGAAAAATCGGCCGGGACGGAACACGGGTGTGTTTGGCCTGGACCATGCAGCTTGACGAGGGGGCCGCGCCGGACTTCGGCCACGTCGGCCTGTCGCTGTTTGCCGATGGCGACGACCAGCCGACCTCGGAGCGTTGCTTCTTCGGTCAGCGCTCCTCGGTCGTGGGCCTGCTGGGTATCGAGATCAAGCGCCCCGGTCAGGCGACCGAACTCGCCGGATCTTTCAACTACCCCGCACCGGTGGAACTCGGGCGTGACTACCGCTGGCTTGTCGTCATCGACTACCTGCAGGACGGCCAGGCCAATATCGCGGTCTACCTCGACCCGGGGGTGCCGTTCGATCCCGGTTCTGCCGAGCCCGACTTCGAGATGATCAGTGACAACTCTAGGTTTGACCGCGTCCGCATCGAAGCGGGCCACTGGGGCGCTTCAGCCTCTTGCACGTGGTCTTTTGACGAGATCAGACTCGGGACAACGATCGAGTCGGTGTACTGACCGAACGATCAAACGGCTCGGCGGGCGTTCTGCCGAGAATCCTTTTGGTTCCAATTGGCTATGGAGGAACATGCGATGAAAAAGACATGTGTTTGGGCAACCCTCGCAGCAGTCGCGGCGGCCGCGTCGCCCACAGGCGCAACGGTCGTGTTTTTCGATGACTTCGACGACCCCGACGGCACGCTGATCGATGGCAAGGCGGCCGACATCGCCGACGGGCCTTGGCTTGTCACCGAAGACCTCTTCGCGGACCTGGACGTCGTCGGCGGGGTGACCGATACCGCTGGCACGGCGCGCAAGGCGTTCGGCTTCTTTACCGCACCCCTCGGCCCCGGGCAGACACTGACCCTCACCGTCGATACCGCCAATACCGGCGGCACGTTCTTCTCCGGCGGGTGGGCGGGTGTCAGCCTGTTTGTTGATGGCGATGAGCGCATCTTTCTCGGCGACACCGCCATCGACGCTGTCTGGGGCGTCCAGAATGTCTTCGATATCGCGCTCACCACCAACGCGGACCCCGACAACACCGCGACGTTCGTCTACGACTACGACAGCGGCGACTACAGCCTGACCCTGGGCACCGGCGAGTCGCTCAGCGGCACGTTCGCCGCGGAGATCGCCGCCAACAACCTGCGGTTCGCGAATGGCAACGGGGGTGACATCGCCCTCGATGCGGTCATGGTCGAGATCACCGACACCGTCGTGCTCGACCCCGCCGACCTGGACCTGGACGGCGACGTCGATGACGCGGACTTCGCCCTGTTCTTCGCC
>JANQKT010000114.1 GCA_028280965.1 Phycisphaeraceae bacterium
TTTCCTGTTTTTTTGTGTCGGTCTTGGCCATGTATAGGGGGTCGGGGTTTGGGGTTCGGGGGCTAGGGTCAATCCGACTGCTCGTCTGTCTGTTCGTTCTCTACAACTTCGACTTCACCTTCGCGGGCGGTGGCCTGATCGATCGCTTCGTAGATCGCTTCGGCTTTTTTCAGCGACGGGTCAAGCTCGAAGCGCAGGTGCGGCACAATGCGCAGCGCGACCAACTTTTTCACTTCCGCGCCGATGTGCCGGTCCGCCGCCCGCAGGCCGGCGACGGTGCGCTTGGCGTACTCCTCGGGCAGCACGGAGACCAGCACCTTCGCCTGCTTCATGTCCGGGCTGACATCGACCTCGGTGATCGACACCAGCCCGCGGATGCGCGGGTCGGAGATCCTGCGTTGCAGGACCTGCGCCAGCGCCTTGCGGAGCGTGGATTCGATTTGCTCAATCCGATGCGACATACAGCCGTTAGCCTTTAGCCATTGGCCTTTAGCCCGAACCACCAGTCGCTGCATCTGCTTTGAGCTAATGGCGAACGGCTAAAGGCTTCTCGCTTAATCCAGCGTCCTCTTCACCTCGACGACCTTGTAGCACACCAGCTCGTCGCCGGGCTTGATGTCTTCGAAGCCAGCGATGCGGATGCCGCATTCCGTGCCGGCCCGCACTTCCTTGGCCTCGTCCTTCACCCGGCGGAGCGTCTCGAGCGCCCGGCCCTCGGTGACGACCGCGCCGTCGCGGACCACGCGCATCTTCTCGCCCGCCTGCATCACGCCGTCGGACACCATGCAGCCGGCGATGTTGCCCAGCTTGCCGATCTTGAACACCTGCTTGCACTCCGCCCGGCCGATCTCTTCCTCGGTCGTGTCCGGCGTGAGCATACCCTCGAGCGCCTTCTTCACATCATCGATCGTCTCGTAGATCACGCGGTACTGGCGGACCTCGACGTGGCGTTCGTCGGCGATCTCGCGGACCGCCGGGGTGATCGACACGTGGAAGCCGATGATGACCGCGTCCGACGCGTCGGCGAGCAGCACGTTGCTCTCGGTGATCCCGCCGACGCCCGAGTCGATGACGCGGACGGCGACCTCGTCGTTGCCGATCTCTTCGAGCGATTTCCTGAGCGTCTCGACCGAGCCCTGCACGTCCGCCTTGATGAGGACGTTGAGGTAGTTGACCTTGCCGGCCTGGATGGTCGCGGCGAAGTTGTCCATCGTGACCTTCGTGCGGCTGGCCTGGGCCTGCTGCCGCTCGTCGTCGCGGAACTGTCTCGCAACACTCTCGGCCTTCTTGAGCGTGTCGGTGATATAAAACTTGTCGCCGGCGTCGGGCACGACGTCCAGGCCCGAGATCTCCAGCGGGGTCGCGGGGCCGGCCCCCTGGACCTGGTCGCCGCGGTCGTTGGTCATATCGCGTACGCGGCCGAACGCCCGTCCGGAGACGATGAAGTCGCCGACCCTGATCGTGCCGTCCTGCACCAGAACGCGGCCGACCGAACCGCGGCCCGGCTGCATCTCGGCCTCGATCACGATGCCGCGTGCCGGCCCGCCGAAGTCCGCGGTAAGCTCCATGACTTCGGACTGAAGGTCGAGGATCTCGATGAGTTCCTGGATGCCCTCGCCGGTCTCGGCCGAGGTCTTGATCACCTCGGTCTCGCCGCCCCAGGCCGTGGGGTTCAGCCCGTTCTCGGCGAGCTGGCCGTAGATCTCCTGCAGCTTGTTGTCGTTGAAGCCGGGCAGGTCGCACTTGTTGACCGCGACGACCACGGGGACCTCGGCGGCCTTGGCGTGGTTGATCGACTCGATCGTCTGCGGCATGACGCCGTCGTCCGCGGCGACGATCAGCACGACGATGTCGGTGACCTGCGCGCCGCGGGCACGCATCGAGGTGAACGCGGCGTGGCCGGGCGTGTCGAGGAAGACAACGGTCTTGTCGCTGCCATCGCTGCCCTCGACGGTGACGCGGTAGGCGCCGACGTGCTGGGTGATCCCGCCGTCCTCGTGCGCGGCGACGTCGGCCTTGCGGATGCGGTCCAGGAGCGACGTCTTGCCATGGTCCACGTGGCCGAGGATCGTGACAACCGCCGGCCGGGGCTGGACATCGACCTTCTCGCGGTCCTTGAAGTCCTGCTCGACCTTCTGCGCCGCGGTCTCGTGCTCCTTGACGACCAGCTCGATGTCGCGCTCGAGGCAGATCTCCTCGGCCAGTTCGGTCTCGATCGCCGAGTTGACGTTGGCCATGATCCCCTTCTTGAAGAGGAACTTGACGACATCGGCGGCGCGGATGCCGGTGGCGGAGCTGAGGGCCTTGATGGTGATCGGCTCTTCGATCTCGACCTTGCCGCCGGTGACAAGCGCGGACTGCGCGGCGGAGCCGACGTGGCCGGACTTGTTAAAGGACTGGCGCCGGCGCTTGACGTAGCCGGATGCGCCCCGGACCTTGGCGTCCAGCTCGTCGAGGTCGGCCTTGGACATCTGGGTCGGGCCGGTGAGCAGCGGGTCGTTACGGCCGCCGCGCCGGTTGCTGAGGGACCGGCGTTTGTTGCCGCGTCCGCCGGCGTCGCCGCCGCCCTCGCCCCCGCCGGGGCCGCGCTTGACCCCGCCACCACGGGCCGGCCCGCGCGAGCGCGTCACGCCGGGCACCTCGCCCTCGCTCGGTTGTTCACGGCGCGGGCCGCGCGGCTTGGGCGGCGCGACCGGCTCGGGCTTCTCGACGCGGATCACCTTCGGCCCGCGCAGCTTGACCTCCTTAGGCTTGGTGAGCTGCTCGCCCGCGGGCTTGACCACGTCCGGCCGATCCGGCACGTTCTGCTGGCCCGCCGGCAGGGGCGGCTGCGGCGCGGCGGGTGTGGCGCCGTCGGTCTGAGCCCCGGCCTCTTCGCCTACGGTATCAGCAGCGGCTGCACCGGTAGATGCATCAGCCGCATCGGCCTCGGCCGGCTTCTTCTTGCTTGCCGCCTTCTTCTTGGCCGTCTTCTTCGTTGTCTTTTTCGTTGCCTTCGACTCGGCCTCGTCCTCCTCGACCAGCGTCGCGACACCGCCGGCGTCGTCCGCGCCGTCCTTCTTCGCCGCGGCCTTCTTCTTCGCCGCCTTCTTCTTGGTCGCCTTCTTGCGGACCTTCTTGACGTCGATGTTGTGCGTCGTCTCGACCGCGGTATCGCTGCTGTGGTCGTCTTCCTCGAAGGCGAACCACTGCCGGATCGTCGCGGCCAGGCCCAGCTTCACCACCGACATGTGGTTGGTGATATCGGGCACGCCCTCGTCCTGGCACTTCGCGACGATGACCTTGCTCTGCACACCGAGCTCTTTGGCCAGATTGTGGATGCGTAACGTTTTCGCCAAAACCGGCTCCTAGCTAGTCAACCCTGTCTCTGCTGCTTTACCCAAACGCCGTGGACACTCATTCACGCCTTGCTATCGTCAGGCTCCCCAACAAATCCCGCGTCCGACTCGGTGTGCTCGGCGACGAACTCGCTGCCGTCCTCATCGTCCGATTCCTCGGCCTGCACGCCCGGGTCAACCGGCTCGCCGTCGCCCGCTTCTTCCGCGGCGACTTCCGCCTCGGGCACGAGGTCCTCGCCCGCCTCGCCGTACTCGCGCGGCTCGTTGGCCGCGCCACCCAGCACATCGGCCAGCGGGTCGTCGCCCTCGGGCGCCAGCGCCCCGCCGCCGAGCAGGTCGTCGATGCCCTTGGCCGCCATCTCCTGCGCCTCGCGCTTCTGGCGTTCCTGCTCTTCCTTCTCCTTGGCCTGCTGCTCCTGCACGATCTTCGCCTGCGACGAGACGACCTCAAGCAGCTGCCCGATCTGGTCCTCGGGCAGCCCCAGCGTCTCTTCCAGGTACGCCTGGCCGACCTCCTCGACGTCGAACACGCTGATCACGCCGAGCGCCGCGAGCTTGTCGGTCATCGCCTCGTCCACGAAGTCCATCTGCGTCAGCGTCTGCACCATCGTGTCCATCGACTTGGTGAACTCCTGCGGCGTGAGGATGTCCACGTCCCAATTCGTCAGCCGCGCCGCCAGCCGCACGTTCTGGCCCTTCTTGCCGATCGCCAGCGACAGCTGGTCCTCGTTGACCACAACCGTCGCCCGGCCGAGCTCGAAGCACAGCGAGATCTCCACCACCTCCGCGGGCTTGAGCGCGTTCTGGATGAGGATCTGGCTCGACTCGTTCCAGCGGACGATGTCGATCTTCTCCCCGCCCAGCTCGTCGACGATATTCTTGATCCGCGAGCCGCGCACGCCAACACACGCGCCGACCGCGTCCACCTTCGAGTCGATCGACTGCACCGCGATCTTCGTGCGGTGCCCGGCCTCGCGCGCCATCGCCTTGATCTCGATGATCCGCTCGTTGACCTCGGGCACCTCGACCTCGAAAAGCCGGCGGATAAACTCAGGGTCCGCGCGGCTGAGCACGATCTTCACCTGGTTGCCCGCGTCGCGCACATCCAGGATGAGGCAGCGGACGCGCTCGCCGGGCTGGTGCTGCTCGCCCGGGATCTGCTCGCTGCGGGGCATAAAGCCCTCGGCGCGCCCGATCTGCACGACGAGCGCCCCGCCCTCGTACCGCTGCGCGACACCGGTCGATAGCTCGCCGACGCGGTCGATGTACTCATCGAAGATCGCGGCGCGCTCATCCTCGCGGAACCGCTGGATCATGACCTGCTTCGCGGTCTGCGCCGGGATCCGGCCGAGTTCCTCCAGCGGGATCTCTTCCTGCTCACGCCAGATCGTGATCGTCCCGTTGAACCGGTCGATCTCACACGAGAAGTCCTCGGTATCGACCGCGTTGAAGTGCTTGCGCGCAGCGGACACCAGCGCCTGCTCCAGGTCCTGGATCAGGATCTCTTTTTCGACATTGCGGTCCCGGGCGATCCCGTCCAGCAGCCGCAGCATTTCAACACCATTCATCGGACTCGTTCCTGTTTATGTAGTTGCCTAGTTGTCGTCGGCCCTCGCCGACTCGGGTTGTCGTAAACAAAAACCACGAGCGAACAGGCTCGTGGCGTCGGCGTGCTCACGGACGGCGGAGCCGTCACCCCGTGCACAAACACGGGCGAGCGTGCGGGATGGGACCACAACGGTCAGGCCATCAGGCGCACCTCCAGAAGAAGGGCACCCCAAGCCGCGGGCCGTCCTGCCGCCCGATGGACGGCAACGCAAAGGCGGGATGGTGGGCAAACACCATCATCACCGCTGCTGGCCTGCATGGAATCGCTGTGAACGCATACCGCTTGCCTCAGCCACCGGCGGGCCCAATGCCCGCCGGGGAATCGGTAACTGTAGGTAAATAGAGGCACTTGTCAAGCCGGGTCGAACCGCTCGGGACCTACCTCTGGGGTCCTCCGGCGGTCACGGGCCGGTTTTGTTGCCCGACTCAGCTTGATCATATCCCCTGTTTGGCGCATAATACGTGGCTCGCCCTAAACCGGGCACCGAACCGAACCCCAACGCCCTGACCCCCGAGGCAGACCCCCATGGCCCACTCCCTGAGTGCCAAGAAGCGTATCCGTCAGAACGTCAAACGCCGCGCCCTGAACCGCTGGCGGAAGACGACCTACCGCGACGCGATCAAGGATTACCGCGAGCTGATCCTCCACGGCACCGACGCCGAGGCCGAGGCAAAGCTCAAAGAGATCTACAAGATCCTCGACCAGACCGCCTCGACCCCAGCGATGCACAAGAACACAGCGGCCCGGTACAAGAGCCGGCTGAGCGCCCAGCTCAACAAGAAGCGCGCCGCCGCGGCGTGACTCATCGCAATGGTTGAACGACGCAAAAACCCTGCCGAAATCGGCAGGGTTTTTCAATCGTGTTGCAGATCAATGTGTCACGGGTGACGCGCAGCGTCCCGCTCGGGACGACGCGTCGACGGCAAGGGACGCTGCGCGTCTCCCGCGACACAAACGCTTACTCCTCATCCGCCGGAGTCCACCCTAACACGGCATCCCAGTTCGCCGACAGCTCGTCGATCTTCGAGTCCTTGATCGGCTTGAACTCGGTCATCAGCGCCGCCCGCCGCTTCTCGTCCTTGACGCGCTTAAACAAGAAATCGCGCTCGTTACGCTCCTTCTCCGCCGCGTTCAAGAGCTGCGTTGTCAGCAGTTCCTTGTCTTTCAGGCTGACCTTCACGTGGATATGCGGCGTCCGGCCGGTGTAGGGCACGGGCTTGATCGTGCGGAAGTAGTACTCGCCGGTGCTGGAGGTGAGGAACCGGCCGTAGCTCTGGAAGTTGGAGTCGTGGTCTTCGATGTTGGGGTCGCGCGAGTGCATATAGACGCCGTTGTTGTCGCACTGCCAGATCTCGACGAGCGCGTTGCGGACCGGGTTGCCCTTGCTGTCGAGGATCCGGCCGGTCAGGTGCGTGATCTGCCCGAGCGCGGGGGTGGCGTTGTCCGTGATGCGGATCAGGTCGTTGTCGGTATCCAGCGGCAGCTTGTCGGGATAGAACGGGCCCTCGGCCATCTTCGGCGTCTGCGTCAGCGCCTCGGCGAACGCCCCCGGAACCGTGAACGCCGCGGCCCCGAGCGCACCGGCCTTGAGCATCCTTCGGCGGGTCCAGCGTTCGATCATCTGCTCGGTCGGTTCATGCATGGCGGATTCCTTTCGATAGGCGTGGAGGCATGTCGATCGGTAGTGGGCCGTCATTACAGCCGCTCTATCGTATCATCGAAGCCTAGTACGCCCTACCACATTTTGCAGTTCAGAATCGTTGCCGCACCACAGAACACCACACAAAACGGCTGATGCTTAAAAACATCTACGGCATTCAACAAGCGCCCCCCGCCTTACGGGTGCTGACCTGGGGCATGGTCCTCTGGGCCAGTGGGCTGCTCGCGATGGCCTGCCACGAGGCCGGGCACGTGCTCGCGGCGCTCGCGACCGGCGGCACGGTCGAGGCGCTCGTCCTCAGCCCGGTCGCGTTTTCCCGCACGGATTTATCCCACAACCCCGAGCCACTGATCGTGGTCTGGGCCGGGCCGATCATTGGCGTCCTGTTGCCTGCCCTGCTCTGCCTGATGATTTCCGGATTGGCGCGGACGCGCCTCGCTGTGCCTGTTTTGCTCCGGTGGTGGGCGGTGTTTTTCGCCGGGCTGTGCGGCCTGATGAACGGGGCGTACCTCACACTGGGCTGGATCGATCGCGTCGGCGACGCCGGCGACATGATGCGCCTGGGCACGCCGATACCGGTCATGATCGTCGTCGGCCTCGCGATGTTCGCGTTCGGCCTGTGGTTCGGGCACCGCCTGGGGCCGAGGCTGGGGCTCGCGGGCATGCGCAACGGTCAGGCGTGGGGCGTGTTGGTCCCGGCCGTGCTTGTCATTGGGATCGGGTTTGCATTGCAAGCGTTCGGCGTGACCCAATAAAAAGCGTCGCCCCAAATGGGAACGACGCTAGCACAATTTAAACTTGTTGCGCCCAAAGGACGGTGAATCAGTCAGCCGCGGCGACGCCGGGCGACCAGCAGGCTGCCCAATCCCAGCAACGCCAGCGAACCCGGCTCGGGGATCACCGTGATCCGGCCTTCGCCGCCTTCGGGGTAGTCGGCCGAAGTGATCACGCCGCCCAGGTCATTGATCAGGTACTCCTTGAGCAGCTCGGCATCGTTGATACCCAGGTCGATAAAGGTCAGGTCCGTCACCGGGTAGTCGTCGCCGCCGCCGGCGGTGAAGCTGAGGAACGCGATGGTAAAGCTGTCCGTGGTCAGGAAGTTCGTGCCGTCGAAGATGATCGTGCCGTCCTCGAGCTTGATCTCGACCACGCGGTCCACGTCGGCGGTGTTGGTCAGGTCGTAGGTAAACTCGAGGCCAGAGACCTGCGCGAATCGGCCGTCCACGTTCTCTACTTCCGACACGGCGTTCTCGAGGATGTCCTTCAGACGCTGGGGCGTGACGCCCGAGATGTAACCGGCGGTGTTGTCGAACGGCAGCTGCCCGTCCACAATGCCCTCGGTGATCGGGCCGGCGGGGATGATGGTGTCCTGGCCGTTGGAGTCCTGGCGGATACCGCCGGCGTTCATGATGCCGAGGATGTTCTCGGTGATGCCGAGGTTGAACTCGGTGTTCTCATCCGAAATACGGTCACGCAGCGCATCCGCGATGAGGTTGCCGAGGTTGGTCTCGGCGATACGCTCGCCCGCGCCGCCGGTCAGCGGGCTCAGGCCGTTGCTGCGGCGGGAGTCCAGAGCGACTTCGCTGGTCGCGATCTGGACGTTGCCGCCGGCCAGCGCCGCGGTGATCGGGTTCTCCACTGTCTCGACGGTGTAGGGGTCGGCGGTGACCAGGTTGCCGTTGACGGCTTGCAGGCCGGAGTTCGCGGTATCTACGCCGAGCAGGTTGCCCGCGGCGTCAAAGTCGAGCACGAGCTGGCCGACGTAGTTGTAGCCGCCGGGTGTGGTGACGATCGGCACGCCGTTGACGGTGCTGCCGTAGACGGTCGCGGTGTTGGGCACATCGCCGGGGATGAGGTTGTGCCCGCCTGCGTCGGCCATCAGCTCGCCGCCGCCCGCCGCAACGATCGCGTCGATGTCGGTCAGGCTGTTGGCGACCAGGCTGTCGAAGCTGATGCCCTGCAGGTGGCCGACGAGGATGACGTTGTCCGCGCCCTGGTTGTTGATCAGGTCGGCCGCCGCGGCGTTGACGATGCCGGCGAGCTGGCCCGCGGCGATCGCGTCGCTGGTGTTGTTCGGGTTGGTGCCCGGCGCGACGAGCGTGACATCGGGGCCGGGGTTGCTGACGGTGGCCAGCTCGGGCGTGGTCACGCCGACGATGCCGATGTTCTTCGTCCCGCTGTTGATGACCGTCGAGGAGAAGATCGACGAGCCGACCAGCGGGTTGAGGTTGACGTCGGCGGAGAAATCAAGGTTGGTGTTGACGAAAGCCGGGGCCTGCGCACCGGTCGGGGGAGAGAATCCGCCGGGCGTGCTGGTCGCGGGGGCCGAGCCGAAGCTGCTGATGTAGTTGGCGGTCACACCGGTGCCCAGGTCGAACTCGTGGTTGCCCAGGACCATCGCGTCGAAGCCCGCGGCGTAGTGACCGATGGCGGGCCAGAGGGGCGTGCCGTTGGTAATCGAAGCGCTCAGCGCGGTGCCGGGCAGGATCTGGTCGCCAGCGCTGACCGTGATCACCTCGCCGGCCGCAGCGGTCCGCAGGTCGCCGAGGGTGGTGACGAAGTTGCCGATACCGCCGAAACCTGCACCGTCCGCGAAGAAGCCGTTCTCACCGTCGTTGTGGTGAAGGATCGTCAGTTCGTACTGTGCCTGTGCCGAGCCTGCGCCAAGCGCCGCAACCAAGGCCAGTGTCGAGAATGCCGATGCACCAACACGTTTCATATTCAGCTCCATGCTTGGAAAATGATCTATAAATCCGCCGAACCAAGCCGCCATAGCTCGTCCCATCCGGCGTAGGCGGATATCAAAAACGATGCGCGCATTCATAGCGCTAGCGATTTGTGGGTATGCGGTTACCAGCGGGCAAACAACCGTTTAGCGCGATGAGGCATGCAAGCGCATGCGATTGCGTAACGGCACGATCACGCTTCGCTTGCGCTTGAGCAACAATTGAAATGTAATCAAAATCGATTCAATATGCCTTCGCCCAGACGACGCGCGTCTTGCTCGGCTCGCCGGTGAAGATGCACTTGCCCTCGCCCGCCGCGTCGGCGAAGCCGCAGCGCTCGAGCTCGCCCTCGAGCGGGATGCAGCGGATGGTGACGCCCAGGTCCATCTGCACGCGGTCGGCGATCGCCTCGTCGCCGTTCCAGTGCGACAGCGCGAAGCCGCCGTGGATCGGGGCCGCCCCGTCTGCGTTGTCGTTCGCGGCGTTGCCATTTCCGGGGGGGGTGAAGAACTTGTAGAACTTGTCTTTCGCGTTCACGACGCGCGTGTGCTCGGCGCGGAAGGCCCGGGCTTTTTCGAGCAGGCCGTCCTGGATCTGCTGAAGCGTGCTAGCGACGTTGTTGATGAACAGCTCGCGCTTGACGCCCTGCTTCTCCTTCGGGCTCTGGTCCCGCCGGGCCATGAAGACGCTGTCCTCGGCGATGTCGCGCTGGCCGATCTCCAAGCGCAGCGGCGCGCCCTTCTTGACCCACTGCCAGGTCTTGTCGCCCCCGCGGATGTCGCGCTTGTCCAGCTCGACCACGATCGGCCGGCCGGCGTAAGCCTGCCGGCGCAGGTCTTCGGCGACCTGCTCGCAGTACGCGATCACGGCATCCGGATCTTCCGCCTTAAACGTGATCGGCAGGATGACAACATGCGCGGGCGCCAGCCGGGGCGGGATCACCAGCCCGTCGTCATCCGCGTGCGTCATGATCAGCCCGCCGATGAGCCGCGTCGAGACGCCCCAGCTCGTCGTCCAGCAGTGCTCGCGCTGGCCCTCATCCGACAGGTACATGATGTCCTGGGCCTTGGCGAAGTTCTGGCCGAGGAAGTGTGACGTGCCGGCCTGCAGCGCCTTGCGGTCCTGCATCATCGCCTCGATCGTGAACGTCTGCACCGCGCCCGGGAATCTTTCCCCCGCGGTTTTTTCGCCTTTCATCACGGGCATCGCCATGACGTCCTCGGCGAAATCGGCGTAGACATCGTGGATCAGCGCGGTCTCTTCCTGCGCTTCCCCGGCGGTTGCGTGCGCTGTGTGGCCCTCCTGCCAGAGGAACTCGGCGGTCCTTAAGAACAACCGTGTCCGCAGCTCCCAGCGCACGACATTGGCCCACTGGTTGATCAGCAGCGGCAGGTCGCGGTAGCTCTCGATCCAACGCGCAAAGGCGGCGCCGATGATCGTCTCGGAGGTCGGACGGACGATTAAAGGTTCCTCGAGCTCGCCGGCGGGCTTCAAGCCACCAGCGCCGTCGTCTTCCAGGCGGTGGTGCGTGACGACCGCGCACTCCTTGGCGAAACCCTCGACGTGCTCGGCTTCTTTTTCCAGGAAGCTCTTGGGGATGAACAGCGGGAAGTACGCGTTCTTGTGCCCGGTGCGCTTGAACTCCGCGTCGAGCACGGCCTGCATGTTCTCCCACAGCGCGTAGCCCCAGGGCTTGATCACCATGCAGCCGCGCACGTCCGAGTTTTCCGCCAGGTCTGCGGCGCGGACCACCTGTTGGTACCACTCGGGGTAGTTCTCCTCACGGGTCGGGACGATCGCGGTCTTCTGCTTGGCCATAGGCTAGAGATTATGACAAAAAGTGGAACGGCTGCCCGATCAAGCCTGTACAATTTTTGGCACAAGGGGACCGCCATGTTCAATCTATTCAGACGATTATTCGGCAAACCACAGGCCGCATCTAAATCAGATGCCGATGATGCCGCTGAAGAAGCCTGGCAGAACGAGAAGGAAAAACTGCTCGAAGAAATGCTCGGCCCGATGCACCGCATGGTCATGCACGCGATCATCCCGTATGCGATCGGCGGCGGTCTTGACTTGTACTATTATCCGAATCACCTTGAGGGCGTCGGCATTGCGACACAAGAACTCACACACGCCGGGCCGACGGGGTCCAACAACGATCATTTCGATGCCTATGAGTTGGTGATCTTCACACGCCACGCCCTTGATCTCGAGCAGGCCAAGGATGATTCGACGCCGATTGGCCGGGCACACCAGACCATGAATGCCATCCTGAACGTGGTCGCGCCCTACAGCGAGCAGGCTACACTGAACCCGTATGAAACCTGCGAATTCCCGGCGGACATGGAATCCGTCGGCGGCAAGTGCCTGATCTTTGACAGCTATGGCCAGCAGGAAACGAATGGCAAGCGATTCGGCCTGCTGCTGCTCATTGAAGTCTTCCGCTCAGAGATGGAGTTTGCGAGAGAGCACGGCGGCGCGTCCTTACTCGCTAAACTCAAATCTGCCGGGGCTTACCCCTACTCTGATCTGGATCGGGAGCCGGTCGTTTAGCGCTGGATCTCGCTCTCAAGCCTGAGAGCGCATGCCCCAGACAACCCGGCCCTGCAAACCCGCCAGTATCTATACTGATCGCACATGCTCTTTGCGATCCCCGCGATCATGCCCTGCATCGTCATCCTCATCATCGCGCTGATCGTCGTCATGGCGGTCGTCGGCCACCAGCAGGCGAAGAAACGCCGCGAGAACCTGTCCGCGTTCGGCCGGCACCTCGGGCTGCACTTCAACCCCAACAAGGACCGCTCGATGGACGACCGCTACCCGTTCTTCGATGCGCTTAAAAGCGGCGACAACCGATACGCCTACAACATCCTGTCCGGCGAGTTCGAGGGCCGGCAGATCATCGCTTTCGACTACCACTACGAGACGTCGAGCCGGGACAGCGACGGCGACCGCCGAACGACCAGCCACCACTTCAGCGCGGTGATCTTCGGGACCCGCCTGACGATCGATGGGCTGACGATCCGGCCCGAGGGTGTGTTCGACCGGATGAAGCAGTTCTTCGGGTTTGATGACATCGACTTTGAGTCGGCCGCGTTTTCCAAGCAGTTCCACGTGAGCTGCCGGGACCGGCAGCTGGCGTACGACGTCGTTCAACCGGAGACGATGGAGGTCATGCTCGCCCGGCCGAGGTTTTATCTGCACTTCGAGAACGGCCTGGTCATGGCGATGCGGCACCGGCGTTTCGAGCCGCGCGATTTCCACGACGCGATGCACCTCGTGGACGACATCCTCGACCGCATCCCGGCCTCAGTGCGGGAGCAAATGGAACCCCGCCATGCTTGATGTCAGACCGCTCGCGATGGCCGAACTGTTGCCCTGCGTCTGCGTGCTCGCGCTGCTGGTGGTCCCGCTTCTGTGGGCGGTCGCGATGTACAACAGCCTCGTGCGCGCCCGCCAGCACGTGCACGAGGCCTGGTCGCAGATCGATGTCGAGCTCAAGCGGCGGTACGACCTGATCCCCAACCTCGTCGAGACCGTCAAGGGCTACGCGAAGCACGAGCGGGAGACACTCGAGCTGGCGCTGCGGGCGCGCAACCAGGCGTTTGCCAATGGCGATGGCAGCCCGAACGACCAGGCACGCGATGAGAACAAGATGATCCAGGCGCTCGGCCGGCTGCTCGCCATCGCCGAGGCGTACCCCGATCTCAAAGCCGACCGGCACTTCCTCGAACTACAGCACGAACTGGCGAACACCGAGAACCGCATCCAGCGCGCCCGGCGGTTCTACAACGGCAACGTCCGCGACCTGAACACGAAGGTGCAGGTCTTCCCGACCAACATCTTCGCGGGGATGTTCGGCTTTACACAGGCGGAGTACTTCGAGATCGATGAGGCGGTGCGTCGGCCGATAGATGTCGGCTTGGATCAACGCCCCTGAGTCACTGCACCGTTGTTATCCGCCTCGAAGATCCCCGACAGCGGCATGTGCCTGTCGTTCTCGACCTCGTCGCGCAGGGCGGGGAAGCGGCCGGCGACCGCGTTGAAGGCCTCGATGACCGCGGGGTCGAAATGCGTGCCCGCGTCTTCGTTGATGATGGCGCAGGCCTTGTCGTGCGGCATTGCCGGTTTGTATATGCGCTTGGAGGTCAACGCGTCGTAGACATCCGAGACGGCGACGATCCGCGCGGCCAGCGGGATGCCCTCGCCTGCGAGCTTGAACGGGTAGCCGCCGCCGTCCCATTTCTCGTGGTGGTAGAGCGCGACCTGGACACATGCGGCGATAAGCGGGTCATCGTCCATCTGCTGATAGATCGCCAGGAGCGTGTCCGCGGCGATCTGTGGGTGGCGCTCGATCTCGGCGCGTTCTTCATCGTTGAGCCGGCCGGGCTTGCGCAGCGCACTGTCAGCGACGCCGACCTTGCCGATATCGTGCAGCGCCGCGGCAAGCCGCAGGTCGCGGATCCATGCGTCGGTGACCTCGGGGTGGCCGCCCCTGCGCATTAACTCCTCCGCGATCGTCTGCGAGAAGACGCATAGCCGCTCGAGGTGTGTGCCGGTGTCCGGATCGCGCGAGTCGGCGAGCTTGGCCAGGCCGAAGATCAGCGCGTTGCGCGCCTCGGTGTGCTGGCGGGTGCGTTTCTGGACCTCGTTCTCGAGCCCGGTGTTGACGCCTTCGAGCGCGTGCTCGTACCGGCGGGTGACCAGGTAGCTGCCGCCGGCGGTGAGCAGCATGACCGCCCCGCCGACGATGCCGAGCGTCAGCATCAGCGGCGTCGTCAGCGCGTCACTGACGCTGACCAGCCCCGCCGCCGGCTGGTGCACGAGGATGCGGTGGCCGGTGCCCGCGATCTCGCGCGTCGCGATGTAGTGCACGCCGTCGGCGAGGAAGTAGCTCTGACCGACCGTGGTCCGCCCGTCGCCCCCGGCGACCTCGTTGATGTTTTTCAGGTGCGGGCCGAGGTCCGCGTAGAGCAGGCTCGAGCCCTTGTTCTTCTCCACGTCCGCGTCCAGGTCCGGGTGGCAGACCACCCCGTCCCGCTGATCGATGACACAGGCAAACCCGCCCGCGGGCAGCTCGATCTGCTCGACGGCCTGCTGCATCTGCTGCCATCCGGGGCTGCCGTATGCGGCGTGTTCGGGCGTGGTCACGCCCATCGACTCGATGACCCCGGCGAGGTTCTCGGCATAGCGTGCGTTGTCGGCCTTGACACGCTCGCCGATCATCGACGCCATCTGCTCGCGCACGATCCGCAGGCCGATGAGCCCGCCGACGACAAACACGAACAGCTCCACGGCCAGGAGACCGAGGATCAGGCCGCGCTTCTTCTGGATCGTGCGGATCACCTGCATGATGTTGCCCTGACAACCCGCCTGGGAGGCGTTCTATTTCACGCACCACAAAGATCGTGGCTGCGATACAGCAAAGACCTGGATGGATCAGTACTCAGACACCGGCAGGTCGCCGACCGAGCCCTCGCCCGGGTCGAGTTGGGTCTGTGCCGCCTCGACGAGCGCGTCGGCGCTCGTTTTGTCGCCGGTGATCGCGGCGATGATCGCCTCGATGTCGTCCGCCACGGGGATCGGGCGGTTGCTGAGCCTGCCGTACGGCTCGCTTCGTGGGGCGTCCGACTGAGCGGCCTTCATGTCGATGCCGGTGTGGTACTTGACCGTCGCGTCCGGGTCCTTCAGGAGGTGGCCGGTGAGGATGCAGACGACGCGCTCGCCCGGGTCGATGGTGCCCTCCTCGCGGAGCATGCGTGCCCCGGCGACGCTGGCCGCGCTCGCCGGCTCGCAGCCGAAGCCGAACCGGCCGACCATCGCCTTGTGCTCGAGGATCGTCGCGTCATCGACCTCGCGCACGACGCCGTCCATCACATCCAGCGCCCTCAGCGCCTTTGGCAGATTGACCGGCCGGCCGATCTCGATGGCGCTGGCGATCGTGTGCGCGTGCTGGTCGGACGCGTCGAGCTGCGCGAAGTAGGACGCGACCTTCTCGCGGTCGTACTTGCCGTTGTTCCACCGCACGCCATGGGTGTTGTACAGCTCGTGCAGCGGGTTCGCACCGGCGGCCTGTACCACAGCGAGGCGCGGGACCTTATCGACCAGGCCGAGGTACTTGAGCTCGGCGAAGGCCTTGCCGAACGCCGAGCAGTTGCCGAGGTTCCCGCCGGGCACGACGATCCAGTCCGGCGTCTCCCAGTTCAGCGCCTCCATGATGCGGTACATGATCGTCTTCTGCCCCTCGAGACGGAAGGGGTTGAACGAGTTCATCAGGTAGATGCCCAGCTCGCGCCGCTGCGTCACGATCGTCCGGAGGTTGCGCAGGCAGGCGTCGAAGTCGCCCTGGATCTGCAGGGTCCGCGCACCGTAGTCGAGCGCCTGCGACAGCTTGCCGTAGGCGATCTTGCCGCTGCCGATGAAGACGATGCCGGTGCGCCGCGACAGCGCCGCGAAGAGCGCGAGCGACGCCGAGGTGTTGCCTGTCGAGGCGCACGCGACGCGCTGCGCGCCGACGATGTTGGCGTGTGTGAACGCGGCGGTCATGCCGTTGTCTTTGAACGAGCCCGACGGGTTGAGCCCCTCGTACTGCAGGAACAGGTTGCCGGGCTTGATGCCGATCTCCTGGGCGAGCAGCCGCGCATCCTGCAGGTTCGTGCGCCCTTCACCGACGGTAACGATATCGCCTTCCTGCCTGAAAAACGGCAGCAGCTCGCGGAAGCGCCACACGCCGGAGAAGTCCAGCGCGCCCGCGCCGCCCTCGCCCTTGGTCATCCAGCGGTGCTCGAAGTAGCCCAGGCTCTTGGGTACCGGCAGCTTGTCCCAGTCGTACATGACGTCCAGCAGCGTCGCCCGACCCTGCTCGGCGGCCCTGGGGCAGGTGACATGCACCTCGTCCACGCCGTAGGTGTGCGGGGCGTCGGGGTCGATGGCTTGCTGGTACGCGGCGGGGGTTGGCATAGGGCGGGGATTTTAGCAGTTGCGGTTGACCGGTGGCGTCCGCGGGGAATAATGCATCGCCCGTCGTTCTCACGGCTCGGTACCAAGCCTGCGGCTGGATCCGTTCATCTCATCCCCGAAAGCATCGTATGAAAACAACACTCTTCTGCTCAGTTTCAATCGACGGGTTTATTGCAAACCAGGACGGCATCCCCATGTTCCCCCCAACATCATGGCCGGACTGGTGCGCCTTGGTCAATGAAGTGGGCAACTGCATCGCCGGTCGGGCGTCTGTCGAGCAGCTCAAAGGCGACGAGATGTCCGCCCTCTTGAACCCCGAGCACAAGATCGTCTTATCCTCGCGGGATATCGACTTCTCCGACGCGGGCTGGCGGCACGCCAAGTCGCCCGCCGAGGCCCTGGCGATGCTCGAGCAAGCCGGCGTGGAGGAAGCGATCGTCGGCGGCGGCCGGGCGGTCTACCACGCCTTCCTGCGCGAAGGGCTGGCAGACGAAATCGTGATCGACCGTCAGCCGGTCGCCTTCGGGACAGGCGTCCCGCTCTTCGGCGGGGAGCTGGACCTGACCATGCTCAAGCTGATCGATTCCCGCCCACTGAATGACGATGCAATCCGGCTGCAGTACCGGGTGCTCCGCGGTCAGGACTAGACGACACCACTTGTCGATGGATGAATGCTAAGAATAAGTAACACCGAGCGCACATCGTGAGTCGGTCTTTCATGCGCCAATTCATCGCTCTAATCGCCCTGCTGCTGTCCCTGTTCGCTTGTTTTGTAGGCACCGCCCAGCAGAAGAATGACGAACCGCCCGCACACGGCCTGGTCGGCCTGCGCCCGATCCCCGCCGACGAGGCAGGCACAAAACACGACCACGGCGGATCCTGGGAGGGCATGCCCACCTTCGACAAGCAGAAGGGCAACTACCCGTTTGTCGCCAAACATCTTGACTGCCTGTTCGGCTGGGTGCCCGACGGTGACTTCAAGACCAAGCGGGTCTTCACCGAGCACTACTGGGGGCTGAGCAAGGAACGCGACGACCCGGACCCGAACAAGAACGCGCTCATCAAGGTCATCCGCCAGTGGGAAGAGGCCGGCGGCGAGGTCGTGCATATCCTGATCTGCCGAGAGGCGCGTCTGGCGGTGGACCGCGGCTGGAAAGACGCCGAGCTCGGACCGTTCAAGGAAGACGGGCGGATCCTCTCGGCCGAGGACGTCGCCGACATCCGCAAGCTGTTCAAAGACGCGCATGCGGCCGGGCTGACCAGGCACGACAACTACACGCTGATCCAGATGGTTGAGGAGCCCTCGTTCTTCGCAACGAGCACCGAGGCGCAGGCCGTCGTCAAGCAGATGGAGGGGGTCGCGTACGAGGCGCACCAGTTCAACCGGCACTGGCCGCTGGAGACCGGCTGGTCCAGGCCCGGGCCCGTCGTCGAAGGTGCGAAGTGGACGCTCGACCAAGGGCTCGAGTACATTTTCTACTACGGGCCGATCCTGTGGAAGCGGGCGCCGCATTACAAGCCCTTTATCGAGCGCCAATGGCTGGAGGCCTATTGGGACGCCGGCCTGCCCAAGCACCACCCGAAGATGCACTACTATCTCAACACGTTCCCGCACCACACCGGGCGGGGACGCCCGGTCGGCCCGGAAACAGACCCGCACTCGGTGCTCGGGTTCGCGAAGTGGCTGATCGAAAAGATTAAGATAGATGATGTGCCAAACCAATCCAGCCAACCACAACACGACGATAAGCCATGAAAATAACAAAGCTGCTCCGCCTGCTGATCACACTCGCCTTGGCAACCGTATGCTGCGTCGCGCTCCCGGCGGCCGCGGATGAGACGACTTCCGAGGTCCGCTTCACTTCCGTTCCTGATATCTTCAACTGGAACATCTCTAACCCCCAGCCCGGGTGGGAGGAGACGCTCGACTGGTTCTTCGACCGGCTTGAAGACGAAGGGCCGGACTTCACGCTCGTCGCCGGCGACATCATGGACGCGCGCTGGTGGGACGACGCCGAGCAGGTCAGACGCAAGACCGAGGAGTACTGGGGCGGGTTCAACAAGCGCTTCAAGGACCGGGACATGACCGTCTACGTCGCGCCCGGCGACCACGAGTACGGCGACGACGGCGGGCTGGCCCGCGGCGACATCGCCCGCGCCTTCGCCCACGAGTTCACCCGGCAGATGGGCATGCCACGCAACGGCCCGGAGAACCACATCGGCCGGTCGTTCTTCGTCCGCCAGGACAACCTGCTGGTCATCACCCTCGACACCTTCGAGGACGCGGGCAAGCGCTTCGCCTACACCGTCGGCGACGAACAACTCCAATGGATGGACAAGGTGCTCACCGATCACAAGGACGCCGAGTTCGTCATCGTCCAGGGCCACCTGCCGATCGTCGGCCCGGTTCGGAGCAAGAACTCGAGCGCCTCGATGCTCAAGGGCGGCACCAACTCCAAGCTCTGGAAGCTGATGGTCAAGCACCAGGTCGACGCCTACCTCTGCGGCGAGCACCACCGCGTCACCGTGCATCACCAGGACGGGATCTGGCAGATCGTGCACGGCGCGCTCTGGGGCACGCAGACCGACCTCAACTACATGCGCGGCGCCGTGTCCGACGGCAAGCTCACGCTCGAACTGCTTGAGTTCAATGTCCAGTACAGCGGCGGCCACATCGGCGACCACCCCCACCGCGGGGCGAAGAACAAGCCCCGCGAGAACGTGTCGCTCACCGACAAGACCAAAGCCGACGGCCCGCGCGTGACCGGCAAGCTCGTGATCGAGAGCACGGCCGCCGGGAAGAACAAGGCCACGACGACCGACGGCTGGTTCTCGAAAGACAAGCTCGGTAAGTAATCCGGCGTATTGTCAGGGCGATCGCGTCTGAGAGATTAGGTGGGGTGGGCATCTTGCCCGCCGTTCAGGCGCGGTCTGAAATGGGTTTGTTGATGACTTCACCGTCACGGCGGGCTGGAAGCCCACCCCACTTTTTCAGGCAGATGCGATTGCCCTAGGCGTATCATGCATGCACCTTGAGAGCCGTCATCTACCACCAGTTCAAGGGCCCGCTCGCGATCGGGCAGCTGCCCGACCCGGTACCACCGACCGCCGGCGTGGTGATCGAGGTCAGAGCGACCGGCCTGTGCCGCAGCGACTGGCACGGGTGGATGGGGCACGATGACGGGATTGCGTTGCCGCACGTGCCCGGGCACGAGCTCGCCGGCGTCGTGCAGGCGGTTGGTAAAGGCGTCACAAAGTGGCGCGTCGGCGATCGCGTCACCCTGCCGTTCGTCTGCGGCTGCGGGTCTTGCGAGCATTGCGATGCCGGCGACCACCAGGTCTGCCCCAACCAGTTCCAGCCGGGCTTCACGCATTGGGGATCGTTCGCCGAGTATGTCGCGATCGACTTTGCGGACGTCAACCTCGTGCGCCTGCCGGACGGGATGGACTTCGTGACCGCCGCGAGCCTGGGCTGCCGCTTCGCGACGGCATTTCGCGCGGTGGTTGATCAGGGGCAGGTCGCCGAGGGTCGGTGGATCGCGGTGCACGGCTGCGGCGGCGTGGGCTTATCAGCGATCATGATCGCGCGCGCCTTGGGCGCGCAGGTCATCGCCATCGATATCGACCCGGACAAGCTTGCCTTTGCGCAATCCATCGGCGCGTGCGAGGTGATCGACGGAACAGAAACCAGCGACACCGCCGAGCACATCCGCGACCTGACCCACGGCGGCGTACACCTATCCATTGACGCACTCGGCCACCCGACGACCTGCTTCAACTCGGTCGCCTGCCTGCGCAAGCGCGGCCGGCACGTGCAGGTCGGGCTCATGCTCGCCGACCAGAGCCGCCCGCAGATCCCGATGGACCGTGTCATCGCCGACGAGTTGGAGATCTTCGCGGCCCACGGCATGCAGGCCCACCGCTACCCCGCGATGCTAGCGATGATCTCGGGCGACCGGCTCGATCCGGGCAAGCTGATCGGCAGGCGGATCGGGCTCGATGAAGTGGTAAACGAACTGCCGGCGATGGATCAACTCAACGGGACTGGCGTGACGGTGGTGGATCGATTGTGAGAAGCGTGCCAAAGTGGTTCGCTTTGACAGTATTGCAGCATTTGCAGGATGAACAGGATCAAGGCGTACGGTTTGAAATCCTGTCGATCCTGAGCATCCTGTAGTCCTGTCCAAAATCAACGAACTAGAATTGCCCGACCACCACGGAAGGCCATCACGCGCATGCCCAGCGATACGGATTGGCAACTCGAGCACAGCTACCGGCAGCTGCCGGGGGTGTTTTTTGTTCAAGTCGCACCGGAACCGGTGAAGAATCCGAAGGTGCTTGTGTTCAACGATGCGTTGGCAGCGGAGTTGGGCTTGCCGGCGATACCCGACCAAGAGAAGACAGGCGTATTCTCAGGAAACAACTTGGTTTCAGGGACACACCCTCTCGCCCAGGCCTACGCCGGGCACCAGTTCGGGCACTTCACGATGCTCGGCGACGGGCGAGCGCACCTGCTGGGCGAACAGGTCACGCCCGACGGCAGGCGGTTCGACATCCAGCTCAAGGGCTCGGGCCGGACACCGTTTTCGCGCAACGGTGACGGCCGGGCGGTGCTCGGGCCGATGCTGCGCGAGTACCTGATCGCCGAGGCGGTGCACGCCTTGGGCATCCCGACGACGCGTTCGCTCGCGGTCGTCAGTACCGGCGAACTTGTTCAACGTGAAACACAGCTTCCGGGGGCGATCCTGACACGCGTGGCCAGCTCGCACATCCGCGTCGGCACGTTCCAGTTCGCCGCCGCGACGGGCAACCGCGAGGCGTTGCAAGCTTTGCTCGACTACACGATCCGGCGGCATGATCCTGAGTTGATCGAGGCCGGCAACCGAGCCCTCGCCCTGCTCGACGCCGCGATCGACCGCCAAACCGACCTCATCACGCACTGGATGCGCGTCGGGTTCATCCACGGCGTCATGAACACCGACAACATAGCCCTGTCCGGCGAGACGATCGACTACGGCCCATGCGCCTTCATGGATGCCTACGACCCGGCCACGGTCTTCAGCTCCATCGATGTCCACGGCCGGTACGCCTACGGCCAGCAGCCCGCGATCGCCGCGTGGAACCTGGCCCGGCTGGCCGAGGCGCTGCTGCCGCTGATCGATACGGACCAGGGCAAGGCCATCGAAATCGCTGAGGAGCGTGTCAACGGCTTCGCGGATATCTACCGCAATAAGTGGCTGGCGATGATGCGGTCCAAGCTCGGCTTGTTCGGCGAAGAAGAAGCCGATACCGAACTGATCACCGGCCTGCTCGCCTGGATGAAGAAGAACAACGCCGACTACACCAACACGTTCCGCGATCTGGGATCGCTTCCCACGACAGCCCCGCGTATGAATGCGGGGCCCGCAGTACGCGATGACACCGGCCCCGCATTTACAT
>JANQKT010000094.1 GCA_028280965.1 Phycisphaeraceae bacterium
ACAAGCCTGCTTGGGTCGAGCGGGCCTGCGCCTCGGTGAGTGCTCCGCTCTCGACCGCCTCGCCCTGCTGCGCTTCGGCTTCACCGTCCTGCGGCTTGGCTTCCGCCTGCTCGCCGCGTTGCTGTGATGCATCCGACTGCTGGCCCGACGCCCCCGCGCCCGGCTTGTCCTCACGGCCGGATGCGACTTCATCGCTCTGGCCAGACTCGCTCGTACCATCACCGCCCGTGCGTTCCTTCGCATCGGGCTGCTCAACCGCGCTCGTCTCGCGCTCCGGCCGTTTGGCGCTCGTCTCGCGCAATGTCTGATCGAACCCGCCGTCCCGCTCCTGACGGGGCTGCTCGGGACGCGCAGCAGACGAAAGCAGATCCGAGCCCGAGGAGTTCGGCCCGAGCAGATCAAGGATCGCATTGTTCTGCGTGTTCAGCGCACCGACACTCATAGGTTGGCCTCCTGCTTGACCTGCTCGCTGCGCAGGCGGAGCTGTTCGATCAGGTCCGCGGCCTGCGCGACCTCGTTCGGCTGTTTGAACTCTTTCAGCACGCCCGCCGCCTTGCGTTCTTCCATCGCGTAGAGGTAGGAGACGACCTGCTCCTGCCCGCCGTCCTTGAGCAGCTGCTGGAACACCGCCTTGGCCTGCTTGGGCGGGATGCCCTCGAGCATGGCGATCGCCTGCTTGAAGTCCTCGTCCTCCATCTCCTGCAGCTGCGCCGCGACGGCTTCGTCAAACGCCCTCTGCTTCGCGTCCAGCTCCGCGATCCGCTGCTCGATCAGCTTCCGCTGCGTGTCGAGCTGGCGCCGCAGCGACTCGACCTCGGTCTTCCGCCGGTCGATCATCGCGCGCTGGGTCTCGTCCACACGCTGGATCTTGTCCAGCCGGGCCTCGGGTGTGACCGGCCCGCCGGCGACCTGCTGCAAGCGTAGCGCCTGCTCGGCAAGTTCGAGCGCCTCGGCCTCGGCGGCTTCCGCCTCGGCCTCGAGTGCCGCCTGTTCCTCAATTGTGTTGTGGAAGACACCCGCCGCCTCGCGGACGCGGTCCTTGCTCAGCCGGCCCGTCGCGCCGAGCCAGCCGGCGAGCCCAGCGAGCGCAAACGCGTTGACGACAAGGACGAGGATGAAAGCGGTGAAGAGGGTTCGCATCGATCGGGCTCCGCCATGGCTTTGGCGGCGTAGGCCTGGGTCGTCTGTTCGTCGAGTTGCGATGCCTCCATGCGTCGCTGCTCAAGCTCCCAGGCCTGCCGCTGACGGTCCCTAAGCAATTCCAATGCCTTGCGGTTTTTCGATGCCTCGATCAGCTCGTTTCTTGCTTGTTCTACGCGGTTTTCCAGCTCCGCGATCTCCCGCACTAGTCGGTTGCCTTGCAGCGCACAGCTTGCGCTGTACCGCGCAATCCCTGCGATGGCGTTGAGGTCCACGCTGCCGACCAGGCCGTCCGCCGCCTGCCGCTTGCTGGCGCTGATGGTGTCCTGCATCTCGCGAAGCTGGTTGAACATCGCGTTGCGTTCATGCATCAGCTTGGCGAACGCGCGCTGCTTCTGCCGCTCGATCGCCTCGCGCTGTTTGAGCACGGCGTGGTATTGAAACTTGAATGCCTGCATCTGTTCTGCCCTAAACCAATTCGAATACGATTCAACCTGGACTCATGTGTTCTGATTCGGCTGTTGCTGTTGGGCTTGTTGAATCGAAGACAGGACCGCCGCGAGTTGCTGCTGGATGTGTTCGATCTGTGCGTGTCCGGGGCCTTCGCTCCGGCCCTGGACCAGGAGCTGCTCGACCATCGGCCGGGCGGCGATCGCCAAGTCGTAGTCGGGGTTCGAGCCGGCGGCGTAGGCGCCGATGTTTAAGAGGTCCTCGACCTCGGCGTAGGACGCGACCAACTTGTTCAGCAGCGTCGCGGCCTGCTGATGCTTTGGCGTCGTCACATCAATCATGACACGGCTGATCGAACCGAGTACATCGATCGCAGGCCAGTGGCCCTTGTCGGCGAGCTTGCGTGACAGCAGGACGTGGCCGTCCAGCACGCCGCGGCAGGCGTCGGCGATCGGCTCGGTCAGGTCGTCGCCCTCGACCAGCACGGCGTACAGGCCGGTGATCGAGCCCCTGTTCGTCCGCCCGGCCCGCTCGAGGACTTGCGGCAGGAGCGAGAACACGCTCGGCGGGTAGCCGCGCGTCGCGGGCGGCTCGCCGGCGGCCAGGCCGATCTGCCGCTGGGCCTGGCAGAAGCGTGTCACCGAGTCCATCAGCATCAGCACATCCAGCCCGTCATCGCGGAAGTGCTCGGCGATCGCGCAGGCGACCGACGCGGCGCGCACGCGCATGAGCGCTGACTCGTCGCCGGTCGCGCAGACAACAACGCTGCGCGCCAGGCCTTGGGGCCCGAGGACGTTGTCGATGAAGTCGCGGACCTCGCGGCCGCGTTCGCCGATGAGCGCGATGACGCTGACATCCGCCTCGGTCCGGCGGGCCATCATGCCCAGCAGGGTCGATTTACCGCAGCCGGGCCCGGCGAAGACGCCCAGGCGTTGGCCGCGGCCCAGCGTCGCCATCGCGTCGACCGCGCGGACACCTGTCGCCAGCGGTGTATCGATCAGCGGTCGGTCCAGCGGTTCAACCGGCTCGGGGTGCAGCGGGCGTGTGGTGGTGTCGCGCAGCGGGCCGAGCCCGTCGATCGGCTGCCCCAAGCCGTTGAGCACCCGGCCGAGCAGGGACGAGCCCACGCGGACCGATTGCGCGTGCTGCCCCGCCGTCACCGTGTCACCCGGGCCGACGCCGGCCAGCGACTGCAGGGGCATGATGACCGCCTCGTTGCTGTCGAAGCCGACGACCTCCGCGGCGACGGGCCTGCCGCGCCCCCGGCCGGCGTCGATGCGGACCTGCGTGCCGACGGGCACGGGCATCGCGGCGACACGCGCCGCCATCCCACGCACCTCGCGCACCGCGCCGCTGAGCTCGGCCGTGACCGCGTCATTGATCAGCCCGAGTTGTTCGGCGAGCAGGCCCAACGCTACGAACCACCTTCCGATTGATCCCCGGCCTGATCCGTATCGGCGGGCGGCGGATCGGGCGGCGGTGGTTGGTCCACCGGATCAAACGCGACCGGATCGATCTGATCCGGATCGATCAGCGTGTCGGCCTCAACCAACCCCTGCTCGGTGATCTCATAAACCGGCGCGGGCGGTACCTCATCAGCTGTTGATGTGTCGTCTGCGCCCTGCGCGGGTTCGGCTGCCTGTTCGCTCTGCGCTGACATCGCAGCACCCTGATCAGCCTCTTCGGTCTCTTCCGGGGGCGCGGGCGGCTCGGGGAGAATCAGATCGACCAGCCGCTGCATCTGGCGTTCGATGGTCGCGTCAATCCTGCCCTGGCCGAAGGCGACCACGCAGCCGCCGGGCATCACCGTTTCATCATCGATCAGCTCGATGTGTTCGAGTGTTGAGAGTTCATTGAGCAGGTCGGGCATCGCCTCTTCGAGCATCGGCCGATCGACCGGGTGCATGCGGACACTCGCATCGGTTGACGAGAGCACCAGCGACAGCGCCTGCGCCGCCTGATCGACGACGACGCTCTCATCGACCTGGATCACGCGGTGGACGATTTTTTCTGCCGCACGCAGTGAAAACTCGAGCACGGCCTGCCGGGCCTCGCGCTCCAGTTCGATGCGCTGCTGTTCCCAGTCGGTGGCGATCTGGGACCAGGCCGCGGTGAGCTGGCGCAGCTGCTCGGCCGACTCGGCAAGCGCCTCCGCCCGGCCCTGCTCGCGTCCCTCAGCGAGGCCCTGCTCCAGGCCATCGGCGTAGCCCTGCTCCTGCCCCTGCGCAGCACGCTCGCGGGCGATCTGCTCGGCCTTGGCCTGGGCGTCGGCGATGATCTTCTGTGCCTGTGTCTCCGCTGCGGCGCGGATGCGCGAGGCCTGGGCACCGATGTCGCCGAGGTCGAGCACGATCGCCTCGCGCATCGCCGGCGTGTTGTATTGCTGCTTGAGGACGGGCATGGAGATTCGCCTTTAACGGGGTGGGCGTTAAACGATCAGGTCCTTGTCGCCGCCTCGGCCGGCGATGATGATCTCGCCGGCGTCTTCGAGCCGGCGGACGATATCGACGATGCGCTGCTGCGCCGCCTCGACATCCGTGACACGCACCGGGCCCATGAACTCCATGTCTTCCTGGATAAGCGTCGCGGCGCGTTCGGACATGTTCTTGAAGATCTTGTCGCGCAGCTCCTCGCTCGCGGTCTTGAGCGCCAGCGCCAGCTCGTCGTTCTCGATCTCCTTGAGCACGGCCTGGATGCCCTTGTCGTCCACCAGCAGGATGTCTTCGAAGACGAACATCAGCCGGCGGATCTCTTCGACCAGGTCCGGGTCCTCCGACTCCAGGCCCTCCATGATGCCCTTCTCCGTCGTGCGGTCGACGAGGTTGAGCATCTCGGCGACGGTCTCGACCCCGCCGATTTTTTCGAAGGACTGGTTGAGCATGTTGGCGAGACGGGCTTCGAGGCCGCGTTCGACCTCGCCGATGACCTCGGGGTTGGTCTGCTCCATGTTGGCGACGCGCTTGACGACCTCGATCTGCTTAGGGCCGGGCAGGCCCGACAAGATCTCTGATGCCTTATGGAAAGCGAGGTGCGAGACGATCAGCGCGATGGTCTGCGGGTGCTCGTCCTGGATGAAGGTCAGCAGGTTGGTCGATTCGGCCTTCTGCAGGAAGGCGAACGGCGTCTTGCGGACCTGCTGGCTGATCTGCTGCAGGATGCGCTCCGCGTCTCCTGCGGGAAGGGAGTTGAACAACAGCGCCCGCGCGTACTCGAGCCCGCCCTCCCGGGCCCAGCTGTGCGCGACGGCGAGGTCGTAGAACTCCTGCAGCACCTTGTCGCGCAGCTGCGAGGGCACCCCGCCGGTCGAGGCGAGCTCGCGTGTGATCTCTTCGACCGCGCGCTCGCCGAGCTGCTTGAGCAGCATCGTCGCGGCGTCCTGTTCGAGCGCGAGCATCAGGATCGCGGCTTTTTTTGTGCCGGTCAGGTCCTTGAGTTCGGTCGGGGTTTCGGTTGCCTGACTCATGCGCGATGCGTGCCTTCGCTTGGCCGATTAGTTCTCGTCGTCCGTGACCCACTTGGTGAGCAGGCCGCTCGCTTCCTCGGGGTTGGCGCGGACCAGGTCGCTGATCTGGTCGGCGATCTGGCGGGCGCGCAGCTCGTCCTCATCCAGCTCGACGCCGGCAAGCCCGCCGTCCATCTCGTCAACCTCGCCCATCAGGTCGTCATCGGCCGGCAGTGTCGGCGGGACACCGGCGAGTTCTTCGATCGTCGGCAGGTCGTCGGGCCGGGTCGCGCGTCGGACCATGTAGAACATGAGGCCGAGCGACATGACCGCCAGCCCGGCGAGCACGCCGTTCTGCGCCAGGTCGGACGACATCACCGCGCCCAGACCGCCACTCATACCCGCGGTCTTGGGCTCGAGATAGGCCTGGTCGTAGACCATGGCGACGCTGATCTCACCGGGCAGCATCTCCTGGTCGCTGGAGACGATCTGCGGCTGCACCAGCGCGGTGATCTTTGCTTCTTCATCCGTGATGATCTGCAGGAGGTCCGCGTCGCTGGGCGCCTCGGCGTCGGGGTTCTGCGCCTGGTAGACACGCTCGTAATAGCTGCGCGGGACAACCACCGAGACATTGATCTTGCGGATTGAGCTGCCTGCGATCTTGGTCGTGGACTGGCGCGTCGGCAGCGGCGCGGTGAACTCGGACGAGGTCCGCGTCTCGCTCGTCTCGGTGCCGGTGCCGCCCGAGCCGGCGATCGCCGTGCCGAGGTTGGCACGCGGGCCGGGCTCGCCGGCGTCGCTGGTGTTCCTAGAGGTCCGCTCCTCGGTTTCCTCTCGCGAGATCGCCGGCTTGTCGTAGACCGTCTCCCGCCGTTCTTCACGCAGGACATCGCTTGGAACGATCTTCACCGCCACCATCGCGCCCGGCCAGGGGCCGAGCAGGTTCTCGATCTTCTGTTTGTGCAGGCGCTCGTTGGCGAGCGTGGCCTCGACGTTGGCCATCGCGGTCGCCTCGTCCGGGTCCGCCGCGGTGAAGCTGCGGCTGTTGTTCGTGTCCGCGACGGTGACCTCCTGCTCGTCCAGGCCCGCGACCGACGAGCTGACCATGTGGATCAACGTATCCGCCATCTGGCGCGAGACCTTCGCCCCCGGCTGCATCGTGACCATGACGCTGGCGGACGGATCGATATGCGAGACGCCGAAGCCGTTGGCCTCGGGCTTGTCGAGGATGACCGCGGCAGAGTCAACGTTCGGGAAGCTCTGGATCACCGCCGAGAGGAACCGCCCCTTCGCGGCAAGGTACCGGCGGTCCTTCTCGGTGCTCGAGTGCATCCAGCTCCCGCTGTCGTCGGCGATGAGCTGGTCAAACGCGGCGTGCGCATTGGGGTTGAGCTGGCCGGCCCGGCTGAGCGACGCGATGGCCTGGTGCAGCTGGTTGCGGGGGACCATCAGTTCGCCGTTGCGCACCGACGGGTCCAGGCCGTCCGCTTCGAGGATGGCGGCGGCGTCCGCGGTCGAGCTCGACGCGAGGTCGCCGACCGGCAGCATCTCGGCCGAGCCGCCCCAGTAGATCAGCATGCCGCCGACCAGCAGCATGATGACGACCAGCGAGCCGATCAGCCAGCGCGTGGCAAAGCTCATCGTCCCGAACTGGGCCTGGATCTGTGTCAGGTTGCGTTTGAGAAACTCCATGCTCGGCCTCCATGCCGTATGCGACGTTGCCGCCAAGTCCTGAGGCTTGTGTGTTGGGGCGCGGGGTCAGAGCATCCTGCTCAAGCCTCGTGCCTCAAGCCTCACACCTTCCCTACACCCGGATCTGTTTGACCTCCTCGTAGGCGTCCATCAGCTTGTTGCGCACCTGGAGCAGCATCTCGAAGGCGATGTCCGCCTTGGCCTTGGCGTTCAGCGCCATCGCCGGGTCCTGGTTCGGCTTGGTGGCCAGGTCGATGATCGCGGTCTCGGCCTCTTCCTGCAGGCGGTTGACTTCCTGGATGTTCTGCATCAGGACGTCCTTGAAGCCCGGGCCCCCGGCCGGCTTGTCCGCGCGCGAGATGTTCACGCCCTGGCCGGGCGTGAGTCCTTGGGTCGGGATGAGTCCGAGCGGGTCGGTCATCGTTTCTATCCGCGGACAAGCCGCGATCTATCCAAACCAAACGCGACAGGCTACGCCAGGAGGCGCAGCGACGTCTGCATCATCGACTTAGTCACCTCCGCGGCCGCAATGTTTGCTTCGTAGGCGCGCGACGTCTCGAGCGCGTTGACCTGCTCCATCATCGGATCGATGTTCGTAGTTTTGATGTAACCGCGTTCATCGCGCAGCGGGTGCGTCGGGTCGTACTTTTCCTGGTAGTGCTGGTCGAGCAGGATTTCCTTGACGTGCACGCCGTGCGGGTTGTTGCTCGACGGGTCGCCGGGCGCGAAGACGACGATGCGCCGTTGGAAAGGGTTGTTCTCGCCGTTCGCGTCGATGTTGGTGCCGCGGTTGGCGAGGTTCGCCGAGATCGCGTTCATCCGCGTCCGCTGCGCGACGAGGCCGGAGGTCGAGGTGTCTAGTGCGCCGTACATGACGAAGCCTTTAGCTGTTAGCCATTAGCCTTGTCACTGAACGGCCTTTGCTGGCTAATGGCTAACAGCTAAAGGCTTACGGTTTATACTACGGCCGTTCGCGGATCGCGGTCTTGAGCAGGTCAAACTCACTCTTCAATAGCTCGATGCTCGTGCGGTGGGCCATCGCGTTCTCAACCAGATCCTGTATCGTGCGTTCCACATCGCGGTTGTTGTGGTCGTGGAACAGGATGTTCTCGTTCTTCTTCTGCGGGCGGAACTCGATCTGCCCATCGCGGATGCGCGCCTGCTGTTCGCTGCGCAGTTCCAGCGGGCGCCGCATTGGGTTGGGCCGGCGCGATCGGCGGTCCAGCGCATCCCGCAGCTGGGCCTGGAACTGCGCCGGGTCCAGGTCCACCGGCTTGTAATACGGCGTGGACAGGTTGGCGATGTTGTGCGCGATCAGCTCCTGCCGCGCGCCGGTGAACTCCACCATGCGCTCGAGGACCGGCATCGAACCGTAGCTGAACAGCCCCTTGATCAACGTTCCATCTCCAATACGGCCGTCCGAGCCGGGTCGCGCCAAACGCAGCCGCCGAGGACCGGCAAGCAATCGGCGTACCCGGGGTCAAATTGAACCTGATCGGGCCTCAGCGACTTGCCGTCTTTGAACGCGATAGCACCGAACGCGGATGAACCGCGCAAAAACTGCGCCTGGTCGGCCGAAACTGCGCGGCGGTTGAGTTGAACATCAGACCGATTGAGCAACGAGGTTCTGCTCCTTCCACTTCTTGAGCTTCAGCCCCAGCGTCCGCACGCCGATGCCCAGCGCCTGGGCCGTCCGCGTCCGGTTGCCGTTGAACCGCCCGAGCGCCCGCAGCACTTCTTCGCGCTCGACCTCTTCGAGCGAGCGCAGCGGCCCGGCGCCGTCCACCTGCACGGGCGGCTGCAGCGGCGGGCTGCCGACCAGCGTGCTCATGCCCGCGGCGGGCGGGGCCGGCGAGGCGTGCACATGGACCGGGCTCTCGCGCGACAGCAGCCACGGCTGGATCAACCCCCCGCCGATCACCGGCCCCTTGCACAGCACGCTCGCGCGCTCGCAGATGTTCTGGAGCTCTCGCACGTTGCCCGGCCAGTGGTAGCCTTTGAGCATGTCCAGCGCCTCGGCGTCGAACCGCTTGGCGTCCCGGCCCTCACGCTGGGCGACCTGCGCGAGGAAGTGGCCGGCCAGCAGCGGCACATCATCGACCCTGCTGCGCAGCGGCGGGATCGCGATCGGCAGCACGTTCAAGCGGTAGTACAGGTCCTGCCTGAACGTCCCGTCCGCGACCGAGCGAGACAGATCACGGTTAGTCGTCGCGATGACCCGCACATCGACACGCATCGAGGTCGATGAGCCGACACGCTCGAACTGGCCTTCCTGCAGCACGCGCAGCAGCTTGGCCTGCAGCTGCGGGCTGACCTCGCTGATCTCATCGAGCAGCAGCGTCCCGCCATCGGCCAGCTCGAACCGCCCCTTGCGGAGCTGGTCGGCGCCTGTGAACGCGCCGCGTTCATGACCGAACAGCTCGGACTCGAGCAGCGAGCTGCTGAGCGCCGCGCAGTTCAGGCACAGCATGACGCGGTCGCGCCGCTGGCTGTGGGCGTGGATCGTGCGCGCGACGACTTCTTTACCCGTGCCCGACTCGCCCTGGATCAGCACGGTGCCGGACGACTGTGCCACCTGCCGGATCTGCGTCGCCAGCGAACGCATCGGGCCCGAGCTGCCGACGAGAGCCGGGCCGACGATACGCTCGGCGTGGTCGGCCTTGAGCGCGTCGTTCTCTTGACGCAGTCGGCGGTGCTCAACAGCTCGCCGAACCACGACAACAAGCTGATCGCCTTCAAACGGTTTTTGCACGAAATCAAACGCGCCGTGCTTCATCGCTTCGACCGCGTCGCCGACCGTGCCGTACGCTGTCATCAAGACGACCGGCAGGTCCGCGTCCGCCTCGCGCAGGTGCTGCAGCAGTTCCAGGCCGGTCATCTCCGGCATCTTCAGGTCGGTGACAACAACCGTCGGCTGGTGGCGGGCGATCTTGCCGACCGCGTCCTTGCCGTTGGTCGCCACGACGACGGTGTAGCCCGCGCGCTGCAGCGTCGCGCCGACGCTGTCGCGCATCATCTGCTTGTCATCGACGACCAGGACCTTCGTACTCATGCGGCCTCCCCCGGAAGCTCTTCCGGAAGTGCTAAAGGAATATCCGGCGACGCGCTCGACGCCGGCAGCGACAGGCTGAAGACCGCGCCGCCGCGCTGCGGGTCGCTGTGCACAGCGATCGACCCGCCGTGCGCGTCGGCGATGCGGTGCACGATCGCCAGGCCCAGCCCGGTGCCGGAATTGCGCGTCGTGAAGAACGGATTAAAGATGCGGTCGATGCAGTCCTCATCAACGCCCGGCCCGGTGTCCGCGACACGGATCACGACGCCGACCTCGTCTTCCTGCGCATCGAGCACGAGGATACGCCGCCCATCCACCGAGGCCATCGCGTCGGTCGCGTTGCGCACCAGGTTCAGCACCGCCTGCTGCACCAGGCCCGCATCGGCGAAGAGCTGCAGGCTCGGCCGGTTCAGGTCGTGGCGCACGACATCAACCTCGGCCTGCTCGATCCCGGGCGCGCTCGCCGTGATCACGCGGTCCAGCAAATCGGACACGCCCATCGTGACACGCTCGGGCTCCACCCCGCGGGCGAAGTTCAACACGTCGTTGACGATCGCGCTCATGCCGCGCACCGCCGAGGCGATCTTGCGGACATGGTCAAGCGACGGTTCAACCGAGGCGTCTTCGACCGAAGCCAGGTCCTCCACGGCCATGCCCGCGTAGAGCTGGATCGCCGCGAGTGGGTTGCGGATCTCGTGCGCGATACCCGCGGCCATCTCGCCGAGCGCGGACAGCCGGCGGGACCTTTGAACCTGTGCATTAGCGCTCGTCAGCTCGCGCCGCAGCCGGACAACTTCTTCCTGCAGTTTCTCGTGGCTGTTCTGCAGCCGCTCGGTCACCGCGCTGTACGCCTCGACGATCTGCGCCAGATCATCGAGCCGCGGGTCGCCCCCGCCCCCGGCATACGCGTCGGGAGCTGCCCCGGCGTGCTGCTGTACGTCCTGAATCGCGGTCAATGCTCAGCCTTTCTGCTGGGTGAACTTCGGCCCGGCCGGCTGCGATGCCGCCCCGCCGCCGTAGGCCCCCGCCGCCGCGACGGCCCCGGCCGCCTGGCGGATCTGCCCGCCGACGCGGTCGCGCGCCGCGGCGAGATCGGACTTCCCCTTCTCGTCGGCCTCGATGATCGACTCGAGCAGCACGCGGACCTCTTCCACCAGCGCCCGCATCTGTGAACCGGTGTCACCCGCGGCCTGATCCGCGATCGCAGCGATCCGGCTGCGGTACGGCGCGAGCAATGCGGAGACCTGCCCGAGCCCGTCCACGAGTTGCTGACGCCGGCCGAGTAGCGACAGCAGCCGCTCGGTCGCGCCGTCGGCGATGAGCTGCTCCTGCTGGTCGCTGTGTGACTTCAGTTCACGGTATAGATCGCGCTGACGCTCGAGCAGTTGGAGCACATGCTTCGATTCATCGGCGGGTGCCTGGGTTGTGTCTAACGGCGGTGTCATCCTGACCCTTTCGAGCGAAGCGTCCTGCATCGCGGCGCGTGTCAACGCGGCCGGATGTGTTATCGGCCGGTCAGGAATTGCGCGTTAAATATGAGCGGGCGCAAGTGATGCGCGTTTAATCCCCGGTGGGCACGCCCGCGGTCGCGCCGGGCCCGAACAGGTCCAGCTCGGTCATCCACTGCAGCCAGTCGTCCCAGCGCTCCCTGGTCATCAGCGAGTCCGCGCGCTGGAACGCGCCCTCGGGCATCTGGTTGAACAGCTCGATCGCGCGCGCGTGCGCCGAACGTGCCGCCTCGACCTGGCCGAGCTCCGCGCGGGCGTTCATGATCTGCACCCAGCCGACGAGCGCGGCCGGATGATCCTGCCAGCGGCTGACCGCGTTGAGGTACAGGCCGATCGCCGTCTCGTAGTCCCGCCGTTCGAACGCGCAATCGGCCTGGTAGAAGTGCGCGTTTCGGAAGTACTGCAGCTCCAGCGGCGAGAACTTATCCGCATGCCAGTCCTCCAGCTCGGTCACGACCTGGTTGTAGTACATCTGCGCGTCGCTGAGCCGCTCGACGCGCTCGGCGAGCTTCGCGAGCCGCTCGGTCTCGGTGCGCGCCTGCTCCGCCTCGTCGAGCAGCCCGCGGGCGCTCTGGCGCAGGCTGTCCGCGAGCATGTAGCGCAGCTTGGGCATCTCCCGCTGGTGCTCCTCGTCCTTGCTGTTCTGGTACCGCTCGACCGCGCCGCCCTGCTCGCCGAGCACCTCGATCGCGCGGGCGTAGTAGCGCGGGTCCTCAGCGCCGCGCTCGTACAACAGCCGGCCGAGCGCGACCAGCGCATCGTGGAAGTACGGGCTGTCCGGGCCGATCGACGGGTGATCCTCGGTGACCGAAGGCAGCAGCCGCTCGGCCTCGCCCCAGCGGTTCGTCTCGCTGAGCCCTCGGGCCATCGGCACGTACGACCGCTTTGCCAACTCACCCGATGGCGACTGCTCAACGATCGCGCGGAACCGCTGCACTGCCGCCTCGGCCTGTCCCTCGGCAAGCAGCGCCTGCGCCACGCGGAACGATGCTTCTTCGCGCTTCTCCTCATTGTCGCTGGTCTCGAGGAAATCGATGTAGACCGCGACGGCATCATCCCAGAGCTGGGCGCGTTCGAAGTTTTCGGCCGCCTTCCACAGCGCCCCGCCGTGCTCTTCGGTTGTGTGCGTCAGCTCCGCGGCCTGCCTGCGGTAGTACCGGCCGGCCTGCTCGAAGGCGCGGGCGGCGTCCTGGTTATGGATCCGCCGGGCCTTGAGGTTCGGGTCCACGCCCGGCGTGTTCGGGTCCGGCTCGAGGGCCCGGGCGTGTGCGAGCGACTGCAGGCCGAGCTGCTCGTAAACACGGGCAAACCAAGCGAGCGTCGTCGCATCAAGATCGGGCGCCTCCAGCGGCTCGTACGCCTTGAGCAGCTGCAGCGCCTCGGCGTAGCGCCCGTTCTCAAACTCGCGCCGGACATGGATATCACGCAGCCGCTCTTTGAGCAGCCTCCGGCGCGGGTCCCACGCCGGGACCTCTTCCTCGATCATGCGTTTGACCACGAGCGTGAACCAACGCAACGCCTCGGGGAACCGACCGTCGCGGTTTGCCTCGGTGTGGCCCATGCCGATGATCGCGGCGATGGACGACGGGCCCATCTTGTCGATGTCGTAGGCCTGGCGGTAGTGGCTGTAGGCGTTGGTATATTGGCTGGATTCACTGCCGCGTGCGAGCTCGATGTCACCACGTGCCACCATAATCCGCGGGTTGAGCGGGTCGCCTTCTGGCAGGTGCTGCTGCGCCTCGCTGAGCTGCATCTCCGCACGGCCAAACTTGCCCTGCAACACATAGGCCTCGCCAAGACGGACGGCGAGCGGCGCAAGCTCGCGTGGCGTCGCTCCGCGCTGGCGCAGGCGCAGCATCCCGCCGTCCACCAGCATGGCGATCACGCCTTCCGGGTCGCCCTCGTCGCCGGCGTTCAGCAGCCGCTCGGCCTTGACCGACAGGACCCAGATCTCCTGCCGACGCCTGACCGCCGCGTCGTTTTCGCTCTCGATTTCCTCCTCGAACCGCGCGACCAGGTTGTCGAGCTGCTTCGAGGTCGGGTCCGGGTCGGTCAGCAGCCGCCGCTCGATCAGGTCGCGGACCAGCTCGTGCCGGGGCGGTTCGATGTCGGCGGGCATCTTCTCAACGAGGGCCAATGCCCCGGCGTCGTCACCCAGGGCCGCGAGCGTCTGGGCGTACCGCCTCAGGGCCGCGTCAGGCATGTCCCGGCCGAGCTTCTCGGCCTCGCGGTAGTGGCTGGCGATCTGCTTGAGGTTCTCGATCCCGACCGGGGTGGTGATCCCGCGCCAGACGCCCTTGTCGATCTGCCTGAACCGGAGGTCGCCGTAGAGCTGCCAGAGCTGGCCCTTGAGCGGGTCGTCCGCCGTCTGATTGAACAGCGGATCCTCGGCGACCTTGTCGAGCTTCGTCTCGGCCTGTTCGAGCTTGTCTTCTTTCAGCAACACCTCGACGTCCGCCAGGATGCGCGGGAAGTCCGGCGTGCTGTACCGCGGCAGCGCGAAGTAAACGCCGATCACCAGCAGCCCCAGCCCCAACAGCAGCACCGGCAGCTGCCAGGCCTGCGACCACGCCAGCTCCGCGGCGCCGACCTCGATCCCGTCGTCTGGGGGCAGACCGTCGGGTTGGATCACATCGGTCGGCATGCTTAACGCTCACCCCCCGTTTTTGATGCGCCTGTCGAATCAGGTTCAGCCCCCTCACCAAGCATCGCCTTCATCTGCTCGACGGTGTGGTCTTTGCGCAGCAGCAGGATCGCGCTGAGGCGCGCAAAGACCGTCTCGTCGTAGAGCCGGTGCCCGCCAGGCGTCCACTCGGCCTCTTCGATCAGCCCCCAGCGGGTGTAGTTGTGCAGGGTCTGCCGGGTCAGCCCGGTGTGCCGCGCCAGCTCGCCGATGCGGTAGCGCTTGGGCGGCGCTTCGCCCCTGCGCGGCATGTGCCAACCCAGGTTGTCTGTGCTGATCTGCGCCATGCTGCGGTCCGTCGCGCGCGTGGATCTTGTTCACCGAAATCCGTGCCGGATTCCTGAGGCGATTGTCGTATCGTCAAAGTGTCAAAGTGGGCTTCAGTTTCGATGAAGACTTACGCGCCCTTCGCGCGACGTTGCAGCTCCGCCTCGATGAAGCCCTGCAGGTCGCCGTCGAGCACGTTCTGGGGGTTGGGCTGCTCGTAGTTGGTGCGGTGGTCTTTGACGCGGTTGTCGTAGAAGACGTAGCTGCGAATCTGGCTGCCCCAGCCGCGGTCGACGCTCCCGCCGGTCGCCTGCTCCTTCTCGGCCTGGCGTTTCTCCTCCTCCATCAGCTCGAGCTTGCCGCGGAGCATCGCCATCGCGATCTTCTTGTTCTGCTCGAGCTTGCGCTCGACGGAGACGACGATCATGATCGACTCGCCCATCTCCGGCGTCTTGTAGACCAGCCGGATCGCCGAGGCGACCTTGTTGACGTTCTGCCCGCCGGGGCCGGACGAGCGGGCGAACGGCGTGCTCTCCAGGCACTGCTCGTTGATCTCCGGCCCGCCGGTGTCGGGGAACTCGGGCACGACATCGACGGTGCAGAAGCTCGTCTGGCGTTTGCCTTCCGCATTAAAAGGACTGACGCGCGCCAGCCGGTGCGTGCCGCGTTCGGTCGAGAGGTAGCCGAACGCCATCGGGCCCTTGATGTAGAGCGTGACCTCCTTGATGCCCGCCTCCGTGCCGTGCGTCTTGCTGTACTCGGAGATGTCCCAGCCCTGCTTCTCGCAGTAGTACAGGTACATCCGCATGAGCATCTCGCACCAGTCGTCGGCCTCGGTCCCGCCGGCCCCGGACTGGATCGAGAGGTAGCAGTTGTTGCCGTCGTACTTGCCGGACAAGAGCGCCGCGGTCTCGAGCTGGTCCAGGTCCTTGAGCAGCCCGTCGATCTGGCCGTCCACCTCCTCGCGCGAGCCCTGGTCGTCCATCTCCTGGGCCATGTCCCAGAGCACCTGCGCGTCCTCGATCTTCGCCGCGACATCCAGGACCGGCTCGATGCGTGCCTTGATGGATTTCAGCTCGGCGATGACCGCGTTGGCGGTGTCCTGGTTGTCCCAAAAGTCGGCCTGCCCCATCTTCGCTTCGAGCTCTTTGAGCCGGGCGCTGTTCTCCTCGACGCGCATCGAATCGCGCATCGCGCTGATACGCTGCTGGATCTCGGAGAGGATGCCGGGGATGTTCTCGTGCTGCATGAAGCGGGGGATTGTAACGCATCTTGTACCAGACGCTTCGCCCCCGGAAGGGGCTCGGCGTGGGCTTTACTCCGCAGAATGTCCGAGCCACGCCCGCCGAACGTCCAGCCGCGCCAGCCTTCGAGCTGGTTATCGAGGCGTTCACCGAGGTCGCTACGGACCCTATCTAGATGCTCGCCGAGGGTCTTGCCGTAATCGACGCGCGCGGCCGCTGGACTTCGGCCATCGATAGAAGCGTTGCGTACAACAGGGGCGCCGTGATCGACCGCGCCACGCAGACTCATCGGCTGGTCCGCATACTCCGGCGGCAGGTTCTGGATCAGGTGATCGATCGCGGGCAACGCATCCGGCCCAAGCGATTCGAGATACGCCAGATCGATCGGCCCGGCGGTGCCGCCCAGCTCGCGGCAGTTGTCCACGTTGTAGCGCGCGATCATCGGGTCGAAGGGCACGAAGCTGCACAGCCACAGCACGGCCAGGCCCCAGCCCATCGCCCAGCGGGTCAGCCAGGTGTTGCCGCGGTCGCGCGCGATCCGCCAGAGCAGCAGGAACAGGCAGCCGGCGACCAGGAGTATCCACACCCCCGCAGCGACGCGCAGGCGCGTGAGCGAGTAGACCTCGACGTAGGCCTGCAGTCGCCAGGCCGCGGACACGACCAGGACGACGTTCTGCACGATCCACAGCAGCACGAGCCGGCGGGCCCAGACGCTGCGCTGCGCGACCCCGCCGGGCCGGAACACCGCGAGCACGAGCGCCGCGGCGAGCAGCGCCGTCACGATCAGCGGGTAGGCCCCGCGGTGGGCGTACTCGGCGTAGCTCATGCCCTCAGGCAGGGCGCTGCCGAGCACGAGGTACCGGCTGTCGAGCAGCAGTTGCAAGCCGAATACCAGGTTCATCGCGATCAGGCAGCGCACGAGCAGGTTTGTGTAACGCCCGGCCGTCCACAAGGCGTAGTCCCCGGCTGAATCGGTCGCCCCCGTTGTCCCGGCTGACAGCGGCTTCGGCGGCGGGTAGGTCGCGTCGGGCTCATCGGAATCGATACACAGGTCCGTGGATTCGTCACGCGACGCATCGACCGCATCCTCTAGCGCCGCGGCGCTCTGCGACTCCAACGCCAACTCGAGCGCATCATCGGCTGCACGGTCGCGCTTGCGCTCGGCGGCCTGATGGATCGGGTGGGACTTGCCGTAGATGCAGCGGTGCCGCTCGTGTTGGTACGGGTGGGAGACGCCGGGGCGCGGCGGCGCGGTACGGTGCGAACAGGGTGCGCGGTGCCGCAGCAGACCCCAGCACGCGATCAACCCGAGGTACCAAAGCAGCACGCGCGTGAACGAGAAGTGATCGGCGAGGTTCGTAAAGAAATCGGCGACTTGCGCCCAGGCGCTGTCGAACCACCGCTGCACCACCGGGTTGGCCAGCGCGAAAAGGCCGAGGAACAAGAGGCTGAGGACCGCGGGGACGACAACGCCGGCCAGGCCCCAGAGCAGCTTCGCGTAGGCGCGTGCGCGGTTGCCCATGTCCATCGCGCGGTGCTGGACGCGGTTGACCAGCGCGGTGTCCAGGACCGGCCGAACCAGCGCGACCGCCCACATGCCCACGAGCCCGCCGAGCCACTCCCAGCCCAGCACCCAGCCGCCGGCGCCGCGAGCAAGCATCGCCAGGCTGCCGAGCGCGATCAGTACCAGCACCAACGCGAGCACGCCGGGCTCGAGCACCAGGGAGATGCATAGCCCCGCCGTCATCAGCGTCAACACCCAGCCCCAGAGACGCTGCCCGCGCAGCAGCACCGCCCGGCCGTTGCGGACCAAGAGCAACAGCAGCACCCACGCGACGAACCCGCCGAGCGTCCAGCCGATTACACTGCGGTAGAACAGGAAGTCGGCGGCTGCCGCGGTCAGCAGCG
>JANQKT010000095.1 GCA_028280965.1 Phycisphaeraceae bacterium
ATCGCCGATATCGCCGCCGGATATATCCACGCGGTTCGACTCGGTACGGAAGTCCAGGCCGATGCTGCCGGCGAGGAGGTTGACCTCGCTGCCGCCCAGCGCCGTGAAGTTGTTGCCCACAGAGCCACCGTCGATATTCACCTCGGCGCCGGAGGCGGCGGTGAAGTTGTTGGTTGCTGACCCGTTGGTGTTGATGTTCAGCTGCGTACGCTGCCCCGCCACACCACCCACGCCGCCGGAGATCGACACACCAATCGGCGGCGGGCTTGGAACGTCAAGCACCGAGTCGAATAAGCCAGGCAACGAGGGTCCCGGTGCGAAGACCTGAGCTGTCACAGGCAGCCCGAAGAAAAGCATCCCGCCCACACCCAGCTTTCGAATCATCATCTTCTCACTCCCGTTCTCACTAGCGAACTCTTGATGAGGCAAACAGCATTCAAGACACCCCGCATTAAACGGTTTCTATTACCCAAGTTAAACCGACATTCCTCATATGTACCAGTACCAAGCCACTTCCGGGGTTATTAACCATTTATAGGATACCTCTTCCGTCGTCGTTCAATCCGTTTTCTGTGGGTGTCATCAACAATACACTTTTCTCGCTACGCAGTTAATCCGGCATGCAACGCTTTGACGCAGCGACCGCGCGACAATAGGTAAAGCAGGCTATCGGTTCGCGCCCGATACGCCCCATTGATCGCAACCCCTTCGCCAAGCATCTGCCAAGCATCGTGAAAAGCGATGGTCGTTAAATTGGCTACAAACTTATTCTGTAATCACACCGATCTCCGCGGCCGAGGCGTGTGGCGAGTTGTTAATCGCGCTGGTCGAGATCAGCCGCATGTAGCGCGCCTTGTGTGTCTTGTCGAACGATACCTCGCGGTAGGCGGGGTTGTTGGTCATGTTCTGGAATTCGCCCTCGCTGGCGGCCTGCCAGGCCCGGCCGTCTTCACTGACCTCGAGCTTGTAGCCGAGGATACAGCCGGTCTTGTGGTCCTCGGCCCGGGGCAGGTAGCTAAAACCCTTGAGCTTCAGTGTCTCGCCGAAGTCGATCGCGATCATGTGCGGGTGGGCCGGCTTGTCCGGGCGCCAGCGGCTGTGCCAGATCGTGCTCGGGTCACCGTCGATCGCGTTATCGGCGGCCTCGCCCGCGTTTTCCTGGTCAGAGCTGCGCACCAGGATCGACCACTTGGTCGGCGACACATCGAACCGGCCGATCGTCACATCCGAGCGGGCACCGGTATTGTTCGGATCAACCGCGACAGCGCTTACCACACCTTTGTCTTTCAGTTCAAACGGCTTGTTGTAGCGTTTGCTATCGGGGGTCGGATCGCTGCCGTCGAGCGTGTAGTGGATCACTGCCCCGGCCGGAGCGCTGATCGTAACCATCCCCTTGCGGTCGCGCTTGATGTCCGGGGTGCTGAGGATCAGCGGGCGATCATACAGCCCGACGCTGTGCAGGCTCGCGTTGGACCGGCCGGAGGTGATGTGGATGCGCACGTGCTGGGCGGTCACCTGATCGATCCGTAACGCTTTGCGGTGGCCGACGGTGCCGCCCTTGCCGATCTCCCGCCACTTGCCTTCGGTATGGGCCTCGACGGTGAACGCCTCGATCCGCTGGCCCTGCGTCAGGATGGACTCGCGCAGGTCTACGACATCAAATGTTTTCGGCTCGCCGAGGTCGAGCTGGACCCAGCCGCGGTTGTGGCCTTCGGGCAGCTGCCAGAAGGTCTGGTCATCGCTGTCGGTGAGCAGGTCCGGGCCGTGGCCGTTTCGGCTGGCGCTGACGTAGGCCCTGGCACCGGCGGCGTGGTTGGTCTTAAAGGTCTGCTTGATGTAACGGCCGAAGTTCTGCAGTGCCGCGACATCGGTTTCGTGGAACAGGCCGCGCCGGTCCGGCGGGACGTTCAGCAGGAACACGCCGTTATTGCCCGGGCCGTCGAAGTAGCAGTTGATCAAACGCTGCAGGCCCATCTTCGGGTGCCCGTCCTCACGCGCGTGGTAGAACCAGCCGCCGCGGATCGATGTGTCGACCTCGGCGGGGTACCAGTGGAAATCCATGCCTTGTTCATGGGCACGCTTGAGCACCGCCCGGCTGCCCAGGTCCGCCGCCGTGCGATCGGCCCAGGTCTCTTTGCCGTCGGGCGCGATGGGCAGGACGCTGAACTCGTTGGCCCGGCCGTGCCCGCCCTCGTTGCCGACCCACCGGACATCCGGCCCCTTGATCGCGATGACCGCGTCGGGCGCGAGCTCGCGGATCATGTCGAACCACGCGTCGTAGTTGTAGGTCTGCCCGCCCTTGCGCTTGGGGTGTGCGCCGTCGAACCACACCTCGTGTACCGGGCCGTACTCGGTCAGAAGCTCGTAGAGCTGGTTGAGCATGTAGGCGTTGTAGTCATCAATGCCGTCATAAGTAAACGTACGGTGGCCCTCGGGGAACGGCCGGGCGCCTGCGACTTTCTCGGGGATCGTGCGCGTGGTCTTCTTCGAGAGGTTGCCGTAGAGCCCGCCGGGTTGTTCGATCTGGTACAGGTCAGCCGGAGAGAGGTAGACGCCCAGCAGCAGGCCGTGCTTTTCGCACGCGCCGGACAGCTCACGCAGGACGTCGCCTTTGCCGTCTTTCCATGCCGAGCTGGCGACCGAGTGCTTGGTGTATCGTGTTTGCCAGGTGCAGAACCCGTCGTGGTGCTTGACGGTGATCATCATCATCTTCATGCCCGCGTCCTTGGCGACGCGCACCCACTGCTCGGCGTCCATTTCTTCGCCGGGCTGAAAGACCTCGGGGTCCTCAAAGCCGTTGCCCCACTCGACACCCGTAAAGGTGTTGGGGCCGAAGTGGATGAAGCAGGTCAGGCCCAGGTCCTGCCAGGCGACCTGACGCGGGTGAGGCAACGTGTTTGCGGCTTTAATCAGCCAGTCGGGCTGGTCGGCTTCCTGCTGCGGGGCCGGCGGGAGGCCGACGCCGGGTGCGGCGGTCGCGTGCAGCGGCAGGCACAGGCTGGACAAAGCGAGAAGGCCGGCGGATAGGGACAGGGCACGCATGACGATCGGTTTCCTCGGTGGTGGCACCGATTATACCGATACACACGCGGTCAAATCACCTGCTCGTCCGACCCGAATCCGCTCTCGATCGCTTCTCCCGCCTCCCCCGCCGTCCCGTCCTTCTCCCTCGGCGGGGGCGGGGTGTAGGTCGCGCGCATCAGCACCAGCACGCCGAACACGAACAGGCAGCCGATCACCGCGACGT
>JANQKT010000097.1 GCA_028280965.1 Phycisphaeraceae bacterium
TCGAACCAGATAGCGACCAACACGTCATCGCGCATGTCTTCGCGGTACGAGTGGACCCATTCGTGGGCAAGCTGGCCTGCTTCCGTGTCCATCAGGGCACGGTGACACCGGACAGCCAACTCTTTATTGATGATGTCAAGGCCGGCGAAAGCAAAAAGCCCTTCAAGGTCGGTCACCTGTTCAAGCTGCAGGGCAAGGAGCACGTCGAGATCGATCACGCGATCCCGGGCGTCATGGCGGCGGTCGCAAAGGTCGAGGATGTGCACTACGACGCGGTGCTGCACGACTCGCATGATGAGGACAACCTGCACCTTCGGCCGATCAAGCTGCCCGAGCCGATGTCCGGCCTGGCGATCTCGCCGAAGAGGCGTGGCGACGAGCAGAAGATCGCGGATGCGTTCGGCAAGATGATGGAGGAGGACCCGACGCTGAAGATCACGCGCGACAGCGTGACGCACGAGACGGTGATCCACGGGCTGGGCGAGCTGCACCTGCGGGTGCTGCTGGAGAAGCTCAAGACGCGGTACCACGTCGAGGTCGAGACGCACACACCGAAGATCGCTTATCGGGAGACGATCACCAAGAACGCCGAGGGCCACCACCGCCACAAGAAACAGACCGGCGGGGCCGGGCAGTTCGGCGAGGTGTACCTGCGGGTCGAGCCGCTGGAGCGCGGCGCGGGCTTCGAGTTCTCCAACGACACGTTCGGCGGGAGCATCCCGCACGGGCTGATGACCGCGGTGGAGAAGGGCGTGAAACAGGGCGTCGGGCAGGGCCTGCTCGCCGGCTGCCCGCTGCAGGACCTGAAAGTCAGCGTCTACGACGGCAAGCACCACCCGGTGGACTCGAAGGAGATCGCGTTCGTCACCGCGGCGCGCCTGGCCTTCTTTGACGCGGTCGGCAAGGCGGGCCCGGTACTGCTCGAACCGGTGGTGCACGTCGAAGTAACTGCTCCTAATAGTTATATGGGCGATATTACCGGCGACCTGTCGGGCAAACGTGGGCGCATCCAGGGCACCGACATGCTGCCGGGCGACATGGCGCTGATCGATGCGCTGGTGCCGCTGGCCGAAGTCGGCAGCTACCAGAGCCAGCTGAAGAGCATGACCGCCGGCCAAGGGACATTTACGATGGAATTAAGCCATTTCGACGCCGTGCCGGCCCATCTGCAGGACAAAATCGCTTCGCAGTACAAGAGCGACAGCGCATCGGATTGATGCCGCAGCGGATCATGGATTCGGTCTTCAACACCCGCGGCTATGGCCGCGGGTGTTTTTCATGGAACCGATCGTTGAAGAAGCGAATAAAAAAAACCGGAATGAATCAAAGAAATCATTCAAGAATACTCAAGCCGATCGATGATCACCGCCGATACGACATGCGCGGTGTTTTCTCTTGACTTATGATGCACCGTGACGTTAAATTGTTGCTTCATGCTCCGACGCGCGAACCGAAAGGAACCAAACGCCATGGCAAAGAAAAAGGCATCACGCAAGAAGGCCACGAAGAAACGGGCCACCAAGAAGCGGGCAACGAAGAAGCGCGCTACCAAGAAGAAGGCCACGAAGAAGAAGGCCAAGAAGAAGGCTACTAAGAAGAAGGCCAAGAAGAAGGCTACCAAGAAGCGTGCTACGAAGAAGAAGGCCAAGAAGAAGGCCACTAAGAAGCGCGCTACGAAGAAGAAGGCCAAGAAGAAGGCCACTAAGAAGCGGGCCACCAAGAAGCGCCGCGCCACCAAGAAGAAGAAGTAACGATTCTTTTGCTTCAGTGGCCGGACCCGTAGACCGGCCTGACTCGTTTGCCCGCCGCTCCGATGTTCAAGGCGGCAACGAGTGCCTTGAAAACAACCGCTATCGCGCAGCGGGGCTGTAAAAACAAGGAAGGACGCCTTCACGGGCGTCCTTCTCTTTTTTTAAGGGCTCTTGCATCTGATCCGCCGGGCCTGGCTTGGCCCCCTCTCCCCTCCAGGGAGAGGGTTGGGGCGAGGGTCCAGGATCGTATCCACAACGAAGAACAAACCGCGGTTAGGTGAACGCCCCACCCTCATCCCCCGCCTTCTCCCTGGAAGAGAGAAGGAGCCCGATCCGCGCCGGAAACGCAGGGCGCTCTTGTGACTTGGCTCAGACGCTCCGCTACTGATCCGCTTCCAATGTCTGGAGCAGCGCCCCCGCCGCGGCGTCCTTGAAACAGACCGAGGCGAACGGCTCGCCGACACGCTGCAGCGCCGCGCGCTGGCGCTCCAGGACACCCGGCTCGCCGACCAGGCGCGACAGCTCGGCGGCGATCGGCGCCGGGTCGCCGAAGTGCGGGACGAACTCGGGCACCGCGCGTCGGCCGTCCTGCCACTCGCTGATGATGTTGGGCAGCGCGAACGTCCGCGAATCGATCAGCCACCGCCCGAGCCCGTGCCACGCCGTCGGGCTGACGTTGTAGAACACGACCATCGGCCGGCGCAGCGACGCGAGTTGCAGCGTCGAGGTGCCGGACTTGGATAGCACCCCGTCGGCCCAGCGCAACACCTCCGGCGTCCGCCCGCCCACGACCGACAGGTTCTCGGGCAGCGCCCCGCCGACCGCGCGCAAGACATCAGCATCGCTCGGCTCGCGCGCCGCGACCACGCCCGTCAACCCCGGGTGATCGGCCTTGACCCGTTTGAAGACCTCAAGCATCGTGGGCCAGTTCTTCTTCAGCTCGCCCGGCCGGGAACCGGGCATCAACGCCAAACGGAACGCGTCATCACGGTTGGGCTGCGGCAGATCTTCCGCGACCGGCTGGTTCAAGACCTCGTCCGCGTCCTCAAACACCGGGTGGCCGACAAACACGCCCTGCACGCCGCGCTCGTCCAGCCAGCCGGGCTCGAACGGCAGCAGGCACAGCACCTTGTCCGTCAGGCTGCGCAATCGGCGGATCCGCCAGGTCGCCCAGCCCCAGATCTGCGGGCAGACCAGGTGGACGATCTTCGCCCGGGGCCGGTGCTTGCGCACGCGTTTACAGACCGACCAGTTCGCCGCCGGGCTGTCCACGGGCACGAGCGCCGCGATGTCGTTGGCCTTGAGGTATTCACTGAGCACGTTCAGCCGGCGGAGCTGCTCGCGGACCTGACCGACCGCGCCGAGCATGATCGTGGCGTGCTCGGTGGTCTGCCCGATGAGCTCGGCCCCCTGCTCGGCCATTTTGGGCCCGCCGAAGCCGGTGAAGCGCAGCAACGGGTCCCGGCGTTTGAGCTCGCCGATCAGCCGGGCCGCGAGCAGGTCGCCGCTGGGCTCGAAGGCGGCGAAGCAGATCGTGCGTGGCCGGGTCGAAGGCATGGGCAGGAGTTTACCGCAACCAAGCCAAACGACGTCACTTCGCCGCCTCCTTCAGCTCCCTGAACCGCTTGCGCATCTCCACGAGCTTGTCGGCGTGCTCCGGGTCGCCGGCCAGGTCGTTCTCTTCGATCGGGTCGTTGATCAGATCAAAGAGCTGCTCGACGTTGTCCTCCGGCCAGTAGAGGTACTTGAAGTCCTTGCGGACCAGCGCCTCGGACGCGGGGATGAAGTCTTTGCTGCGCAGCGTCGGGTGCTCGTAGAAGAACTCGGTCCGCCAGGGCGCGTACGCGACGGCACGCAATCCTTCGGGATCGACGGCGCGGGAGTAGAGCTCTCTGATATCCCGTCCCTGCATACGCGCCGGCGGCCGGATACCCGCTGCGCCCAGGATTGTCGGGGCCAGGTCAACGCTCAGCGTGAACGCATCATCCGTCGTGCCGTGATACTTCCCTTTCATCCGCGGGTCCACAATAATCAGCGGGACGCGGATCGACTCCTGGTGCGGGTACCACTTGTCCGCCAGGCCGTGCTCGCCGTGGTAGTAGCCGTTGTCGGTCGTGAAGATGACCAGCGTCTTGTCCAGCACGCCCTGCCTCTCCAGCTCGTCCAGGATCACCCCGCAGGTGCTGTCCACCTCCGTCGCCAGGCGGTAGTAGTTCTTCATCATCCGCTGGTACTTCTCGGGCGTGTCGAAGCGCCAGCGCCAGCGGTTGCGGCCCTCGTTCTCTTCATCAAAAAACTCGGGCAGGTTCTCCCAGCTCGCCTGCGTCGCGTTGGCCGGGACGGGGATCTCCACATCCTCGTAGAGCTTCATCGATTCGGGCTGGGGCAGGAACTGGTCCTTGTGCCCGTCCTCGGCGTGCGTCGCGAAGAAGCAGACCGCCAGCGCGAACGGCTTGTCCTTCGGCCTTTCTGTTAAAAACCGCAGCGCATCGCGCTCGTTGCGTTTGGTGACGTGGACCTTCCCGCCCGGTTCGTCTTCGTCCTTGTACCAGTGCCGGCCGTGGTAGACGGTCGTGAAGTCGAACTGGTCTTTCGGGAACGGGCGGTTGTGCCACTTGCCGACGTGGCCGAGGTGGTAGCCGTTGGCACGCAAGAGGCCGGGGTAGGTCTGCTCCCAGGGCGTTTGCCACATCGTGAACCCGCGGCCGCCGTGGCGCGACATCCACTGGCCGGTGTAGAGGCTGGCGCGGCTGACGCCGCAGATCGAGGTCGTGACGCAGTTGTGGGTGAAGCGGATGCCCTGCTCGGCGAGCGCATCGAGCCGCGGGGTCTTGACGACCGGGTGGCCCGCGCAGCCGAGCGTGTCGTGCCGCCAGTCGTCGGCGTAGAGCAAGAGGATGTTCATCGGGCGGTCCCGGTGCGCGTCGGCGGAGGCGGCGGCCGGGAAGAACAGCAGCAGAACGAGCACCATCGGACCAAAGCTGGGTTTCTGCATCATGCCGGTTTCTCGGTTACTTGATCCATGGCCCCCAGACGTCCTCGGCCTTGAGCGGCGGTTCCGGCGACTCGGTGCCGGGCCAGGTCCCGATCGGCAGCTGGTCGGTGTACACGTCGGTGAGCAACTCCTTCGCCCGTTGCAGCATCGCCTCCACGCGTTCGGGGTGCCGGTCGGCAAGGTTGTGTTGTTCCTTCGGGTCGTCCTTGAGGTGGTAGAGCGCCGGGCCGTCGGCGAGCGGCGGGTCCTTCGGGTTCTCGTCCCCCGCGTTGAACATCAGCTTCCACTCGCCGACGCGGATCGCGGTGGCCGGGCCCTTGCCGTGCCAGTAGAGCAGCTCGGTGCGCGGGTGCTTGTAGAAGTGGCCGGCGAGGGTGCCCCAGACATTGACGCCGTCTATCCGCTGGGCGCGTTCGGGCAGTTTGATGTCTACCCCGCAGGCGTGGGCGAGCGTCGGGTACAGGTCCAGCGCGCTGATCAGGGCTTCGCTGGTCTGCCCGGCGGCGACTTTGCCCGGGTAGCGCACGATACACGGCACACGCGTCCCGCCCTCCAGCGACTGCCACTTCTGCCCGCTGAAAGGCGGGTCCTCTTCCTCGCCCTGCTGGCCCGATTGCCGGCCGTTGTCCGAGGTAAAGACCACGATCGTGTTGTCGGCCTTGCCCGCTTGGTCCAGCGCGTCGAGGATCTGGCCGACACGGTAGTCCAGCTCCTCGACGACGTCGGTGTACTTGCCCGACCTGTTCGTCCCGGACTTGCCGTGCCAGTCGGGGTGCGGGTCGGCCGGGAAGTGCGGCGCGCTCCAGGGCAGGTAGAGGAAGAACGGCTTGTCGCTGTTCTCGTTGATCACGCGGATCGCTTCCTCGGCGAAGGTCTGGGTCAGCAGGCGGTTGTCCCACTTCTCCTGCACGAGCCCGCCGTCGCGGAACATGTCCCGGTTCTGGTTGTTGGACATGCGGATGTAGTACGCCGATTCGAAGCCCTGTTTCTCGGGCAGCATGCCCTGCGCACCCAGGTGCCACTTCCCGGCCATGGCGGTGCGGTAGCCGGCGTCGCGGAAGGCCTCGGCGATCGTGTAGACCCTCGGCGACATGCCGGTCTTGGGCGCAAAGCCGTAGCCGAGCACGCCCCACCGCCAGCCCAGGCGGGCGGGGTACGAGCCCGACAACAACGCCATCCGCGAGGGCGAGCACACGGGGTTGCCCGCGTAGTAGCCGGTGAGCCTGACGCCCTGTTCGGCGAGCGCATCGAGGCGCGGGGTCTGGATCCGCCGGCTTCCGTAGCACGACAGGTCCTCGTTCGCCAGGTCGTCGGCCATCATCACCAGGACGTTGGGCCGGTCGGCCGGCGCAGGGGCAGCGCCGACGCATAACGCCGCGAGCAGGCACACGAACCAGGCGGGGAGCGTTCTCAAGGGGGTCATCCTATCTGAACGCTGCGAGAGGGATCGGCGTTACAAACCGCGTGATTCTCAGCGCCCGAGGCTGGGCCTGAGCCAACAATAGGTTAAACTACCGCACTTTCCGGAGGCGAGGAACCCAGCCATGCGCTATCTCATCGCCCTCTCCGCCGCCGCGCTTGCAGCCCAGGCGTCCGCCAGCCCGTACGACGCGCCGACGAACTATTACGACTCAGCGACCGGCAGCGGCGCGACGCTCAAAAACCAGCTCCACAACATCATCGACAACCACACCGTGCTTTCCTACAACCAGGCGCGGTCGAGCCTGCAGGTCACCGACCGCGATCCAAACGACGCGGACAATATCATCCTGGTCTACAACCGCGTGTCGCTGGATGTGTCGGGGCTGATCAACGGCTCGGGCATCCCCGGCTGGGATGGCGGCGCGTCCTGGAACCGCGAGCACGTCTGGCCACGCAGCCGGGGGATCGATTCGTCCGGGGCCGACAACTCGGACCTGCACAACCTCCGCCCATCGAACCCGCAGGTCAACGAGGACCGCCTCAACTTCAACTTCGGCGGCGCGTTCGGCCAGTCGTTCGGCCTGACCAGCGACGGCGGGACCGTCTGGTACCCCGGCGATGCCGATGCGGGGATGGTCGCCCGCCAGGCGTTCTACGTCGATACCCGCTACGACGGGTCTGACTCCCAGACCAATAACGTGCAGCTGACCGTCGGCAACCCCGGCGCATTCGGCACGACGATGGGCAACCTCGACCGGCTGATCGAGTGGCACTACGCAGCCCCGCCGACCGACTTCGAGCTCCGCCGCAACGATGTGATCTACGACAGCTACCAGGGCAACCGCAACCCGTTCATCGATCGGCCCGAGTATGCCTGGTCGGTCTTCGTCGATCAGAACAACGACAGCCGGATCACGATCACCGGCGGGGCCGCTTCGGCGGACCCGAGCGAAACAACAACGATGATCGACTTCGGCACCGTCATCGTCGGCGCCGACCCCGGCGCACTCGAGCAGCAGGTCACGCTGAACAAGGCCGGCAACGACGGCGCGTACTACGCCGTCAACGTGTCCGGCGACGCGTCCAGCCCGCAGGCCGGCCGGTACAACGCCTTCAACACCAGCGGCACCGACTCCGCCATCATCACCGTCGGCATGGCCGGCGACACCGCGGCCGCGGGTATGAAGACCGGCGGCGTCACGATCGACAACCTCGACGTCACCACCAACGGCGGCGCCGGCCGGGGCGCTAACGATGCCGACGACGTCATCACCACCCGGCTCACCGTGCTGGACCACAGCAACGGCTCGTTCAGCGGCAGCGCCGACCAGGACACGCTGACGATCGACTTCGGCCAGGTCGCGCAGGGCAGCAGCCCGGACGCCATCAGCTTTGACCTCTTCAACCTCGAATCAACCGCCGACTACACCTCCGACCTGGTGATCGGCCTGACACTCTTTTCAAGCGGCAGCCCGCTGCTGCAGGTCTCCGGGCTGTCCGGGGCGGTCGCGCCCGGCGGATCGGCGCAGGGCCAGGCCCAGTTCGTCACCGCCAGCGTTGGCAGCTTCGCCTCGACCTGGACGGTCAACGTCCGTGACGACTTCCTGCCCGGCGCGACCGCCCAGCAGCTCACCGTCCACCTCACCGGCGAGGTCATCGCGGCGCTGCTGGGCGACTTCAACAACGACCAGGCCATCGACCCCGCCGACTACGACCTGTTGATCGCGAACCTCGGCGGGCCGCTCGACCCCTACGACCTCACCGGCGACGGGCAGGTGGACGGCGCCGACCTCAGCGAGTGGGTCAACGCGCTGTCCGGCACGGGCTTCGGCGACCTCGACTTCGACGGCGATGTAGACGACGCGGACTACGGCCTGGCCTTCGCCGGCTTCACCGGGCCGGGCGGCGGCCCTGTACAACCGCTGCCTTGGGCGCAGGGCGACCTCGACCTCGATGGCGATGTGGACGACGCGGACTACGGCCTGGCCTTCGCCGCGTTCACCGGGCCCGGCGCCCCCGCCAACGTGCCCGAGCCGGCTTCCGTGTTGCTGCTGCTCGCCCTTGGAGCGATCACAGGCAAACGCGCACGGCGGATGTGATTCTCAAGCCGCCTCACGCGGATTCAAATCACTTGTTCATCTGTTGCCTGTTCCCCCGCCGCCGTCCCGTCCTTCTCCCTCGGCGGGGGCGGGGTGTAGGTCGCGCGCATCAGCACCAGCACGCCGAACACGAACAGGCAGCCGATCACCGCGACGT
>JANQKT010000137.1 GCA_028280965.1 Phycisphaeraceae bacterium
CGACGCAAACGATAGGCGACCTGGTGACGGGGGACTTCGTCTCCAACCGGGAGATGACGGTCGTCTCGGCCGGGAGTACGAACTCGATCTCCGAGTTCGTACTCCCGGCCGAGACGACCGTCATCTCCCGGTTGGAGACGAAGTCCCCCGTCACCAGGTCGCCTATCGTTTGCGTCGAATCAAGCGATCCGCTGGTGACCGTGTCAAAGTCATCGACGAGGATGTTGCCGGCATAGCTGGCGGGGGCCAGCGTCAACGCGGTGCATAGCCCAAGGCAAGACTTGGTTTGGTTTTTCACGCTTCACTCCTCGCATTGAGTGGTGGCTGCTGAAACGAAACTAGCCTTCTGGATTTAGAACAGGCCTAACGGCAATATGATCGCGGGTTGTGGCTAGGTCAACCCCATTCAGCCTGTTTAATCTCCGTATAATTAAAAAATAGCGACTAAAAACCAACCCGATCTGGCTAGGACGGATGCGGCTCAGCCTGCCCACTACACTGATGCTTACATGCCAGGCCCCCACGCATGGCTCGCCGAGATCGTCGGGTCGGCGCACGCTCGTGCGCTGGCCGAGGCGGCGCTGCGCCCGACCGGCGGCGTGGCGGACGGATCGCGCGGGTCCAGCTCGGCAGTCATGGCCGGGGCGCTGGCCCTGCAGACCCGGCGCCCGGTCCTGCTGGTCGTCGCGCACCTCGATGAGGCCGACGACACGACCGACGACCTCGCGCTCTTCGCCGAGGCGGGGCACGACCTACAGGCAAAGCGCTTCGGCGCGCTCGAAGTACTGCCAGGCGAGTCGGGAGTAAACCTGGAACTCCTGGCCGAGCGCATCGGCGTGGTGGAAATGCTCGGTCGGAATCAGCTCGACCAAAGCGTCATCGTCGCGCCGATCCAGGCGCTGATGCAGGGCGTGCCGCGGCCCGATGATGTCGAGCAATTCACGATGACGCTCACCGCCGGGCAGGAGCTGGCGCCGGGCGCGCTGCTCGATTGGCTGGACCGCGCGGGCTACAGCCGGCAGGACGCGATCGACCAGCCAGGCGACATCGCGGTGCGCGGCGGGATCATCGACCTCTACCCCCCCGCCGGTTCTGTCGTTGGTGTTGATGAACGCCCGGGAGCAATCGGCCCGATCCGCCTCGATTACTTCGGGGACGATATCGAAACCATCGCGCGCATCGACCCGGACACGATGGGCTCAGCCGGGCGTTTGCAATCGGCCACGCTCATCGGCGCCCGGCCCGAGCAGCTCGAGCCCAACAGCGACACCGCCTGCCTGATCGACCTCCTGCCCGACAACACGCTGCCGGTGCTGCACGAGGTGATGGAGCTGAGCGAGCAGGCCCGCGGGTACTACGAACGGCTGACCGACCCGCGCGGGATCTATGCGCCCAAGACGGTCTTCGGCAAACTGCTCGACCGCCCCCACCTGGAGATCAACCAGTACTCGGCGAGCACCGGCACATCGCGCGACAGCGCGGTGGACCTGCCGGTCGGGCCGTTGCCGCCTTTTGACACCGACGCGAAGGCAGCGGTTTCGGAACTCGGACAGATGAGTGCGGCGTCGCGTGTCACGGTGTTGTGCAGACAGACCGCCGAGGCGCACCGGCTGGGTGAACTCGTTGATGAGTATGCGGCTGATGCGGACAAACGCATCACCATTGAAGTCGGCGGGCTGCATCGGGGCTTTGTGTGGGGAGACGAAAGCAACCGGGCATCGCAGCACATCCTCGTCCCCCACCACGAGCTCTTCCACCGCTTCGACACCGGCCGACGCGTGCGCCAGGTCGTCTCGCCCTCCGCCGAGGCGGGCAAGGCCGTCTCGGATGCGTTCCTCGACCTCGAGGCCGGCGACTACGTCGTGCATGTTGACCACGGCATCGCGGTGTTCTCCGGCCTTCGCAACATGAAACGCGACGGCCGAAGCGAGGAGTACCTCACCCTCACCTTCGACGATAACGCGAAGCTGCACGTGCCCGCGTCGCAGATCGACCTGATCCAGAAGTACGTCGGCGGGTTCTCCGGCAAGCCCCCGCTGTCCAAGCTCGGCGGCAAACGCTGGCAGAAACAAAAGGATTCGGTCGCCGAGGCGGTCAAGGACCTCGCCGCGGAGCTGCTGCGTGTGCAGGCGGCGCGGCAGACCCAGCCGGGCATCCGCTTCCCGGCGGACACGGCCTGGCAGAAGGAGTTCGAGGCCGAGTTTCCTTTTGACGAAACCGAGGACCAGCTCAGCGCGATCGCCGCGGTCAAGCGCGACATGGGCGAGGGCCGGCCGATGGACCGGCTGATCTGCGGGGATGTCGGCTTCGGCAAGACCGAGGTCGCGATCCGCGCCGCGTTCAAGGCCGCGGAGTTCGGTCGGCAGGTCGCCGTGCTTGTACCCACGACCGTGCTCGCCGAGCAGCACGAGCGATCCTTCCAACGCAGGATGGCGGAGTACCCGTTCACCGTCGCGTCCCTCTCGCGTTTCAAGACGGCCAAGCAGCAGAAGGCGACGCTCGAAAAAGTCGCCAAGGGGCAGATCGATATCCTCATCGGCACGCACCGCATCCTCAGCGCGGATGTGAAGTTCGCCGACCTGGGCCTGGTCATCATCGACGAGGAGCAGCGGTTCGGCGTCGAGCACAAGAACAAGCTGCTGGCCTTCCGCCTGACCGCGGATGTGCTCACGCTCAGCGCGACACCGATCCCGCGCACGCTGCACATGTCGATGATCGGGCTGCGCGACATCTCCTCGCTGACCACCGCGCCCGTCGATCGGCGGGCGATCGTCACCGAGGTCGTCCCCCACGACAAACGCCGGATCAAGCAGGCGATCGACCGCGAGCTGACGCGCGAGGGGCAGGTCTACTTCGTGCACAACCGCGTGCACAACATCCACAATGTCGCTAACGAGATCCGCTCGCTGGTGCCGGAAGCGAAGGTGATCGTTGGCCACGGCCAGATGCCGCCGCGCGAGCTCGAGCAGGTCATGCTCAAGTTCATCCGCAAGCAGGCGAACGTATTGGTGAGCACGACGATCATCGAATCGGGCATCGACATCCCCACCGCAAACACGATGCTGATCAACCAGGCCAACCATTTCGGCCTCGCCGAGCTGCACCAGCTCCGCGGCCGCGTCGGGCGGTGGAAGCAGCGGGCGTACTGCTACCTGCTGCTCCCCGAGGACAAGACCGTCAGCGAGGTCGCGGCGAAACGGCTCAAGGCGATCGAGAACTACACGATGCTCGGCGCCGGCTTCAAGATCGCGATGCGCGACCTGGAGATCCGCGGGGCGGGCAACCTGCTGGGCGCCGAGCAGTCCGGCCACATCGCCGCGGTCGGCTACGAGATGTACTGCCTGCTCCTGGAACACGCGACCAAGCGGCTGAACAACCAGCCGATCATCGCGGTCAGCAAGACGCACCTGGAGCTGCCTGTCGCCGGCGCGCTGCCCAGGCGGTACATCAAGGCCGACAAGCACCGGATGGAGGCGTACCGCCGGCTGACGCGCGTGGACACGCTCGAAGACCTGGACGCGGTGGTCGAGGACCTGACCGACGCGTACGGCAAGCCGCCGGAGCAGGCTCAAAGGTTTATCGACCTGGCCGAGCTGCGCATCGGCGCGGCGCTCCATGGTGTTGATCGTTTACAACTCGAGGGCCCGGACCTCATCTTTACGCTCGGCGTCCTGCGCGACGCGGCGAAACAACTCGCCGCTGCCTTCGCCGACGCGCCCGGACGCGTCACCGTGCTCGACGAGAAGACGGTCTACTGGCGGCCGCCGGGCAACTACCTCGACGAGGCGAACACCCTACTCGCGGTCTTGCGCAAGCTGCTCGTCCGGCCGGTGCGGGAGGCAACTGTTTCATAGCACCGGGCGGCAGCCCGGAACATGCGGTAACAACGCGCTACTGCGTTTAGCCCAAGCTCACTCATCCATGCTCCGGGCTCCCGCCTGGTGCTATGAAAGCGGTGGGACTTCACCGTCAGATACAATAGAGTCAATGCTCCACGTCGCCCTCTACCAGCCGATCATCCCGCAGAACGTGGGCAACATCGCGCGCACGTGCGTCGGCATGAACGCGCACCTGCACATCATCGGCCCGACGATCGTGGACCTGTCCGACAAGGCCGTCAAGCGCGCGGGGCTGGATTACTGGGACGACCTGACGCTGACACAGCACGAATCACCGCAGGCGTTCTTCAAATGGGTCAACCATTCCGGCGGCGGCATTTACGCCGTGACCAAGTTCGCCACGACCCGCTTCGACGCCCCGCCCTACCGCGACGGCGGCATCTTCCTGTTCGGCAGCGAGCGTGAGGGCCTGCCCCCGGATGTGCATGCGCGATTCGATGAGGAACACAAGATCGCCATCCCGATCCCGGGTGCAGTCCGCAGCTACAACCTCGGCAACGCGGTCGCGATCACGCTGGCGGCCGCGATGAGCAAGGCCGAACTCTGGCCGGACACCTGGGCCCCGAAAGCGGGGCACATCGGAATCAACACATTCGGCCCCAACATCTAAGCGACATCTTGCTATTCAAATCCGCAACACCACGATCACCTCTTAAGCAAAACCATCAGGAGTTGCTGCGCAATCCGCTGGCATGGAACATCCGATTGATTACACAAAAGGATGATCGAATATTCGCCATCATTGATCCGCAATAAGATGCTGGATGCTCCGGGCATGCCGCCCTGAAATATCTGTGCTTTGTCACCCGTAGGGAGCTCAATTATCTTGCAGCCGAATTGTACGCTACCCCTCAACCCTAGCATCTGTTTTGAGGATGTCTCCTCGATCAATGCACCCCCGGACAAACCCCTGGAGAAGCGCAAAACATCGGCCGATGTCGACACAACCCCACCAGCGGCAGGAACAAGATTCAAATCTACTTCCTCTGCAGCACGCAACTGGCCACGATGCATTTCGTAACCTATCGCGGCTGGCGTTTCATTATCACCTTCTCCTTCAGCCGGCATTCCCAGCCTCGAGTCTTTCATTTCTAGTGGCAGAAAGATACGCTTCTCCAACAACTCTGAATACTTAATCTCGGTCGCATGCTCAAGAATAAACCCTAGAATTGTGTAACCAACATTACAATATACATACTGCTCACCAGGATCAGAAACCAACTCCGCATTGTTCAAACGTTCAACTAGCGCATCATAAACATTTTGACCTTTACGCAATGGCTTCGGGGCAAAATCAGGAATACCAGAGGAATTGGTCAATAGATGCCTAATCGTGACTCCTGACAATCGACGATTGGATAAGCCGGGCAGGTATTTATTGATCCGTCCATCAAGATCCAGTTCACCACGTTCTACCGCCTGCAACGCAAGCACTGCAGTCATACCTTTGGTAATAGAGGCGATCCGAAACTGCGTATCCTGTTCAACAGGGATCCCCTTGCTGATATCGGCTTTGCCAAGTGCTGAACTGTAAAGCACTTCTTTGCCGCCCGCCACAAGCACAACCCCATTGAACTGCCCCTCGGTGTGATACTGCTGAACGATACCGTCAAGTTCACTCGCCAAGCCATCTTGTGGCTCAGCGGAGGTTGTTAACATCAGGGACAACAATGCAAGAATACTGGACCCAAGATTCATCACATTAACTCCGTAGATCAAGGTATATCAAACCGATCTAATCAGTTTACTAAACGAAGATATCGCATAACTGCTACTTTCCTGAACACGCCTGTCAATCACGGGAAGAAAATATGTCGTCGACATAGTACTGATCGCGTAGCCAGATTTCATGATATCCGGAAGCACAATCACACCCTGCCCCGGCTCATCATCCACTGCCCGCGGGTGTTGATCGCCTCGTGGTAGTTGCTGGCGTCTTCGTCGCTGAAGCAGACAAACGTGATGCGCTGGGGCAGGCCGCTGCGCAAGAGGTGGCCGTGGGCGTGGCCGAAGGCGATGCGGGCGGCGCGGGGTTTGGGGAAGCGGTAGACACCGGTCGAGATCGCGGGGATGGCGAGGTGCCGGACGTTGTGCTCGAGGGCCAACGCGAGAACCTGCGTGTAGCAGGACGCGAGCAGATTGTCCTCGTGGGTGTAGCCGAGCTTGGCGGTGTCGTCGCCGGGCGCTCCCGGAACGCCTGTATCGGCCGTGCCTGACCAGACCGGGCCGACGGTGTGGAGGATGTGCCGGATGCCTTGTTTTTCAAGGCCGAACGCGGGTGTGCGCTTGGCGAGGCCGGTCGGGCATCCGCCGAGCGTGCGGTTGTGTTCGAGCAGTTCCGGGCCAGCGGCCCGGTGGATCGCGCCGTCGACCCCGCCGCCGCCGAGCAGGGATTCGTTGGCGGCGTTGACAATCGCGTCGATGCCGATCTCGGGGTCGAGCGCGGTGATGTCGGCAACGATCACGTTGATCCGCGCGACCGGGTCATTGAGCTGCTGATCGGCGGCGCTCGAATCGTTGCTGGGGACTTGCGGCAGTTCCATCACGACAGCAGGTCGTCCTGCGGACTACGGAGCGCGACGGGCTTGTCGAGCAGCTCCTTCATGATGAACGCCTTCCGCAGCGACGCGGCATCAAGCGGGCCGATCGTGACCGGGCCGGCCTTGATCTGCTGGGCCGCGCCGGCGCCCGCTTTGCCTGGTTGTGACTGGCCGTGGTGGACACGCTTGTACGACTCGGCGCGGACCCGTGACGGGCCGGCCGAGGCCGCGCTGGGGTTGGCCGCCGACGATCGCTTGCTGCCGCTTGATGACCGGCGTTGACGCGACCGCCGTTTCGCCTCCTGCTCGGCACGCGCACGCTGTTCCTGGGCCCGGCGCCGCTCGGCGGCCTGGCGCTCGCGGGCGCGCTGTGCCTGCTCACGCTGGGCCTGGTCCGCCTGGGCCCGGCGTTGCTGCTCCGCAAGTTGCCGGCGTCGCTGGGCCTCGGCCTCCGCACGCTCGCGGGCACGCTGGAGCGCCTCCGCCGGGTCGCCCCCATCCTGCCCGCCGGGCTGTTGCCGGGCGCGCTGGCGGGCCAGCTCGATACGCTCAGCCATCGTCAACTGCGACAGGTCGCGCGGCGGTGCCTGGTGCGGTGTCGGGGGCGGCCCTTGCCCCGAAGCACCCAGATGTAATTCCTCAAGCTGGCCGGCATTCTCGGCGCGTCGGCGGGCCTGGATCTCGTCCCACTCCTCCAGCGAGCGGCGCCTGCGCTCGGTGTTGTTGCCGCCCGTGTTCGCTTCGTTGCCGGTCAGGTTGGAGATCGCCCTCACCACCCAGGAGACGACGAAGATGATGACGAGGATGACGTAGATGGTGTTCATGCTGTTGCTCCGCTAACCGGCAGCCACTTTCAATAGACAAAAATTTCACCGGGAGGGCGAGGCCCACGCCAACCAATCCAATCCGCAGCCGCGCTTTAAGGCATTGTAGCGTGCCGCGCCGCGCTGACCGTCAGCAGCGGGCGCTCGCCGCCGAGGTCGATAAACTCGAGGTCCAGCCCGTAGACCGGGCCGAGCAGCTCCGGGGTCAGCACGCGTTGCCAGGGCCCGGCGTCAATCAGCCGCCCTTTGTCGATCAGCCAGGCATCATCCGCGTATCGCACCGCCAGGTCCAGGTCGTGCAGCACGACCATGACCGCCAGCCCCGAGTCCGCGAGCCTGCGCAGCCGCTGCATCGTGTCGTGGCGGTGGTGCAGGTCCAAGTGGCTGCCCGGCTCGTCGAGCAGCATCGCCCGGCCGGTGCCCTCGGCCTGCACCTGCGCACGCGCGAGCAGCACCTGCTGCTGCTGACCGCCGGACAGCTGCGTGAAGACGCGTTCGGCCAGGCCGGTCAGCCCGGCCTCGTTGAGTGCACGGTCAACGCGGTCGGTCGATGCGCTTTCAGAGGCGTGCGCGCCCATCGCGACCACCTGGCGGACGGTGAATGCGAAGCGCACACCCGGGCGCTGGGGCACGTAGCTGAGCCACCGGGCGCGGTCGCGTGGCGGCAAGTGGTGGACCGGCACCCCGCCGACCGCGATCGTGCCTGACCAGGGGCGGTGCAGCCCGAGCATCAGGCGCAGCAGGGTCGACTTGCCCGCGGCATTGGGCCCGACCAGCGCGGTGACCCGGCCGGGCCACAACGGCGCGCTGACCCGATCGACCGCCGGATGCCCGCGCTCGTAGCCGAAGCGCACGGCGTTTAACGAAATGACCGGGTCACCATTGGCCATCAGATCGATTTTATCGGATTGTTTGGGGGTGCCACGAATCAAAGCGTGCCCCCGGGCACCGCTTCGCCCGGTTCGGCAAAGAAAATCGGTTTTGCGGGTTATGCCGCTCAGGTCGCCCCCCCATCGTGCCGATCCACGCGATATCCCAGAAAAGAAGTGGACAGGTGGCTATATGGGAAGAGACACAACCAACCCGTCGATCGAAGGGCAATCCCCGCCGGTCTCCAATCAACCGCTCGACCTGCTCAGCGACCTTGAGTCGCGGCTGAGCCAGCTCAAGGACTGGCAGTCGCAGACCGATCAGCAGCTGCGCGAGATGCAGGAGGAGAGCCAGCGGATCGACGCGCTGCGCGCCGAGGCCGAGCAGATGCGCCAGGCCTGCGATGAGCGACAGCAGAAGCTCGACGAGCAGACCAGCCAGCTTAACCAGGACCGCGACGAGCTCGCGACCGAGCAGACGCGCATCGAGTCGGAGAAGGACCGGCTCAACGGCGAGCTGTCGGCGCTTGAATCCTTACGCGAGCAGGTCGATCACGACAGGGCCGAGCTCGAGCAGCACCGCGCCGCCGCGCAGGCCGACCGCGAAACGCTGAACCAGCAGCAGGCAGACATCCAGAGCCGGCTGACCGACCTGGAAACCAAGGAGCAGGACGTCCAGTCGCGGCTGGACGACGCGCAGCAGCGTCGGCAGGAGCTCGAACAGCAGCAGCAGGCGATCGACGCCGAGCGTGAATCGCTCAGCAAGCAGCGTGATGAGCTCAACCACTGGCAGGAGCAGATCGAGCAGGCACGCGCCGGCTTCGACGCCGAGCGGTCAGAGCTTGCCCAGGAACGCAACACCATCGGCAAGCTGCGTGTCCAGCTGGACGCCGATGAGACCGTCGTCCGCGAACAGTGGGAGCAGCTCACGGCGGAGAAGAAGCAGGTCGAGCGCAGGCGTGTCGAGCTGAAGCTCAAGGCCGAAGCACTCGAAGCCCAGCAGCAGCACCTGGAGCAGGCCCGCGAGGACCTGGTCGAGCAGGCGGTGCAGGTGCCCAGTGATGCGGATGAGAAGCTCGCCGAGCTGCAGAAGGCCAAGGCCGAGCTGGAACAGGCCCGGCTCGAGCTCGAATCGCGGCACACCGAACTCGAAGAAACCCACAACGAGCTGACCAACCGGGACCAGCAACTCGCCAAGCGCCAGCAGGAGCTGGACGACGCGCAGGCGGCGCTTGAGCAGCAACGCTTCGAGTTGGCGCAGCGTGAAGAGGCGGCAAGCGTCAACGGCGACACGCACGGCCGGCAGAACGAAGAGCTCGAACGCCGGTTTGAAGAACTCGCCGAGCGGGAAGAAGCGGCGCAGCAGCAGATCGCCGAGGCCCGTACACAGGCCGAGCAGCTGCAGGAGCGCATCGAGGCACTGGACCACAAGCGCGCGGACCTGGAAGAGAAGCGCGAGCAGTTCAAGCAGACGCTCGAGCAAAGCCGCCAGCAGATCGACGTCGAGCGTGAACAGCTGCGGCAGCGCGAAGAAGCCCTGGCCACGCGCGAGGTCGAATTGGAGCAGCGGTCCGAGCAGATCGTCGATGTCACCGAATCGGACGATACCGCGGCGCTGCCCGCGGTAGATAGCCGGCGTGAAGAAGCGCTGCAGGCCCGGCGGAAGAAGCTGCACAAGTACCGCGAGCTCCTGCGTGAACGCTCAAAAGCGCTGCAGGACGCGGAACTGAAGGTCCAGTCGTCCAGCCAGCAGTTCACAGGCCTGGAAAAAGAAAGGCAGATGCTCGTCGAGGTCAAGCGGTTCCTCGAAGCGAGCGAGGGCGAGATGGTCAAGCGCTGGTCCGCCAGCCGGGCGACGACGCTGGTCATGGGCGCGATCGTGACGCTCGTGCTGGCCGCGGGCGCGAGCCTGCTCGCCGCCCACCAGCTGGTCAAGCCGGTCTGGGCGGCGTCGATGACCCTCGCGATCACCGCGCCCGAGGGCGAGACCGCGCCCAGCAGCATGGAGGCGTTTGTCAGCGGCTTCGAGCAGACCCTGTACACCGAGCAGGTACTGGACACCGCGCTGATCGAGATGGACAAGGCCGAGGCCGACGTCCGCGTCGCGTCCACGCCCGCCGAGCTCAAGCAGTACCTCAGCGACAACCTCGAGATCACCGGCCAGGCCGGCAAGATCACGCTGTCGCTGCACAGCGAGGACAAGCGGCTGGCCCAGCCCGTGCTCGCCTCGCTGGGCAAGGCCGTCGTCGGCTACAACGCCGCGCAGGATTTCCAGGCCAAGCGCGAGCCCACAACGAAGATCGAGCTGCCCGCGCGGCTGCTGGATGTGCCCGCCACCAACGGCACGCAGCAGCAGCTCACCATCGCCGGCGGGACCTTCGGCGGGATCGTCCTGTTTGCGCTGTTCGCCTTCATCATCCTCCGCACGATGCTCAACCGCAGCAAGCGGATGTTCGGCGACCCGATCGAGCAGCTCACCATCCTGGACAAACCCGAAACCTGGTCGCCCCTGCACGCCGCGGGCAAGCAGGACTGATTATTGATATGTAACCGCCGCGTGTCACACGCAGGGGACGACAAACAGCAAGCTCACGACCAAGCCAAAACGCCACGCAGTAATCACAAACAACACGACCCCCGGGCGTCGCCCGGCGGCCACGAAAATGGGCCGGTCGGGAGAAAGACCGATTCACGAATCATCAGTTTGAGCCACCGCAAGGGGCCGAGCCGGAGGGGCTCGGCCTCTTGCAATTCCGTGCATGCTCGCTCAGCGGCCGGCGGCCTACGGACGCCGGACAAGAGGGCAACACGGCCTCAAACACACGCCTGTCAACGCGTCCGGAGCCCGTCGGTCTCCGGTTATTTTTCACGCCTGTTGACGGGCCTTTCGAGCCTTTACAGAGGTAGCAAAACCGGCCCATTTCGGCTACAATTCAGGCTTCGATCACGACGCCCCGCCGGCCTTTCCGAACGGCCGTTTTTCGTTGAAAAACATGGGGCTTTCAGCGAGGACGCCCGTCCATGACCGATGCCGGTTCGCCACCCGAAATCGCTCCCGGAACACCCCCACCCGCCGCCGGCGGAGACGACTATTCTGAGGACTCGATCTCCGTCCTTGAGGGCCTCGCCGCGGTCCGCAAACGGCCGGGCATGTACGTCGGCGGGACCGACGCGACCGGCCTGCACCACCTGGTCTGGGAGACCGTCGACAACGCCGTCGACGAGGCCCTCGCCGGCTACTGCGACGAGATCAAGGTCGTCATCGGCCAGGACGAATCGATCACCGTCATCGACAACGGGCGCGGCATCCCCGTCGGCCCGTACAAGCACGAGAACCCGGAACTCAACGGCAGGCCGACCGTCGAGATCGTCATGACAATCCTCCACGCCGGCGGCAAGTTCGACTCCAACTCCTACAAGGTCTCCGGCGGGCTGCACGGGGTCGGGGTCTCCTGCGTCAACGCGCTGTCTAAATGGCTTGAAGTAGAAGTCGCGCGCGATGGCAAGCTGCACGCCATTACCTTCGAGCGCGGTGAAGTCACCACGCCCCTGCGCGTCATCGGCGACAGCGAGGGCACGGGCACCAAGGTCACCTGGCACCCCGACCCGGACATCTTCGACGACATCAGCCACAACTACGACACGATCGCGGGCCGGCTGCGCGAACGCGCCTTCCTCAACCCCGGCATCAAGATCGTCCTCACCGACGACCGCACCGAGAAGAAGACCGAGACGTTTAAGTATGACGACGGCCTGGTCGCGATGGTCAACTACCTCGCCGACGGGAAGAACGGCGTGTCCGAGGTCGTGCCGATCCACGCCGAGTCGGAGGACGGCCGATCGATCATCGACGTCGCGTTCATGTACACCGACGCGTACACCGAGTTCACCCAGAGCTTCACGAACAACATCAACAACCCCGACGGCGGGACGCACCTCTCTGGCTTCAAGACCGCGCTGACCCGTACGTTCAACAATTACGCCAAGCAGGAAAACCTGCTGAAAGGCAGCACCACCGTCTCCGGCGACGACTGGCGCGAGGGCATCATCGCGGTCATCTCCGTCAAGATCCCCGACCCGGCGTTCAACAACCAGGTCAAGGAGCGGCTGCTGAACCCCGAGGTCGAAGGCCTGGTCAGCTCGGCGGTCGGCGATGCGCTGGGCGCCTGGTGCGAGCAGAACCCGGCGATGGCCAAGCGGATCTGCCAGAAGGCCGCCATGGCCGCCGAGGCACGCGAGGCCGCGCGCAAAGCACGCGATCTGACCCGCCGCAAGGGCGCACTCGACTCCGGCGGTCTGCCCGGCAAGCTCTACGACTGCACCTCCAAGGATGTCGAGTCCTCCGAGCTGTACCTGGTCGAGGGCGACTCGGCCGGCGGCTCGGCCAAGGGCGGGCGCGACCACAACACGCAGGCCATCCTGCCGCTGAAGGGCAAGATCCTTAACGTTGAGAAGGCCCGCCTCGACAAGATCCTCGGCTTCGAAGAGATCCGCGCGATCATCCAGGCGCTGAACTGCGGCATCGGCAGCGACGACTTCGACATCGGCAAGCTGCGCTACGGCAAGATCATCATCATGACCGACGCGGACGTGGACGGCAGCCACATCCGCACGCTGCTCTTGACTTTCTTCTTCCGGCAGATGCCCGAGCTGGTCAGGCAGGGGCGGATCTTCATCGCCCAGCCGCCGCTGTTCCAGGTGACCCGCCGCAAGAAGAGCCAGTACGTGCTCAACGAGAAGAAGATGCGCAGCGTGCTGGGCGAGCTCGGCGTTGAGGGGGCGACGCTGATCGCCT
>JANQKT010000145.1 GCA_028280965.1 Phycisphaeraceae bacterium
CGGCCGAGCCCGAGCAGAGCTGGTGGGCGCTCATCACTTCCGGGGCGCTGCGCTTCCGGCTGACCTGCCTGATCGAGGCGGACCACGCCGCGCGCTTCGACGCGCCGATCGATCCGGGGTCGGTTTCGCGCACGCCGCGCTCGGCGCGCATCGACACGCGCATCACCGAGGTCTGGCAGTCGCCGTCCAGCGTGCTCGGCGATCAGACCTGGGCACGCCTGGACGACGGTGGCCTGGTCGCGTCTACTTCCGGCGGCGACCGGACGGACAACCTCAAGGACCTGGCCGAGCTTGTCCGCGACGAGCGTGGGCAGATGCGTTACTCGATCGCCGCCGAGCACTGGCTCATGGACCCGACGCAGATCGCCATCGGCGACACGGTCACCGGGATCGACGGGCGGAACGTGGACTTCGGGTTGTTCTCCGCCGGCAGCGGGGAGACGCGGTACCCGTCGGTGGTCGGCATCCAGATCAACGGCGTCCTGGACCGCCAGGGCATCAGCATCGACATCGGTGACGAGGCAGCAAGGAGGGGCGTGTGAGCAAGCGCACCGTCAAAGTCACCGTCGAGCCGACCTGGCTGCCGGGCTACACGCTGCGGCTGTACCGCGGGACCGAGAACGCCGGCAACCTCGCCGCGTCCACCCCTTCCGGGGGCGTGGTCGTCACGACGCAGAAGATCGGCAACGCGGTGGCGGGTTCACAGATTACGCTGAGCTTCCAGCACCGCGCCAAGGACATCGTCGGCTTGTTGCCGGTTGGCGTGACCTGTGTCGATGAAGCGGGCAACGAGTCGCCCGTCCTCGAAACCATCATCCAGCTGGCCGACCCGCCCGAGCCCCCCGGCCGGCCGGACGTAGCAGGCACAGGCAACCCCGGCGAGGTCACGCTGACCTGGGCCGCATCGCCGGACCTTCAATGAAACATCGAACAGGCTTTGAACGGAGCTTAACCATGCGACACAAACCGATCCTCGTCCTGATCCTGATCGCCCTCGCCGCGCTCAACGTCACGCAAGCCGTCGCCGGCGATCAACGCGACCAGCTCGAAGCCTTGCGCGAGGACCTGGCCCAGGCCATCGACCAGGTGGATGAACTGCTCGACGACCTGCCCCCGGAAGAAGGGGACCCGGCCGATGACACAGCAGACGATCAGGATGAACAGCTTCCGGGGGCGGGGCCCGACCTCGACGCGAGCACTGAAGGCTTCACCGAGGTCGATTGGTCCGGCTCGATCGACCTGCCCATCGACGTGACCGAGCGGCAGGCACTGGGGGCGCTGGCCGCTCACAAGAAGGTGCGCTTCGCCGCCGGCGGCGTGTACGACTTCGCCCTGGTCCTGCCCCGCGGCTCTCATTTCGTCGGCGTGCACGGCGAGGGTGACCACCCGCGTTTCAACGTGCCGGTCGGCAGGCACGGCATCGACCTCACGAACGACAAGATCAACGGGCTGGTCATCCAGGGCCTGCACCTGGTCGCCCCGGACAAGCGGCAGAAGGACATCCACGGCATCAGCCTGCGGATCAACGCCTCGGGCGGCAAGTACGCCAAGGGCTTGGTCATCGAAGACAACGTGATCATCGGTTTCGACGCCAACATCAAGCTCGTCGATAGCTGGGCCCGGAAGCAGGGCGAGGGGAAGTCCGGGCGCATCCAGGCGACCATCCGACGAAATATTATCCGCTATGCGACAGGCAGCGATGCCCACTCGATCGGGGTCTACCTCGAGGGCACGCGCGACACGGTCGTCGAAGAGAACCTCATCGACCACAACGGCTGGGCGCGTGGCGACGGCTTCGAGGTGCGCAACAAGGCCAGCCACAACATCTACGCGCAGACGTTCAACGGGCCGGTCACCGTCCGCCGCAACATCCTCACGCGTGGCGCGGCCAGCGGCCTGCAGCTCCGCGCGGGCGGGGTGATCGAGGGCAACCTGTTCGTCCGCAACGCGATGGCCTTCTGGACCGCGATCAACGACTCGAAAGCGATCAACAACGTCGTGCTCGAGTCGGACGACATGGACCCGGACGTGCCCAAGCAGCGACGCGGGATGGGCATCGAGGGCTGGGGCATGGACCGCTTCGAGGTGGTGGGCAACATCGTCGCCCGGCGCGTCGGCTCGCTCCAGAAACCCGGCATCGGTGTCTCGGCGAAGAAGGAACTGATCGTCAAGGACAACAAGGTCTACGACTGGCAGGACAACCGCGTCGGTGTGAGCCTGGACCTCGCGGGGCGCGGCACCCGCAGCGGCAACATCTCGCAAGAAGACTTCGACGGCAACGAGCCGCCATTCGTGGACCCCGAGCGCAGCGTCGGCAGCTACGCCGAGACGATCGGCCTGGACGCGACGCTTGAAGCGTTCCTGGACGCCGCCGCCGCGCGGCCGCGGGGGCAATGGATCAAGGCGCTATCAGCCGACGCGGTGTGTGACTACATCCGCGCGGGGTTTGAGCTCAATCAGGTGTCTCGACGGGCCTACGCCGAGCACCCGCTCGTCATCGAGAAGTTCGCCGAGATCGGTCTGAAGGTCAGGCCCATCGTCGTGCTGTACGGGCGTGACTTGTTCGATGTGAATGACCCGGCCTGGCGGGCACCGGGCAACAACATCCGCGACCACATCGCGTCGGACACGACCGAGACGGGTCCGTTCCTGCGCTACCGCGCTAACCCCGCTTCGTCGTACTGGCAGAAGATCAAGATCGCCCGGGAGACCGGCTGCCCGGTCATACTCGACATTGAGCCGCAGTACGGGCAGACAGGCGCGGGCCGCGCCGCTTACAAGGCCGCTAGCAACCATGTCATCGACAACGTTGAGCAGGACGCGCCCAACAGCATCATCATGCTGTACGACTCGCCCGTGCGGCAGGAGCCGCGCGAAGGCGCGAACCCGTACCACAACGAAGAATCGATCCAGGCCGACATCGCTGCGTACAACGCCGAGGACGGGCCCTATCGCAGGGTCGATGTGCCCTGCATCCGGGCATACCAGTCCTACAAGCTCGGCCACGGGTTCACCGCGGACCTCTGGGTGCCGCACATGGTCAGCCAGGCCCGCGACGCGTTCGGGGTCACGCCCTGGGCGCAGGTCTGGGCGGAAGGCTACGACGCGATCACGAAGCGTCACAGCTACCCGGATCACCCGGATGTGATGAGCGAAGAAGAGACGCAGCGCATCGCACATGAGCTCGTCGCCGCGGGTGTTCAGCACGTCGTGCTCTTCCACCGTCAGCGTGACTACACCGAAGAGGGCATCGCGCACAGCTTCGGGCGGATGCGGATGCTGCTTAAACCATTCGCCGAGAAGATCGAACCGTAAAGGGACGCCATGAACTCTCAACAAATCAGACGCGGCGTGCCGCACGCCTTCCGAATCGCATCCAGCGACACCAACACGGTGACGCTGCTTAATCCCGGCCTGGTCGTCGAGACCGCGCCGACGCTTGTTCGGCACGGCGTAACCGACTTGTACGAAGGCGTGATCACACCGGACACACTCGGGCAGTGGTCGGTGATGACCTTCGACGCGAGCGGGAATGTGACGGGCGAGGCGCACTTCGAGTGCGTCGAGGAGACGGACCGGGCCCTGTCGCGCGGCCTGGCCAACCGACACCACGACTGCGTGGTCGAGGGCTACTCCAACCTTGTCTTCTCCGGCTCATCGACCGGTCAGACGACAACGGGCAATCAAGTCCGCACGCTGGTGTCGAAGCAAGGCAAGCAGATCGCGCCGCGTGACGGGCTGGTGTACGGCGTCGAGATCAACGCCGACTCGGACCTGGCCACGCTCGGCACGAGCTGCCGGTTCTTCACCGCGTCATGGCGCGACGATGGTGGGACCGACAAGTTCACGGTTCGCGGCATCACCGAAGACCTCAAGGGCAAGGCCACCTTCCCAGGCGGCGCGGCCTGGACGCGTGTCTGGTTCGACAAACCGATCCCGGTCGTCGCCGGCGACGGCTTCGGGCTCGAAGAAAACAACACCGGCAACGGCTCGAATGTGTCCGCTACCGCGCGACGGCATCTCAACGCCGCATCGATCCCGCTGGCAATCGTCTCCGAGTACCTCACCGGCGCCCTGGTCGCCGGGACCGAGTACACGCCTACCACGCAGTCACGCTACGCCGCGATCGAGTCGGCTTCGGTGCCGGTGCGCCTGGTCATGCACCCGCCGGACGTCGCGCTCGCGGGGATGAGCATCCCCGCCGGGCACCCGGACACCGACACGATCTACGAAGACAGCGGTGTCGCGTTCGACCCGTCAATCGACCCGGCTGTCTTGCTCTCCCGTGAGACGGGCCTCAGCTGCGTCAACGTCAGCGACGGCGGTACGTCGATCACGAGCTGGACGGGCGGGCAGATCGACACGATCCTCTCGCAGGTCCGGCCGGCGGTGCTGTTGTTCGATACCGCGAGCACCGATGCGCAAACGTTTACGGAGGCGACCTACGTCGCGCAGCTTGATCGATTGCTGGCGCACTGCGCTTTGTACGGCACGCAACTGGTTCTCATCGAATCGATCGTCCGCAACGACAACGTCGTCGGCGGCCTGTCGGATGAGGTCGAGGCGCTCAACGCCGTCACCCGGGCCTGGTGCGCTCACGTCGGCGTGCCGATGATCCCGATGCTCTGGGCGCTGTGCCGGCACAGCGGCGGCAGCGAGCACCTGAGCCTGCGGCGCGGTTTGAATGACGGAAGCGAGGACGCGGCCTACGGCGATTACGGCGACCCGGACGGCACCCACCTGGACAGCTTAGACGGCATCCCCCCCTACGTCGCGGCGCTGGGGCGCTGGTTCAACGGCAACCGCGGGTCGATCGGCCTGCTTGATCCGCAAGCCACGGCCGACGCGGTCCGGCCGATTAATGCGGCGGGCGTTCGGCTGGACACACCGATAAGCGCTGTCCTGGGCGACGACATTACTGTCAACGGCACCGTCAGCGATGCGGCGGCAACAACGACAAGCTTCACCGTCCAGGGCCTGGCACTCGACACCGCCCATTATGCCGGCCAGTATCTGATCTTCACCGACGACAACCTGCAAGGCGTCTCACGCGAGATCAAGAGCACCAGCGCGGGCACCACGATCGAGCTGAAGAAGGCCCTGCCCGAAGCACCCGCCGACGGCACCGCGTTCATCATCGGGGGCAGCGCCTAGATGTCCACCGCCTCCCTCATCCTGCTGCTGTTTGGGCCGGGCAACCTCGCCGGCTACCGCGTGTACCGGCGGGCATCGGTGAGTGCGCCTTCGGAGCTGGTCGCTGACCTTGATGACGATGTGCTGAGCTACACCGTCACGGGCCTGGCGGCCGACAGCATCGCGTACTACTACGTCAACGCGGTCAGCCCCAGCGGTGTCGAGAGTACGATCACTGCGTCCTCCCGGCTGCGGCGTGTGGCGATGGACGCCGCGAACGAGCTGATCCTCCCCTCGCCCAACCCGCCGTTCGCCTTGGCATTGACCGGGGGTGAGGGCGGCGCGGTAACAGCCACCTGGCGGCACCGCGACAACAACAGCGAAGAACCGGCGGATGGCTTCAACGTCTACGTCGCGACGGGGGCTGACCCGTTTGATTTCAACACGCCCGCCTTCGCCGTCGGCGCGGGCGCACGCAGCCAGGCACTCGGCACCTTCGCCGACGGCACGACGGTCCGCTGTGTCGTCCGTGCCCGAACAGACGAGGGCGTTGAAGAGACCAACACCACCGAAGCAACGGCGGAGGCGGCCGCCGCCGCGCCCGCTGCACCGACAACGCTTGTCGTTGTTTGACCCATGCCCACGAACGCACCGCCACAACCCGGCTCACGGCAGGCACAAGAACGCTCCGTCCAGGAGGCCGCCTGGTCTACGCAGTCGCTGGGCCGTGGCCAGGCCGACTCGACCCCACCGCCCGAGCCGATGGCCTGGGCCGAGCTCGCCGTTCAGTCGGTCCACGACAACCACCTGGTCTGCAAGATGTTCGACGGCACCGTCGCCTACGGCGACCCGGTCAACGTGGCCAAGGACCCCGAGCTCCGCGCCGCCCACTACGACGGCAAGACGATCGACGGCCTCGTGTACGCCTACACCGGCCCGCAGGCGCGGACCGTGACGAAGGAGGGCACGTCCGACTCTAAAGACCAGGTCATCATCCCCAAGTACCACGTCCCGGCCGATGGTTCGGCGGGCTTCGTCGGCTCGATCATCACCGCCGCGCCGATCCCCACCAGGGTCTCGACCGGGCCAACTACATCAGTCTGGTGTCAGTTGCGCGAGATGACCCAGCGTGCCTTCGCCAACGTGGAGGGCGCGTGATGACGAGCTGGAACGCCTTCGAGCATGACGCGTTCAACGGCTTCGCCAGCTGCGGGTACAACGCCCGCAATGGCGGCAGCTGCATTCCAACAACACGGATTTATGTCGGCACGCGCATATACGGAACATCGATGCAGCCGAGCAATCTGTGGTCGGCATCTGTTGCTTCAAATTGGGACTCACTACAGCGCTTGTGGAGTCGGACAGGCGGAAACACCGCCCAGGTTTATGACGGCGATGGCAAAGCACTGTTCACGACGGTTGCGGCCTCAGATACGATTGCGGAGTTCGTCGGTGCAGGCCAAGGCAAGGCCGTCGCTGTTCTCATAGATGGGGTCAGTAGTCAACAAACAAAATTAGCTTGCTTTTCTAGCGATGGTAGTGCCATTGTGTGGACCGTAGATGAAAGCGGGCTATATCAATTCGTGGATTACAGGTATGTATCTGGGTTAGTATATTTCACCTGCGACGACTTGAATGCTGGTAACGCCAAACGGATACGTGCTTATGATGCGCTGACCGGGGGGTTTCTCGGGATGGTCGATGGCACATTGACCAGCGTCTGCCCGGATGCCGGGGTGACTGCGGTGCAGGGCACCGATCTTGTTCGGTTTGAATCAGACCTCGCAACTGAAACATGGCGGATCCCCATCGCGACGGTGCTCAACGCGGGCCCGTTCGCAGGCCAAGACTGCGACACCGACCGGTCGGGCCGGACCTACTACGCCAACAGCAAGGAGAGCCCGGGCGACTATGCTGTGGTCGCGCCCGACGGCACGCGATCTTTCATTACAAACCTCTACAACACGGGATTCGACTTCATAGCAGTCGATGACTGCATCGTGCCGAACCGTATTTTTCAGTGCGGTAACGCTTATTTCGCGGACCCCCTTGATGTAGAGAAGTTCCCCAACGACGGCTTTTATCACAGCCTTGTGTCTATTCGCACGTCCAATTCAGGGATGGATAATTACAACACCGTGTCCGCTGGCGATTCGTTCTCCAGCGCGCCGCGTCTGAACGGGCATTGGGCTCTGTTTACATAGCCGCTCGATCAGCGATCGACTGCGCTTCGCAGCCTGGTCAAACCGGCCCTGAGAGGGGCTGGGACAAGTTAAGAGACAGGAAAGCCGGGGATTTTTTGCTGCGCACAGAGCGAATCCCAACTGCTGGCACAAAATCCCGGGTCGTGTGACGCTCTACGACCGCTTGCCCGCCGCGCCCGATAAACGTCGTGCCGCGCCACCCGACCGCGCAGCGAACAACCGGTGATGCCCCGATAAAAGCCCGCGCACCCGCGACCCGACTCCGCTCTTGACGTTTGGGCCCGGTTCGGTTAACGTGTACCGAACAGATCGGCCGATGGGGATTCAAGGCCCGGCCCACGCCTCGGCGATAAGGGACCGGAACCCAGTCGAGAGCCCCAAGATGTTGGGGATGATCGGCGAATAACCCCAATGACGGGAGTATGCGATGACAACCCCCCTGATGATGATCGGCCCCGGCGGCGACTACGTGACCCGATTCGATGTCAAAGGCCAGAGCCTGGTTAAGACCCGCGCGGCCGCCGGCCATGATTCCGAAGCCGATTCTGCCGGTGCCGGCTCGGCGTGGGCGCGTCTGGGAGGCCGGCGGCGCAAGAGCGACAAGAAACGCGCCCGCCGAGCCGACGACCGGTTCAGCCACACCGAGCCCGTGCTGCCCGCGACCTACGCCAAATCGGGCCCGGCCGGGCTGAGCAACCAACTGGCGATGCTCCAGGCGATCGAGCACTGGCTGGCCGGCCAGCAGTCCGAGATCGGCCGCCTCGCCGCCGACCAGACCGAGATGGAAGCGGGCCTGGCCCGGGCGCGTCACGGTGAACCGGCCGAGCCCGCGGTGCGCGTGATCCGGTGGAACGGCGGGACGATGGCCCTGCCCACACCCAAGCCCGCCACAATCACACCCGATGCCGCCGGGGCGCTCGAGCCCGGCCCGTACCACGCCTTTGCTGAACAAGCTGTTGGCCTGAACCCAACCGACAACCCCAACCCACCCGAGAGGAGCGCCCCCGATGGCCAGCCCCAACCTCACACCCAAGCAGATGAAGATCTTGACGCTGATACGCGACACCCGGCTCTCGCGCGGCTATTCGCCGACGATGCAAGAGCTCGGCGAAGCCTTAGGCGTCTCAAAAGTCACGGTCTTCGAGCACGTCGAGGCGCTCATCAAAAAGGGCTGCCTGATCCGCGATGCGAACAAGGCGCGCTCTTTGGAGCTGTCGCCTGACCTCGAGCTGCCCGACGAGCAGCGCAACACCCGCCTGCCGCTGGTCGGCTCGATCGCCGCAGGCTCGCCCATCGAGGCCGTCGAGACCCGCGAGCACCTGGACCTCGAGGAGATCTTCTCCCCGCCGGGCTCGGGCAGCAGCAACAAGTTCGTCCTCAAGGTCCGCGGCGACTCGATGATCGACTGCCACATCGCCGACGGCGACTACGTCATCTGCGAGCAGCGCAACGCCGCCCGTCGGGGTGACATCGTCGTCGCCCTGGTCGACAACGACGAAGCCACCCTGAAGTACTATCAGCCGAAGAACGATGGCACCGTCCACCTCGTCCCCGCCAACGATAACTACGAGCCGATCGTGGTCAATAAGGATCAACTACAGATCCAAGGCGTCTGCATCGGGGTGGTGCGGGCGTACTGATCTTGTTGCCTCATCCCGGCGTCAGGCTCCAGCCGACTTATCGAAACCGAGGCGCTTGCCATCGGTAGGATCCATCGCTTGTGATGGATAGAACACCCCAAGACCCATCTGACAGCCGCTTCGAGCCGCATGGACCAGGATCGACATCGATTGCAGCCCCGACACGCCGGCACGACGTCGATTGGCTGAGAACCATCGCGCTGTTTCTGCTGATCGTCTATCACATCGTCGCCAGCTTCATGCCTTTCGCGCATAAGATCAGCTTCCCGCAGAACGACCAGTCGCTCGAAGTGCTCTGGATCCCCCTGGCCGCGGTCAACGTCTGGCGGATCCCGATCCTCTTCCTGGTCTCGGGCATGGGGGCGTATTTCGCCATGCGCCGCCGAGATTGGAAGGGCCTGCTAAAAGACAGAACCCTCCGCATCCTCCTGCCCTTCATTATCTTTGTGTTCCTGGTTACGCCCGCTCTGATCGCTGGGATGTACCTGGCCGGTTGGCGGGAGAATTACGCACTCAATTTCCTGCACCTGTGGTTTCTTGCCAACCTGTACATCTATATCCTCCTGTCGCTGCCGCTAATGGTGTACCTCAAGCGGAAGCCGGACGCCTGGCCGATGAGAGCGCTGCGGTGCTGCATGGCCGTGCCGTGGGGGTTGGGGCTCTACCTGTTCGGCCTGCCTTATGTCGCCGAGGCAGTGCTGCTCCAACCGGCCGGCTACGAGGCATACGCGTTTACGCTGCACGGGCTCGTTCTCGGTTTGATCTGTTTCATCTCGGGGTACTGTATGGTTTCGGCAGGCTCGGTCTTTTGGAGCGCTGCTGAGCGCCTCCGATGGCTCGCGCTGCTGATCGCGCTGACGTTGTATGGCGTGCGATTGATTGTCTTCGAGCTCGAATCACCTTCAATGAGCTTGGTCGCGTTTGAATCACTGAACTGGATCTTCGCGATTGTGGGCTTCGGCTCCCGGCACCTGAATCGTGAATCGCGCATGCTGACGTACCTCAGCCGATCCGTTTTCCCGGTCTACATCCTGCATATGCCTGTGCAGTTTCTCCTGTCGTATTTCGTATTCGGACTGCCGACCTCGGCCTGGCTGAAGTTCGTATTGGTGTGCCTGGGCACCTTGATCGTCTGCTACTTGATCTACGAGTTGTCGATGCGACGCTTGCCGCTTCGCTGGGCGCGCCCGTTCTTAGGGCTTAGCCCGCTGCCTCGGCCGTCTTGATACGGGATTCGTGAGCGTACCACATCAGGAACCAATCCGGATAAGTGGTCAACAGATCGCAGCTACAATCTGCGGATCGTGCTAGACGATCAATACCCCGACCAACCCGAACCGGGCGAGCCGCTGACGCGCGGGCCCGGCGCCGCGGTGCTGTGGGGGGCGTTCCTCGGCTGCTCGTGGACCTGGGTGATCGGCATGGTGCTGCCCGCACTGCTCTTGCGAGACTACGGGCTCCTGGGCTGGGTCGCGTTCGCGGTGCCCAACGTGCTCGGGGCCGCGGCGATGGGGACGGTCCTGCTCAAGCCCGGGTGGTCGGCCAGCATCGTCCGCAACCACCGCACCGCCTGCCAGCAGTTCACGGTTATCACCGTCGCGTACCACCTGTTCGTTGTGGCGTGGCTGTTCAGCAAGCTCTTCGGGCTGGCGACGGCGCCGATGCTCGTCGTCGCCGTCGGGCTGTGCGCGACGCTCGGCTTCAAGAACCACCGCTCGGCGATGCTGTTTGTCGCGGCGGGGGTGACGCTGGTTTCCTGGGGTTGTTTCAGCTGGGCAACGCAAGTGCAGGATGCTTGGGAACTGACCGACTGGGCCTGGCCGAGCGCGGAGGTCAACAGGCTCAATAAGACCGACCTGCTTCTGTTCATCCCCTGTGCGTTGACGGGTTTTGCGCTGTGCCCTTATCTGGACCTGACGTTTCATCGGGCGCGCTATAGCACAGAGCCGGGCACCGGCACTGCGGCATTTATTTTTGGCTTCTGCGTGGTTTTTGCGCTGATGATCGTGTTCTCGATTGTCTATGGCGCGCGGCTGCTGCCGTTCATTGCGGGCGAGGCCGACGCCGAGCTGCCCGGTGTGTGGCTGGTGCTGCTCGGCGTGCACCTGTCCCTCCAGGCCGGCTTCACCATCACCGTCCACGTCCGCGAGGCGCTGGACGATGCGCACGCCAACCGGGCCTGGCTCGTCGCGGCCGGCGGGGTCGCGATCCTCCTGGGCTACCTCGCGCAGGTCAGCACTCTGCCCAACCACCGGATCACCGGCGGCCTGACCTGGGGCGAGGCGGGCTACCGCGGGTTCCTGCTGTTTTACGGCACGGTCTTCCCCGCCTACGTCTGGCTGGTCATGATCCCGACGCGTGGCACGCTGACCCCGCTCGGCAGGGAGCTGCGCACCGGGGTCTACGCGGTGTCCTGCGGGCTGACCTACGCGTTCGGCTGGATCGCGTTTGTCATGGGACAGTCCCGGGCCCTGCTGCTGATTTTTGTCATCCTCTTTGTCGCACGGGGCATAGTCGAGCTTCTGCCAAGGAATAAGCCCGAAGCCGTGTAGTCAGCACCAACACTTCTTAACCTGTCGGTTGCGCTGTGGATGGTTTGATGCTAAGCGGGCGAGCCGCCGGCCGTCGGTACCATCTTGGCCATGCCACTTACCTCCGGCCGAGTGTCCTATTGCCGTTTCCGTGTCCAGGGTGACGCCCCCGTTGCCGTCGATGAGACGCTGATCGACCTGCTGCACGAGCACCACTTCCGCGAGACGGAGATCGGTGCGCCCGACGAGGTTGAGGCCGGGTGGGTGACCGCCGAGCACCTGATGGACACCGCGTTCGCGTACGACAAGGTCGCGTACGGGCCGTTCGCGCTTTTTGGGCTGCGTATCGACACACACAAAGTTCCGGGGGAGGTGAAGAAGGCGTACCAGAAGATGAACGAGCAGGCCGCGGCCGCAGACAGCACGACCGGCTACGCGAGCAAGGCCGAGAAGCGCGAGGCGAAGGACCTCGCCGCGCGCCAGGTACAGGAAGACCTCGCCGCCGGGCGGTTCCGCAGGAGTAAGTCGGTGCAGATCGCCTGGGACCTGCGCAACGGTCTGCTGCTGTGCGCCAACGCGAGCGGCAGCGTCGTTGAGCAGTTGGTGCGCCTGTTCCGCAAGACGTTCGCCGCGGAGCTGGTGCCGATGACCGCGGGGACGGAGGCCGGGCACTTCCTGGGCCAGACCGGGCGCTCGCGCGATTACGAGGACCTGCTGCCAAGCGCCTTCACCAAGCCGCCCGTGGATCACGGCCACCACGAGGATGACGCCAACCCGCGTGACAAGCACACGCCCATCTGCCCGTGGGTGACCAAGTCGATCGATCTGAAAGACTTCGTCGGCAACGAGTGGCTGACCTGGCTGTGGTGGCAGTGCGAGGCGAGCGAAGGTGTTGTTGAGACCGACAAGGCCGGCGAGCTGTTCGTCACGATCCACCGCCAGCTCGACATGGACTGCGCCTGGGAGGTCGGCGGGAAGGTCGCCGTGCGCTGCGATAAGCCGACCAGCCTGGCCGAATCGGATGACGCGCTGAAGACCGGGAAGTGGCCACGCAAGCTCGGGCTGATCCTCTCCGACGGCGAGAACCAGTGGGACCTGACCCTCGGTGGCGACACGCTCAACGTCTCTGCGGCGTTGCTGCCCGACATCACCGAAGCACAAACGCCACGCGAAGTGATTGAGCAGCGATTGAATTTGACCGGCTCGTTAAGCTATGCGCTTGACCAGCTCTACAGCGCGTTCCTCAAACAGCGCACCGCGAGCGGTTGGAGCGGCAAACGCGAGGCGATGAGCCGGTGGATTCAAGAGCGCGGCAAGGGCAAGCATACGAGCGTGCAATCGGGCTCAAAGCCTGACATGGCAATGGTTTAACCTAAAGACCCATTGTCTGGCTTGGCTGGCACGGATGCTAAAATTCTGGCATGACGACGCCAACCTTCCGAGGCCTGTTGTCTGAGCATCCTTTTAAGCCTTTCCGGCTCGTGATGTCCAGTGGCGAGAAGTATGAGGTGCGCCACCCCGAAATGGCAATGTTGATGAAAACCGATTTGCTCGTGTGAATCGCCGCAGAAAACGGCCTGCCCACACAATTCAAGATTTGCTCGCTGCTTCATGTTGCAACAGTCGAACCGATCGATGTGCAGGCGGCATAGCTTCGCACTTTCAAGACCGCTTCAGTTCACCGACGCCAACGGCCGCAGGTAGTACCACCACCACGCGGCGGTCTCACGGGCGATGAAGTAGGGCTTGCCGGGCATGCCTCGGCGGACCTCGCACGGGACGGTATACGCCAATACACCTTCGCGTTGGAACGACAGCTTGACGCGCGGCAGGTGGTAGTCGTGGCTGACCGCGAGGATGCGGATCGGTTGACTGCTGTTGATGGGCTCAAGCACGCCGCGCAGATTCGTCGCGGTGGCCCGCGTGTCCAGGCCGTGAGGGTCGAGGACGATCGCCTCGCGCGGGACGCCGAGCGACACGGCGTAGTCGGCCATGACCTGCGGCTCATCGATAGCCGCGCCGCGCACCGGCCCGCCGGACATAATGATTGTCTGGGCGTGGCCCTGGTGGTAAAGCTCGCAGGCGGTGTGAACGCGGTCGGCGAGCGCCTGCGACGGCCGGCCGTCGGCATAAGCTTTGCAACCGAACACCACGATCGCGTCGGCGGGTCGGCGGTAGTCGGTCTCGCCGAACCAGAACATCTGCGCTAGCGCTGCAGCCACCGCCACCATGCCCGAGGCCACAACGACCGCTGCGCCACGGCGGCACTTCGTATAACACGATGACGATACAGCAGGCCGGACACCCGGCGAGCCGAGCATCAGCAACACCAACACCGCCAGCACCGCCGTAAGCGGCACGGGCACGCCTAAACGCGCACTCGACCCCAACGTCGAGATGGTGTTCATTAACAGCACAAAGACCAACAGACCGAGTAAAACCCGTCGAGTCCAAACCGTGCCTACTTTCGCCTTCGGCCGAATCGCGCGGTGCAAGAACGCTCCACTGAACGCCAGCAGCGCCAGCACGCGCAACGTATCCGGCAGCGCCCGCAGATCCACCCACCAGATATTCGCGTCGTATCCCGTCGGGCCGACTCGAGTAAGCAGCAGGCTGAGCAATGTGTAGCTCGCGATCAACAGCGCGACACCCCGTATCAGGGCTTCAAAACCGCCATGGATCATGCGCCAACAGGCCTGCATCTCGCCCTCATCATCGGCCAGGCGGATGGCTTGGGGTCAACCAAGCCCCGCTGAGCTGAACATGAAGACACGAAATGTTAAATCCGCGCCGCGGCTTTGGTTACTGCCGCTTTTTCATCAAACAGCTCGAATTCGAGCCCGGCCTTGTAAGCCGCGCCCGGCTTGATCTGCACCACACGGCCGTCCTCGCGTTCGGTCGGGCGCGGCATCGGGTAGGTCGTGCACGGCTCCAAGCCCGTGACGTAGCCGTCACGCTCGTCGTGCAGGCCTTTCCACAACGCGAAGTGCGGCAGCTGCTTCTTCGGCCAGGACAATCCCAGGCCGAGGTTCTTGCGTTTGTTGTGCAAGAGCACGCTTACCATCCCGCGCTTGTCGGCATCGAGCTCCATGAAGTGGCACTGCTCCGGGCTGGCGGGTGTCGGCTTGCCGTAGCGATCGGGGTTCTTGATGTCCTTGTCCGAATACCCTTCATCACGCGGGGCAGACTCGGCGATCGGGGCGACGAGTCGGGCGCCGTCTTCCAGGATCGGTCGGCCCTGGTTGATGTGGTACAGCAGGCACATCTCCTGCGCCTGCCCGCCGCGGTTCCGGACCGTGTCCGACACGGTGAATGTTTGTTCACCGGGCACGATGGTCAGCTCCGCGGTGAGCTCGAGCTTCGGGCCGTACATCGCGCGCTCGTGCACGACGCCACGCAGCGTGATCGCGTAGGGCGCGCTGGTCTGCACCTCGAGCTCGACCTCGCTGGCGGGGATGTTCGCGATCCGGCCGTGCAGCGTGATGTTGCCGGCCGGTGGCTCCCCGACCGCGAGGTGCTCGGTGTCCATGCAAGGCGGGCCCACGAACTCAAGACCACACCGACAAAGAAACTCGCTGAAACCTTCAAGCCAGCCCGTCCGCCCGCGGTGCAGCTGGTTGATCAACGCGGGATGAACAACCTCCTTCACCGGCGAGCCCCAGCCCAGGCGCAGCGGGCCCATCTCCGCGTCGAGGATGCCCATGCCACGTGTCGGGCTAAGGCGCAGCCGCATCCTGCCGTTGTCGATCGTGATGACATCGACGCCTTCCTGCCGCCCGCCGTGCAGCCTATGCATGCGGACGAACCACGGCGTCGGGCAGTCGGGGGCGAGGATGTCGCGGTCGAACGTGCAATCGCCGAGGTGGATGTTGCGGGCGGCGGAGATGAGCAGTTGGGTGGTGGATTTCGGCATGGCAGGAGTGTATCGCGCAGCATGGCCTACCCGCTGTGCACACCGCATTCCAACATCATGACCGATGCAATCCCACACCGACCGGCCGAAACACAACGCCCACTCGGAACGGTTCTTGGCCCATCTTTAACCGGCTGTGATGCGGTAAACTCATGGGCCGGACAGGCGTCGTCATGACCAACGAACCCCAGAGAAAGCGAGAAGGCCGACCCGTGACCACCGCCACTGCAACAACTGTGCTGGACCTTAAAACACTGGACTCGAACGTGAAGGCCGCTGCAGAAGCCGCCCTAGAGTCGGCCGGCGGGCTGCTGCGGCTGGCGCCCAACTGGGTGCCGCGCTCGTTCCTCCAGCCGGGCTTGCGTCTGAAGCTGCACCCCGACGACACCTACGCGTTCGGCCTGTCGCGCGGCGGGATCGACGAACGCTGGTTCGGCTCGACCACAGAGGCGGCCAACGAGGGCCGGGTCCACGACGAGGGCCTGTCCTACGTCGTCCATGATGGCCATCGCTTCCTGCTTAAAGACGTCGTCAGTGAGCTCGGCGGCGCGATCATCGGCGACACGATCTTTGGCAAGTACAACAAGTGGCCGGTGTATTCGAAGTTCTTCGACAACATGGGCCCGATCCCCCACCACATGCACCAGACCGCGGAGCAGGCGGCACTCGTCGGGCAGGAGGGCAAGCCCGAATCGTACTACTTCCCGCCACAGCACAACAACGTCGGCAACAACTTCCCGTACACGTTCATGGGCTTCGAGCCCGGCACGACCCGGCAGCAGGTGCGCGACTGTATCGCGAACTGGCACAAGGGCGACAACAAGATCCTTGAGCTCTCCAAGGCCTACAAACTCCAGCCCGGCACCGGCTGGCTCATCCCCCCCGCCGTGCTGCACGCCCCCGGGAGCCTGTGCACTTATGAGCCCCAGTGGGGCAGCGACGTCTTCGGCATGTATCAGAACCTGGTCGAGGGGCGCGAGGTGCCCTGGTCCCTGCTGGTCAAGGACATGCCGCCGGACAAGCACCAGGACATCGACTTCATCGTCGATCAGCTGGACTGGGACAAGAACGTCGACCCGAACTTCAAGGACAACAACTACCTCGAACCCATCATCGATACGCAGGACGATGCGCACACCGACAAGTGGATCGTCTACGGCAAGGTCAACGGCGAGCAGTTGTTCAGCGCCAAAGAGCTGACCGTCAAGCCCGGCGGCAAAGTGACGATCACGGACAACGGCGCGAGCTCGCTCATCGTCGTGCAGGGCGCGGGGTTGATCAACGGCCTGACGCTGGACTGCCCGAAGCTGATCCGCTTCCACGAGCTGACGCAGGACGAAGTGTTCGTCACCGAGAGCGCCGCCAAGGCGGGTCTGGCCTTCGAGAACACCTCAGCGACTGAGGACCTGGTGATCCTCCGCTACTTCGGTCCGGAAGTGAACCCGCAGGCTCCGAGTGTCGGTGATCATAAGAAGCAGTAATGCCTGTATACGCTGGCGCGTCAGGTTTATTGCCCCCTCTTGCGATTGCTCATCGCTGAAAGGAACAGCATGCGGCGCCCCTATACGCGGTTTACATTGTTGTTGATCCTCGTGGCATCGGCTGGGCTCACTATCGGCCTGCCCGCCGCGAACGCATGCGGCAAGTGCGCGAAGCATAACAAAGCAACCGAGCCCGCCGACGAACACGGCCACGAACACCTGGATGAAGACGAGGGTTTTGTGACCATCCTCGGCAAAGGCCACACCGACGGCTGGGCCATCGACAAGGACTGGATGAAGATCGAGGACGGCGTGCTCATCGCGGGCAGCATGGACAAGCCGATCCCCAAGACGATGTACGCGGCGCACGACAAGACCTACTACAACTTCGAGCTGCGCGCTCAGGTCAAGGCCATCGGCCCGGAGCAGACCAACGGCGGGATCCAGTTCCGCTCGTCCTACGATGAGAAGACCGGCGCGATGGCGGGGTACCAGGCCGACATGGGCCACAAGTACTGGGGCCGGCTGTACGACCAGTCGCGCGGCCGCGGCCTGCTGGGGCAGCACGAGAAAGATGTGGACCTCAAGAAGGACATCCACTGGGACGGCTGGAACGACTACGTCGTCCGCTGCGAGGGCCCACGCATCCGCATCTGGATCAACGGCAAGCTCTTCACCGACTACACCGAAACGAACGAGAAGTTCATCGAGGTCAGAGGCGCCATCGGCCTGCAGCTTCACGGCGGGCCGGCGAGCGTGCGGCAGTACCGAAACATCCGGATCAAAGAACTGGATTAGCCTCGTTAACTATTGATATAAAATAACTTACGAAAAATCAAAAGATCGGGATTGATCTGGTCGACCTTTTATGTAAGTATACGCTTACTGAGGTGGCACCTATGGAACTGATCGTCCTGCCGATCGTCTTGATCGCCCTCGCGATGCTGATGGCCGTACTCGTGGCGCCGATCGCGCTGGCCCGTGCGAATACCGCGAACCAGCGAGCCGCCGGGCTCGAACCGGTGCTCCGCCGTGTTGAGCGGCAGTTGAGTGAAGCGCTTGATCGGGTCGCCGAGCTTGAGCGCGAACGCAAACAATTCAGCAGCCAGCTTGAGGCGTACGCAAAGGCAGCGAGCACGCTTGATGCTCAACCGGCTGTTGAGCAAGGCTTAGAGGCCGCTGACACAGGTGATGCCGGCCATGGCCATGCGGGTAAGTCGGCCTCTGAAGAGAGCACGCCTTTCGCCCCACTCGGGCCGAAAGCGCCGCCGGCGCTGAATACGCTGGAGAAGCCGGGCACCGTGCGAGAGGCTCTGCAGGGAGAGATGCCCACGGCCGATGAGCCGGTTCGAGTTGAAGCCTGCGGTCCCACGACGCCGAGTTCTTCCGCTCCATGGGTACACGATGGGCACGACACACCAACAACCGATGCGCACACGGCTGCGCGCACCCTATCGTTCGAAGAGATGCTCGCGGGAAAAGTGTTTGTCTGGATCGGGGCGATCGCGCTGGTGCTCACCGCGGCGTTTTTGCTCAAGCTCGGGTTTGACAAGAACATCATCACCCCGCCCGTACGCGTGATCGGCGCGGCGGTGTTTGGTGTCGTGCTGTGGGGCGTGGGCGAGTGGGCACGCACACGCGTTGGCTTGATTTCACAGGCACTGTGCGGCGCGGCGGTCGCGGTGCTGTACGCGTCGGTGCTGGCCGGCCACGAGTTGTACGGCCTGCTCAACGCGGGGCCGGCGTTTGCCATGATGGCGGTGATCACGGCGGCGGCGATCGTGCTGTCGCTCCGCCACGGCCGGGCGGTCGCGGTCCTCGGCATGGTCGGCGGGTTCATGCTCCCGCCGCTGCTCGGCGACCCGCTCGGCGGAGCGACGGCGGGCATGGTGCTGTACCTGCTCGCGCTGGAGGTCGGCATCCTCGCGGTCACCGGCCGACGCGGCTGGTTCGGCATCAGCCTGCTGACCCTCCTGTTCACCGTGGTCTGGTCGCTGGGCTACACGCTCATCGGCGGCGGCGCCTACCAGCGCACGCTCACCGCGATGCTCATCGTCGGCACGGCGGTGGCCTACCTCGTCCAGACCGCGCGCCTGCACCACGACCCGTCGGCGAGCCAAACGACGCGTGCCCAGGCGATCGGCCTGTCCATCGCCGCGGTGTGCTCGGCGGCGGCGGTCGTCGCCCTGCTCGCCGGCCTCGGCGGGTTTACGACACGCGACCTGTGGATGCTCGGCCTGGTCGCCGCGGGCACGATCGTCCTCGCCCGGCTGGACCGCCGCTACCTGTTCATCCCCTTCGTCACCATGGGCCTGGGCCTGATGGTCCTGCTGTCCGGCGTCGGCGAAGGCACCGCTACCCTCAGCGCGACCACGCTTGGTTACGGCGCGCTCTACATACTCGGCGGCTATCTCTGCACCTGGCGCTGCGACCGCAGGCGCGTGTTCGCGCTGCTCAGCGTGCTCGCCGGACCGGCGTACTACGCGGTGCTCATCGCGGTCAACCAGGCCGACATGGGCTGGCGTGAAATGTGGTGGCCGTACACGCTGGGGCTGGGCGCGGTGTACGTGCTGGGCGCGGTGCCGTGGGTGATGCGACGTCGGGCAGAGCACGACTGGCCGATCGCGGCGTTCATGCTCACGGCGTTCGGGCTGGTCTGTATCGCGATCGTGCAAGGCCTCAGCCACCCGCGCATCGCGGTCTGCCTGGCCCTCGTCTCGGCGGCGGCGGCGCTGGTTGACCGCAAGCTGTTTATCCGCCCGCTGCTGGTCGCGTCGTATGTCGTCGCGGCGATCGCCGCGGTTTTGCTGGTCATCCCCGGGCCGTTCGCGATGGACATCCAAGGCATCGCGGTGTTCAACACGCTGCTGCCGGTCTACGCGCTCGCGGCGCTGGGCTTCGGCCTGATCGCGTGGTGCGCCGGCCAAGCCAACGAGCACGACCCGGCCCGGCGCATGACCTGGCTGACCCTCGGCACGCTCGGCGGGCTGCTGGCCACGCTGACCCGGCAGGCCTTCCACCCCGGCGACTTCACCGCCCAGCGGTTCGAGCTGTACGAGTGGTCGGCCTACGCCTGCGTGCTGATGCTCGGCGGGCTGCTGGGCCTGCTCGTCGCCAACCGCTGGCGCAACGACGCGGTGCGTGAGGCCGCGGTCTGTATTGCAGGCATCGGCGCGGTGGTCGGGTTCCTCGGCGGGCTGATGCTGGGCAACCCCATCCTCGACCCGACCGCCGAGGCCGGCTGGCGACTCGTGCTGGGCCTGGTCGGGCTGTACCTCCTGCCCGCGTGGCTGATGGCGCTGTGGCTGCGTCGGCGGGCGCTCGACAACCTGCCCGAGCTGCAGGCGGCGCTGCGCGCGATGTCGATCACGCTCGTCGCGCTGTTCGCGGCGCTGCAGGTCCGCAACGGCTTCCACTTCACCGACCTGCACACGCCGACCGTCGGCCTGTTCGAGTGCGCGACCTACGCGCTGGCCTGGATGCTGCTCGGCGGGCTCGTCCAGCTGCTCGGCGCTATGAGCCCCGACCAGTCCATCACGCGGCAAGCCGGGCGCATCGTCTTCACCGCGGGGCTGGGCACCGCGCTGATCGGTAGCGCACTCGCGCTCAACCCGCTGTGGACCGAGCAATCCGTCGGCGCGATACCGGTCTTCAACGGCCTGTGGTACCTGTTCGGCCCGGCAATCCTGAGCCTGACCCTGCTCGCGCAGTACTGGCGGCGCAGAGACCGCCCCGAGTACGCCCGCTTGGCTGGCTTCCTGGCGATCGGCCTCGGCTTCATGACAATCAGCCTGTTTGTCCGCCAGGGCTTCAGCGGTGACGGCGTGCTGCTTTTGAGTCGCGACGCGATCGCCGCCGAGCGCTACGCATACTCGCTCGCGTGGGTGCTGTTCGGCGCAAGCCTGCTCGTCGCCGGCGTCTTCACCCGGCTCGATACGCTGCGTTACGGCTCGCTCGCCGTGCTGCTCATCGCGGTCGGCAAGGTGTTCCTCATCGACACCGCGAGTTTGGAGAACCTGTACCGGGTCTTCAGCTTCTTCGGCCTGGGCGTCACGCTCGTCGGCCTGGGCTATCTCTACCAGCGCCTGGTCTTCCGTCGGCCGGGCTTTGTACAGAAAGCAGCGCAGCAGACATGACACAACAGGGTGTGGGAATCATGGGGTTCGTACTGTTGATCGGTTTGATGTTTTCGGGTTGTTCAACAACACCAAAGCAGCATAACACCGACGACGACGCATGGCCCAGCGATCTGGCGCATGACGCCCCCGACCGGCGCGAGGTCACGGTCGTCATCGCGCTCAGCTCGGTCCTCCCCGGCGGGGTCGTCGGCCATTCGGGCATCGCAGTGGATCGACAGTACTGGGACTTCGGCCCGCAGCGTGTTGCTAAACACCAACGGCTCAAGGCGTTCAACTCCCCGGCCGGTCCGTGGTGGGACGACCCGGGCCAGCAATGGCAGGCCGACCGGACGCTGGCCGAGGTGCTCGACGACCTGCCGGGCAAGGTCCACCCAACCGGTTCGCTGATCGCGGTGGTGCGTGTAGAGGTGACCGATGCACAAGCCGAGTCGATCACCGCCTTTTGGGAGGACACGTATGACCGCATGCGCGGCGGCGAGGACCGCTACCGCCTGCGCGGCCGTCAGTGCGCGAATATGGTCGGCTGGAGCCTGGCCGAGGCGCTGCACGGCGATGACGCAATCGGTCATCGCCTGCCGCGCGGCATGCGCCTGATGACCCCGACGCGTCTGTACGAAACCCTACGCGATGACCTGCGACACACCGCCGGCCCGCGCATCGGGCAACCGGCCGATGTCTCGCTCTGGCAACTCGACCCCGATGGCATACGGCCCTGGCAACGACCCGTGGTCTGGGACACGCTCGGCGTGCCCGAGCTACCACGCACACGACTCGCGTTCGAGCGGGTCAGGTATATGCCCAGCGGTTTGATTCACAAGTGATAGAACACCCATTTGGAGTGGTTCTCATAAATCGATGGGAATGACCATACGTGTCGCGGGAGACGCCTAGCGTCCCACGCAAAGTGTTTGAGATAATCCGCATGGGACGCTGCGCGTCTCCCGCGAAACACCTGGATTCGTTGCATCTCTCCAGCCCCGACGATAAACTCCCCCGCCTGCCTGATGCGCACCACACCGCGCGATACCTCCCCCACCAACCGATCCACCGGACGAAACGGCCGACATGACCGCCGCGAATACTAGTGTTGTTGATGGATCACCCGACTGGCGTCCCGCAGCGCTGCGCGGGTTTGTGCCGCCAAGGCCCCTGCCCGACATTCTCTCGGGCCTGACCGTCGCGCTCGCGCTCGTGCCCGAGGCCGTCGCGTTTGCCTTCGTCGCCGGCGTCAACCCGATGATCGGGCTGTACAGCGCGTTCATGATCGGGCTGCTCACCTCGATCTTCGGCGGCCGCCCGGGCATGATCTCCGGCGCGACCGGTGCGATGGCCATCGTCGTGGTCGCGCTCGTCGCCAAGCACGGCGTGGAGTACCTCTTCGTCGCGGTCATGCTGTGCGGGCTGATCCAGATCACTATCGGCCTGCTGCGCCTGGGCAAGCTCATCCGCATGGTGCCCTTCCCCGTCATGGTCGGCTTCGTCAACGGCCTGGCGATCGTCATCGGGCTGGCCCAGCTCGAATCGTTCAAGCAAGACGGCGGCTACATCACAGGCGGCGCGCTCGCCATCATGACCGCGCTCGTCCTGCTGACCATGGCGGTTATCCACTTCCTGCCGAAACTGACCAAGGCCGTGCCGTCCTCGCTCGCCGCGATCCTCGGCGTCTCGCTCATCGCGATCTTCCTCCTTGAGCCGCTGGGCCTGGGCACGCACAACGTCACCGACATGATGGGTGGCGAAGCGATCGAAGGCGGGCTCGGCGAACTCTTCGCGGTCGCCGTCCTGCCCGAGGGCTTGTTCACGCTCGGCGGCGCGTGGGAGACGCTCATGATCGTCTGGCCCTACGCGGTGATCCTCGCCGGCGTCGGGCTGATCGAGTCGCTGATGACGATGTCGCTGATCGACGAGATCACCGAGACGCGCGGCCGCGGCAACCGCGAGTGCGTCGGCCAGGGCGTCGCCAACGTCGCCTGCGGGTTCTTCGGCGGGATGGGCGGGTGCGCCATGATCGGCCAGTCGCTCATCAACGTGAACTCCGGCGGGCGCAGCCGGCTCTCGGGCATCGTCGCGGCGCTCATGCTCCTCGCCTTTATCCTCTTCCTCGGCCCGTGGATCGGCATGATTCCGATGGCGGCGCTGGTCGGGGTCATGTTCATGGTCGTCATCGGCACCTTCGAGTGGGCGACGCTCAAGATGTTCCGCCGGATGCCCAAGGCCGACATGATCGTCATGCTCAGCGTCGTGCTGATCACCGTCTTCGCGCACAACCTCGCGCTCGCGGTGCTCGTCGGCGTGGTCATCTCCGCGCTCGTCTTCGCCTGGCAGCATGCAACTCACATCGGCGCCGATATCAAGCACAACGAGCACGGCAGCAAGATCTACCAGCTCCACGGCCCGCTGTTCTTCGCCTCCGTCGAGTCGTTCAAGCAGCTGTTCAAACCCGCGGACGACCCCGAAGACATCGTGATCGACTTCTACTACACCCGCGTCTACGACCAGTCCGGGCTCGAAGCGATCAACGCGATCGCCGAGAAGTACCGCGCCCAGGACAAGCGGCTGCACCTGGTCCACCTCAGCGAGGAGTGCGCCCAACTGCTGGACAAGGCCGGCGACCTCGTCGAGGTCAACATCAGCGAAGACCCGCACTACCATGTCGCGACCGACCGGTTGGGCTAAGCCCCGTGTCGCGGGCGACGCGCAGCGTCCCATGGGCCATCTCAAATGCGTTGCAC
>JANQKT010000194.1 GCA_028280965.1 Phycisphaeraceae bacterium
GAGCCGGGCCCGCCTAAGCCGCCGAGGCCGCCGTCCAAAGACCCGGGGCCGCCGGGCTGGATCAGCGGGCTGCCGTCGCCGAGGCCCAGGCCCAGGCCCGGCGACCCTTCGGGGGCCTTGGGGGTGGGCGTGCGCCGCAGGCCGCCGCTGTCGAAGCCGCCGCCATCGCCTGCACCGAGCCCGGCCCCGATGCCGCCCCCGCCGCTATCACCGGTCCCGTCGGCGATCCCACGCGGGCGGAAGCCCGTCTCATTTAGCTCGGCGACGAGGATGTACGGGCGGTCGTCCCGCTCGGCGTGCTCCTCCATCCATCCCACGAAAAGCTCGTCCAGCAGGCTGGCGATCGTCGAGCCGTCCATCGTTGTCTCGCCGCGCACCGTCACAATGATCCGCGGCGCGGGGTTGTCCTCCGGGTCGACCTCCGGCTCGGATGGGTCGGTCTCGGTGCCGCCCTCGATGCCTTCTTCGGCGTAGTCATCGCCCGTATCGTCGAAGCCATCATCAAACCCGGTGTCTATTTCGGGGAAGGGCACGGGTGTGAGCGAGGCGTTGGTGGTCGAGTCGCCTAACTCCCCGCCGCTGAATCCGCCGGGCCCCAAGCCACCGAGGTTTCCGTAGCCGCCGGGGTACTCGTCGCCGAACTCGGTGAACTCGCCGGCTGGATCAGCCGCCGCAGAATAGTCTTCGGTTCCAAGCCCACCGTCTTCGGAGGTTTCAGGCTGCTTGTACTCCGTGGTCACGCTGGTGACCCAGACCTGCCGGCGGTCCTTGCGATCGATCGCCGCGATCGCTTCGAGGTCCTCCCGGCTGTTCCAGTCGGCCTTCTGGACCGCCTCGTGCGGCTGGATCGTTGCCATCGCCGCCGACACATCTTCCAGCAGTTTCGGGTACAGGTTGGCGTAATCGAAGCTCCGGCGGAAGTTGCGGATACCCGGGCGCGGGTCGTTGGCGACGACCTCCTCGGCGTAGCGGGTCTTATACTGCTGAGCGTCGCCGATGGTCTGGTTGATGTCGTCCTGGAACGACGGGGAGTAGGCGGCGTCGAAGCTGCCGCTCTTCATCAGCATCATGACCCCGCCGACCACCGCCGCGCCCGCGACGCACGCCGCCGCGGCACCGAACCACGGCTGCTTGGCCTTCCACATCCGCTGGCGGAGGATGGACTGCGGCAGGACGTTCGCATCGACCGTCGCCAGCCCCAGGCCCTGCAGCGCCAGGCCATACGCCGTCGCCATGTTCACCGCAACCGATGAGAACTCCGCGGCGCGCCGGCCGTCCACTTCCAGGCGGCTGAACCCGTCCGGCCGGACGACGTCCATCTGCAAATTCTGCTTGAGGAACTTCTGCAGCCCCGGCAGCTTCCACGTCGAGCCGACACCGACGATCCGCGTCAGCTCCGCGTCCCGGTTCAGCGACTGGTAGAAGCCCAGCGACCGCTGGATCTCCGAGACCAGGTCGCTGAACACCCCGCGCATCGCCTGGAAGATCTGCTTGGCGTACTTGCTCGTGCCGGCCTCGAGCTTGAGCTTCTCGGCCTTGGCGAAGCTGATCTTGAACTGCTTCATCAGCGCGTTGGTGAAGTGGTTGCCGCCCAAGGGCAGCGTCCGCAGCCAGATCCCGCCCTCTTCGACGACGATGATGTCCGTCGAGACCGTGCCGATGTCCAGGTACACCGTGCTGCCATCGGCCCCGTCCTCCGCCGCATCGAACGCAAACGCGTTGTGGACCGCGACCGGCGAGAGGGTCAGGCTGTCGATACCGATCCCGACCGAGCGGTAGTTCGACAGAAAGTGGGCGACCTTCTCTTTGGTAATCGCGAAGATGCCCACCTCGATGTCAGGCGCATCCTCTTCCTCAAAGACGTGGTAGTCCCACTCGACCTCTTCGATCGGAAACGGGATCTGCTGCTGGGCTTCGTATGCGACGATTGACTTGACCTTGCTCGACTCGATCGGCGGGAGCTTGGCAAACCGGGCGAACGCCATGTGCCCCGGCACGGAGACGACGACATTCGACTTCTCGAACTCGTGCTTCTGAGCCAGCGACTCGAGGTTGACCCGGATGGCCTCATCGACATTCAGGTCCGGCGTAGTCAGCACGTGCTTGAACGGCATGACCTCGAAGTCTTCCAGCACCACGCCGTTGCCCGACCGGGCGAGTTTCATAATCTTGATGGCCTGGGCGCCGACCTCGACCCCCCACGCCTCGTTCTTCTTCGACATCGGTTGCTCCTTGGTAAGGGCAGCATCTCTTGCAGATCGCCGGCCGGGTCACACCGGCTGGGACGGCACACCCGATCAACGCGGATACGTCAAGCGGATTATAAGTCGATCGGAATGGGCGTGCGGCTCGGGCCAAGGAGGGAAGGATGTTGCCGTTGCCGTTCCACGCGTCGCGGCGCTGGGCCGCCTTGTCTCACGTCTGTTTTGGTTTGACGCACAAGGCGGCGGCGTTGTTCCGCGTCCGGGCGGGCCCCGGACACATGTAAGTGTACTTCGACTAATGGTCAAAAGTCCAGCACTTTTTCAGGCCCGCACCAACCCGTCAACTTGACCGGGCGGCTGTAGGCGATGACAATACCCCTCCCTTGCGGGGCCGTAGCTCAATTGGGAGAGCGCTGTGTTCGCAATGCAGAGGTTAGGGGTTCGATCCCCCTCGGCTCCATTCGATGCGCCGGGACGGCTCGTAGGCGAGCCGTCCCGGCGTATTCTTTTACGCCTCCGCATCACTGTGTCTTGTATTACAATCGCCCCGCCACTTCGGCCACGCATTTTTTCAATCTCTTGATGTTCTTGGAGCCCCGCGATGCCCACCCTCATGAACCGCCGCGCCTTCTTCGCCGCTTCCGCCGCCACCACGCTGGGCGCCGCCGCCTCATGCTCGGCGTCGCCCGCACTGAACGCACCCGCCGCGCGCCAGCAGGCCGCCAGCGGCGCACGCGTGGGCAACCCGATCGCCGTCTCGACCTACTCATTCTGGCACTTCCGCGACGAGAAGCCGGCCACGATGATCGAGTGCATCGACCACGCGGCCGAGATGGGCTTTGACGGCGTTGAATTGCTCGAAGTCCAGATGCACCGCCGGGACCAGCCTTACCGCCGGGCCATCAAGCGGGCGGCGCTGATCAACGGCCTGAACCTCTGCGGGCTGAGCACGCACCAGGGCTTTGTCACGCCCGACAAGGCGAAGCGTAAGGCCAACATCGATCGCACGATCGCCTCGCTCGAGCTCGCCTACGACCTGGGCATCCCGACGATGCGTGTCAACACCGGCCGGTGGGGCACCAGCGAGAGCTTCGACGCGCTCATGGCCAACAAGGGCATCGAGCCGACGCTCGAGGGCTACACCGACCGACAGGGCTTCGAGTGGGTGATCAACTGCTACGACCGGCTGGCCCGCGAGGCGGAGAAGCGCGGCGTGGTGATGGGCCTGGAGAACCACTGGGGCCTGGGCCGGGACGCGGACGGCGTGATGCGCGTCGTCAACGCGATCGACTCGCCCTGGCTGCGCGTCACGCTGGACACCGGCAACTTCCTCGAGAACCAGTACGCCCAGTACGAGGCGATCGCCCCCGACGCCGTCTTCGTCCAGGCCAAGACGTACTACGGCGGCGGCAACTGGTACACCCTCGATATCGACTACCCCCGCGTCGCGGAGATCCTGAAGAAGGTCGACTACCGCGGCTATATCTCGTTGGAGTTCGAGGGCAAGGAAGACGCGATGACCGCGGTGCCCAAGTCCCTTGCGATGCTGCGGAAGGTTTTTTCAGTGTAAAGATAAGCATTGCTTTGAATCACAGCGTTCGCTAGACTACGTTTTGGTTTTCCCTATCGCTGCACTTTGTGTGTTCTTCTTTCACTTCCACAATTGTAGGAGCAAGAATTATGAGGAATCGAGTTGCCGAGAACGCCGGGCGAAATAGCCTGCTGTTGGCTACAGGGGTAGCTGCGTCAGCTGGGCTTGCATTCAATGCGGATGCGGGCAACACGTACCGGCTCTACGACTTTGAAGAAGGTTCCAACGGCGTTACGACGACGACCGTTGCCGACAGCATTACCGATGGCCTGGTGGTCGGAACCAACGGCGCGGCCGGTTTCTATTGGATCGAGGTGCCCGGCACAACGCCCCGACCGCTTCCGGCCGGCAATCTCCAAACCTCGGTAGACAGCAGCCTGCTGGCCGCGCCCGCGCTCAATACGGATTTCGGGTTTGGACAGGCCACATTTGTGAGTGTCGCCGGCTCGAGCCCGGTCCCCGGCAGTACGCTGGCCTTGGGGTTTGATGGTGCGACGTCATTCAATGACTTCAGTGCGGGGGGCGGATCGCGCGGCGTTTATATCGATGCCGCGTCGTACGATGGCGGGACCGCAGACGTGATTGGCTCGGGGAACGATACAAACGTATTCGAAAGTTTTTCGATCCTAAGCCAAGCCTGGGTCAACCCCAACTCGTCTGCACAAGGTACGCAGCAGGTCGTTTTTCAGACCGGTTCGCAGCAGGGTTTGATCGGTATTTCGGCAAACGGGTTCTGGGAGATCGGGGCCGTCGGCGGCGGATTCCCGGATGAAGGCGAAACAACCGTTCCCGTCTCGTTCGATGAGTGGACGCACGTTGCGGTCATGCGCGGGGGCAATGGCGCAGAATTCTTTATCAACGGCGTGCTCGTCGCGGGCGACACCGACCCCACGCCGCCGAACTTTTTCTCGACCTTCTCTTCTGAGATCACGCTGGGCTCAGCAACGTTTGGCAGTCTGCCCTTTACCGGCCTTGTTGACAATTTCTCACTCACAGGCTTCGCGGACCTGACGTATGATCGCGTTGCGGACATCGACTTTTTTGACGAGTTCTTGTTTGGTGACCTGGACCAGGACGGTGATGTGGATGATGCTGATTTCGCCATCTCCTTTGCGAATTTCACCGGACCGCTGGAAGACGGCGACAAGACGCCGTTTGATGGTGACAACGATGGCGACGGCGATGTGGACGATGCGGACTTCGGCCTGTCGTTTGCCGCATACACCGGCCCGCTCAATGCAGCAGAAGTGCCCGAGCCGGCATCTGCACTCTTGTTGATCCTTGCCTCGGCCGCAACGTGCAGGCGTCGGCGCTAATCGCATCATCTCGATACCAACAGCCAAGGCCCCGGCGTGATAACCCGGGGCCTTGTATTTTCTCCAGTGCGTGCCGTGTCAGCAGGTACGAACCACAGGCACCACAAAAACAGCCTGTCGTGACCAGGATCCATGCCAATCTGCGGAAGGGCGATAGCGTTTGAGGCGGCATTCAGTCCGACTGCACCGGGCGCGTTCGTCCATCATCGCGCGTCTTCTTAAGCAGCGACTGCATGGCCTCGACCTTTTCGGGGTGCTGCTCGGCCAAGTTGCGGCGCTGCCCGAGGTCTTCCTTCAGGTTGTAGAGTTCGACGGGCAGGGTGTCACGCGGGTATCCGTGGCGTTTTTCCCAGTCGGCAACACCGCGTTTGGAGTGGGTGCCGCTCTCGCTATTAATCAGCAGCCAATCGCCGTCACGTACCGCCCAGGCGTTGTTGAACGTGTTGTGGACATGGCTGGTGCGGGCCTGTTGGGCCTCGCCCTTGAGCAGGCCCAGCAGGTCGTGCGAGTCCTCGGCGGCGTCATC
>JANQKT010000198.1 GCA_028280965.1 Phycisphaeraceae bacterium
GCGGGGTCGCCATCCGCCGGCGCCGCTCGGCCGAGTAAGCCCGGCACCACAGCTCCAACAGAGCCCCGCATGTGAATGCGGGGCTTTTTCACGCGCACCCAAGCGGACAGTCCCTTTAGACGGAGGGACTCTCCCTGCCACCAGCTTGCATCCGGGGCGATACACTACCGCGATGACCACGAACCGACGCGACCTCCGCCGGCTGGCGATGCAGGTGCTCTACCAACTCGACGTCACCACGCCCGCGGAATCACCCGATACCGAATCCGGGTATCCGGGGGCCGCCGAGCTCGCCGAGTCGCTTGATGAGGACCACGACAGCGCCGCGATGCGCAAGTTCGCCGCCGAGCTCGCCCTGCTCGCCTGGGCCGAGCGCACGAGCGCGGACGAGAAGATCGCCGCGCTCGCCCCCGACTGGCCGACACACCGCCGGCCGCCGGTGGACCGTGCGATCCTGCGCCTGGCCTACTACGAGATGGTGTCGGGCCACGCGCCGGTAAAGGTCGCGATCAACGAGGCCGTCGAGCTCGCCAAGCAGTACGCCGCCGAGCAGTCCCCGCCGTTCATCAACGGCGTGCTGGACAAGCTGGCCAAGACCCTCAACGCGCCCGCGGAAGACCAAGCCGGTGTTGCGAGCGACGCGCAGGGTCCCGCGACCGAGCAAACACAGCCCGCCGACGCGGACGCCTGGCTGGATGATGCGCTGGAGAAGTGATCGAACAAAGATTAGCTCCAAGGCTTTTTATCGATATCTTCATCAAACAATAATGCAGCAAGATAACAAAGCTCTGCGCCGTTACCTTGAGTCAATGCAAACTTTGCTCTCCATGCTTTTTTGCAGTTTCTTGCAATAGCACGATAAGAGCACCCCTCTTCCACCCGCATCTTGCGTATCCCCGCGGCTCGGCTCTCGTTCATATATGGCGCCAGTTCAACCATCCCGCGACCACGAATTTTGTGGCCATTAATGACGATAGATCGCCTGCAAAAAATCATTCAAGCATATTAATGCAACCAGATACCACAGCAAGTACCCTACCCCCACCATGGCACTATTCCAAGCCGTCTTTGGCAAACTCAAGAAGGGCCTGTCCCGTACCTCCGAGGGCACCGGGTCGGCGATCCGGTCGCTGCTTGTCGGCAAGCCGCTGAGCAAGCCGCTGCTGCGCGACCTCGAGAAGGCGCTCATCCAGGCGGACGTCGGCATCCGCACCGCGATCGAGCTGCGCAAGGACATCGAGGCCGGCTGGGAGCGCTCGGAGATCAACAACGGCGACGAGGCGCTCGCGGCGCTCAAAGGCCAGCTCGCGGCCTATTTCCCCCCGGAAGATCGATCGCTGCGCATGGCGGAAACGGGCCAAGGGCCGACCGTCATCCTCGTCTGCGGGATCAACGGCGCGGGCAAGACCACCAGCATCGCCAAGATCTGCAGCGCCCTGCGGGCCGAGGGCAAGTCCGTCCTGCTCGGCGCGTGCGACACGTTCCGCGCCGCGGCGGTCGAGCAGCTCGAGGTCTGGTCGGGTCGCCTGGGCGTCGAGGTCGTCAAGGGCCAGCAGGGCGGCGACCCGGCCGCGGTCGCGTTCGATGCGACCCAGGCCGCGATCGCGCGCGGCGTCGATGTGCTCATCCTCGACACCGCCGGCCGCCTGCACACGCAGGCGCACCTGATGGACCAATTGAGCAAGATCCGCCGGGTGGTGCAGAAACAGCTTCCCGGTGCGCCTCACGAGGTCCTTCTAGTGATCGACGCGACGACGGGGCAGAACGGCGTGAACCAGGCGAAGGTCTTCGCCGACTCGACCGATGTGACCGGCATCTTCCTGAGCAAGCTCGACGGCAGCGCGCGTGGCGGGATCGTCATCGCCATCCGCGAAGAGCTCAACCTCCCGGTCAAGTTCGTCGGCGTCGGCGAGACACCCGAGGACGTCCAGCCCTTCGACCCCGCGAGCTTCGTCGAGGCGATGTTCAGCATCGACTGACCGTTTCGCGGGTGGCGCGCAGCGTCCCGCTCGAACCATCTATCATGACTCGCACGGGACGCCGCACGCCACCCGCGAAACACGATGGCTGATCAACCCCAAAAACACAGTGCAACCACAGGCCCGTCCCGCGACATGATCGGCGGGCCCTGGCTGGGCGCCGCCTTATTCCTGGTCATCGCCGTCGGCCTGGGCTGGGGGCTGACCAAGCTCTTCCGGTCGCAGCTCAGCGCCGCGACGCAGTCGTTGAACGAAGCAGAGTTAGACCACGGCTTTGACCCCGACGCCGTGTACACCCTCAAACGCCCCCTGATCCTGGGCTACCTGTCGGACGGGCGCAAGGCCCTCTTCCCCGCCCGGGAGGACCTGCCCGCCAACGCGCCCGGCCGACGCTCTGCGGCCCGGATCGCGGAGCTGCGCGAATCGATCGACAATTTCCCCGACCTGATCGGCGTGGTCGATGAACAGACCCCGGTGCGGTTCGTAGAAGTGATCGACGACCGCGACAACCCGCAGACGCGCGTGCTGGTGATGGTCCGCCTGCTGGACGGGCCCTACGCCCAGCGGACGCCGGTGGTGGGCATGCACCTCGAATCGGCCGATACCGTAGAGGGCGAGACCGAAGCCACGGCACGCTACGTCCCGCGATCGGACCTGTTCCAAGCGCGAGCCCCGGTACAATCCCCTGCCCCGCCAGCCCAGGAACAATAGCCGCGTCGCGTCGCGTCGCAGGCAAACACCCAGGTGTGTATCAAACGTCAATGCACCGGCGACGCGTCGCGTCGCGGCTAAACACCGAGCAACACCATGCCCGACGAAGGCAACGACAACTTGAGCCCAACGAGCACACCCGGCCCTGGGCCGAAGAAAAAAATCCTCACGCCCTCCGCGGAGACCAAGCCCGCCAAGGACAAGAAGAAGGGCAAGAAAGAAAAGCCCGAGCCGACGACGTTCGGCGGCAGGCTGTGGCACAACTGGATCAAGCCCGTCGGCTCGGTCATCCTCATCGTCGTCGTCGTCCGCTCGATGCTGATCGATTGGAACGATGTGCCCTCGGGCTCGATGGAGCCGGAGATCCACGTCGGCGACCGCATCGCGGTGAACCGCCTGGCGTACGGCCTGCAGTTCCCGCTGACCGGCCCGGAGATCGGCATCCCGTTCATCGGCCCGCAGTTCGACAACCCGCTGGACGGCATCCCCCAGATCGCATGGGGCGGCGGCCCGGCCCGCGGGGACATCGTCACCTTCTGGAACCCGGTTACCAAGGTCCGCATGGTCAAACGCATCGTCGCTATCCCCGGCGACACGGTGGAAATGTCCGGAGGCGTGCTGACCATCAACGGGACCGCGGCGACTTACACCGACCTCGACGCGGCGGCGGAGGGGCTGCCGCCGACGACTAAGTATTTCGTGCAAGACCCCGCCAACCCGCGCAAAAAACTCGCACAGTACGAGCCGGTGACGTACCGTGAAGAAACCCTGCTCGGTGAAACACGCATTATCCAACATATCCCGGACCGGTGGCTGATGGATTCGCAGGTTGTTGAATACCCAGACGGCGAGCGCAGTCTCGTCGATGAAGGATTCATCCAACGCGGGCTCTGGCAGGACGGGCCCGATTACAACAATGAACTCCAGAAGAACGGCACCAAGCCCACAGTGCTGGCAACCGCGAAAGACGGCATACTCTTTATCGCTGACAAACGGGTGGATTACCACCAATTCTCGGAAGCCTTGCTCGAACGATACACCACCGGCGAAGCCGCAGATACGCTGGCCGCTCACGGATTTAAAATCGATGGTCATCGATTCTTTATCGATGACCGTGAAGTGCCGTTTGAGGCTTTTCGCGGTGCCTTAGATAAATCAATACAGGGCATGTCCGCTGAGGAACAAGACAAACTCCGCGGACTCTCACAAGCCACCGTGCTGATCCTGTCGCGTGCGGCGATGACCAACTATGGCCCGGTGACACTCGGGGACGACCAATACCTGATGATCGGGGACAACCGTAATAACTCGACGGACGGCCGAGCGCTCGGCCCGGTCATGCGCAGCGAGATCACCGGCGAGGCCTTCGCCGTCGCGTTCTCGTTTAAGGACAACAAGATGTTCGCCCTGCCGCCCGTCCCGGCGTGGAAGCGTTGGTTCAAGGACTTGGATTGACACCGTGTCGCGGGCGACGCGCGGCGTCCCGTGCTCGAGCAGTGACAAATAAATCGCACGGGACGCTATGCGTCGCCCGCGACGCCTCATGGCGTTTCCGAATCCAGCCACAGCGTCACCGGCCCGTCGTTGCATAGCGAAACGTCCATGTGCGCGCCGAACCGCCCGGCCTCAACCCGCTGCACACCCAGCTCACGCAAGCGCTCCGCGAACACGTCACACAACGGCTCGGCCAGCTCCGGCGGTGCGGCGTCGATAAAGCTCGGGCGGTTGCCCTTGCGGGCATCGCCGAAGAGCGTGAACTGCGAGACGACCAGCGCGCCGCCTTGGACATCCAGCAGCGACCGGTCGAACTTCCCCGCGTCGTTCGGGAACAAGCGGAGATTGGCGATCTTCTTCGCGAGCTTGTTTACCGTGTCGGCGTTGTCGTCCTTTCCGACGCCGACAAGCAGCAGGTAGCCCAGGTCAATCTTGCCGACGGTTTCGTCGTTGACGACGACCGAGGCGTGCGAGGCGCGTTGGAGGAGGATGCGCATAGGGAAAGGTTACCGTTTCGCGGGTGACGCGCCGCGTCCCGCTCGAACCATCTATCATGACTCGCACGGGACGCCGCGCGCCACCCGCGAAACGTGCTACTCGCCGCCGATCTGTTTCACAGCCGTCGTCGGTTTGTGCCCGATGCGGTGGGTCTGGATTTGGATGCGTTTCACCGCCGGATCGATTTCAAACGCGGTTCTCTGATAGACACGCCACGGCCCGGTGAAATTGCCGTCCTTGCTTAGCCGATACCCGATCGACGCGCCCCGATCTTTGCACACCAGGTGGTACAAGCCCTCGGCCTTAGATGGGAACAACTCACCCGCCGGCGTCACCGGCTGCTGCCCGTCCCCCGGCCAGATGTGGTCTTTGACCAGCCTTGTTTCCGGCAAGACGAACCCGAGGTCGCCGGTATCTTCGATCCAGGCGTCGAGTTGCTTGCGCATCGCGGCGATGCGTGCCTGGTGCTCAGGTGCGTTGATCAGGTTATTGGTTTCCCATGGGTCGGTTTGTGAGTCGTAGAGCGCCTCGGCGGGGCGCTGTTTCGCGGCAAACTGCCACTGCTCGGGCCGCTGCGGGCCGGTATCTTCAAGCTCATACAGATCAAAGGTCATCGGGATCTGTTCACGGTACGCGTTGCGGATCAGATACGGCACATCCGTTTTGTAGTTACGGGTGTAGCGGAATCGGCCGTCCGAGACACTGCGGGTCTGCTCGCGCTCGGCGTCGAAGCGGTCGGCGTTCGCAAACGCGTGGCCGTTCCTGTAGTCATCGCGTTCGACCGCGTGTTCACCCAGGAACGGCGTGCCGTCGAGCCGCTCGTCCGGCTTGATCCCTGCCAGCGACAGTACCGAGGGGCCGAAATCAACAAAGCTGACAACGCGCCCGTCGCGCGTGCCCGCGAGTTTTGTTCCGGGGTGGCCGTCGGGGTAGCGGACGATCAGCGGGACGCGCAGGCCCGTGTCGAAGCAGGACCGCTTGCCGCGTGGCAGGCCGACGCCGTGGTCGCTGAAGAAGATGACAACCGTCTGGTCGAGCAGGCCCGCGTCTTCAAGCTCCCTGATCCTCTCGCCAACCCACCTGTCCATCGCGGCGATATTGTTGTACGTCCGCGCGAGCGCATCACGCACATTGGACGTGTCGGGGTAGATCGGCGGGACCGGCACGTCTTCGGGCTTGACCACCTCCGGTGTGCGCCTGGCCTTGGGGAACGCCCGGCTCTCGTGCGTCCCGGTTTGGTTGAACACCGCGAAGAACGGCTGGTCATCCGCGCGGTTCTGCCAGTGCGCCTTGCCGGAAGATACGTCCCAGACCGTCACCGGTTCTTTGAATTGGTAGTCCTTCTTCGAGTTGTTTGTGCAGTAGTAGCCGGCGGCGCGCAGGTGTTCAGGGAAACACCGGACCCACGCCGGGGGCAGGCCCTCGTAGCCGGGGATGTCCTTGTACGCGTCCGGGTTCCTCTGGACCGCGGCCCTGCTCGGGCTGCCGTTACGCATGTGCATCGTGCCGATGCGTGTGCAGAACATGCCGGTGATGAGCGACGAGCGCGCCGGCGCACAGACCGGCGAGGTCGCGAACGCGTTGTCGTACGTCACGCCCTCGGCGGCGAGCCGGTCGAGGTTCGGCGTCGGGACGGTCTTGTCGCCGTAAGGCCCGATCCAGGGGCTCATGTCTTCGACGCTGAGCCAAACGATGTTGAGCGGCTGGGCCTGTTCGGCACCCTGGGCGTAGACGCCGCCTGGCTTCATAAGCACAAGCAGAGCAATAAAAAACACGAACCGCGCAACCGCTTTAGTACAGCGTCTTAAGCCCATATTTTTTCCTCAATGCCTCGACCTGGTCGAGCAGTTCGGGGCGTTCGCCCTCGCGGATGATCAGTGAGTACAGGTCGTGCAGCTTCCAGAAGGCCCAGTCGGTGGAGACGGCCTTGCCGCCGCGGTCGGCCTCGCTCAGCCGGCGGGTGAAGGTGAAGGCGACGTCCTTGCCCGCGGATCGGCCGGTGAGGCGCATGGTGAACCTGTCTCGATCGGCGAATCGGCCGAACACGCTGATCGTTTCGCCCTGGTGGATGTTCGGCAGGTCGGCAGGAAAGATCGTCTCGGTGTCCAGACCGACAGCGTCGAGGCGCACGTCCTTGATGATCGGGAAGCGCAGCCGGCTCATCAGGTCCTGGATCGTGACGGATGCGTCTTCGATGTCCTCGGCGTAGACGGCGTAGCCCTTGTTGCGGTAGGCGAGGTAGTTCAGCAGTTCCTTGTTCTGCCTTCGGCCGACGCCGACGCAGTAGATGCTGGCGACCAGGTCGTTGTCGCGGGTGATCAGGTTGATCAGGTCGCGCGTGTCAACAACGCCGCGGGTCGATTGGCCGTCGGAGATGAGCACGAGCTCGTAGACACGCTTGGGATCGACATCGCGGATCAGCAGGCCACGCATCGCGGCGTTGACGTCGGTGTACCCGACCGACGCGGCGTTGGTCAAAAAGTCGCCCGCGGCGGCGATGTTGTCCTTGTTCGCGTCGATCGGCCCGGCGTCTGAAAGCAGGCTGACCTTGTCGTTGAACAGCACGATGTTGAACCGGTCGCCCTCGTTCAGCGAGACCAGCCCCGAGCCGACGCCCTGGCTGATCTGCTCGACCCAATTCTGTGAGATGCTCGAAGAGGTGTCGACGATGAAGATGACGTCCTTGGGCATCGTCTTGAGCTTGCGCAGCGACCGCTGGGCGGTGATGTCGACACGGAAGTAGCCGGGCTCCACCGCGGGGTCGATCGGGTTGCCCCGCCGGTCGGCCGGGTCGTAGCGCGTGACGCGGTACGCGAAGTCGTTGTCGAGGTTGTCGGGGACATCGATCTTCGTCGTGTCTTCGAGCGCGAGGTCAACGAAGTCGATGCCGGGGATCTCGAGCGACGGGCCGAACTCGGGCAGGACCTCGCCGACGCCGCCGGGGCCGTCGAGGGTCGGGCGATCGACGAGCGTGGCCTGTCCGCTGCCGGTGCCGGTGCGGACGGGCGCGGCGTCGGTGTTGCCCAGCGCATCGCCGGCGAGGTCAGAGCTAGCCCGACCCGTGCCTTCATCGTTATCACCAGCGCCATCACCCAGGCCGCTGCCGAAATCCAATTCCGCGGGTGGGCGGGTGTCGAGCTGCGCAAGCACATCGTTATCCAACTCAAACGCGGGCAGCTCGATTTCCAAACCGCCTGCCGCGGGCTTGTCGAGTTCTTCCAGCGGGCGCAGCTCGACGTCCAGCTCCATCGGGTCCGACACGAGCTGGGGCGGCTCGGACTCGAGCAGGCGCTGGGTCAGCTCTTCCGCGGTCGGGCCGGTATCAGCCTGGGCGAGCGGCGGCGTGTAGGTGTAGTCGTCATCGACCGCACGCTTCACACGGATCGGGCGGGCCTCCGCGGGCTCGACCGCCGGCAGCGTCGCGATCGGCTTGTCCCAGCCCCAGACGCCGAGCGCCGTGTGTGCACCGACGACCAGCACCGCGACGACGGCGAGGATCACCCGCCGGCCGGTGACCAGCAGCCCGGGCTCATACGGCTTGGGGTTGGATCGGGGCATGTTTACCGCTCGCGTCTTAACAGCGTATCGGCCCGTTGGGTCAGCTCCTTGTCGCCCTTGGCCCGCTCTTTGGCTTGACGCAGGTAGGTGTCCGCGCGTTCCGATTGATTGGAGCGGATCGCGAGGATCGCTTTGGCGTAACTGGCATAGGCGGATTCGGGGTGGGCCTCGGCGAGCTCTTCGAGTGTGCGGACCTCGTCGGCCGCGTCGCCGACGGCGTGCTGGAGCTCGGCCAGCTCGACCGCGGCCCGCTTGGCCAGGTCCTCGCCCTCACGGTCGGGGTACAACAGCCAGAGCTTCTTGAACGCCTCGCGCGCGTCGTCTGCGTGCTGCTTTGCCGGCTTCGCGTTGCTCCGGCGCTTGGCTTGATCGTGCAGCGTGCGGTGGATGCGGCCGGCTTCAAAGAGCGCCTTGGATGCGATCGCGTGGCCGCGGTCCGGGTCCTGCAGCGGTGTCAGCTCGGCGATCGCTCCGTCGAGCTCGCCCGCGTCGCGGAGGACGAGCGCGATCTCGAGCCAGGCCTCGACGCCGTAACGCTCGCTGACAGCGCGGACCTCGTCGAGCTTTTCTTTCGCGGCGTCATAGTCGCCGGTAAGCCGGTACGCCCGGCCGGTCAGCAGCATCGCCTGCTCGACCAGCTTCTTGTCGGTGATGCCTTGCAGGTACCCGATCGCGGCCTCCGCCGTGCCGTTTCCACGCAGCAGGTGCCGCCCGACCCAGAGCTCTTCGTTCTGGGTCAGCACTTCCGGTCCGCCGACCTCCTGCATCTGCGCCCGGAGCTCCATCGCGCGCTCGTCGTTGCCGTTGTCCGCGTCGTGCTGGGCGACGATGCGCAGCGCGTTGACTTTCGACGACTTGCCCAGCCCCTCGCGCTGGGCCGCGTCGAGCAGCAGCGGGATGCCGCGGTCCGCGTCGCCGAGCTTCATGTGGATCAGGCCCTGCTCGAGCACCGACTCGGCGCGGTACGGGTTGATCGGGTGTTCGCGTGTCAGCCGGCGGTGGGTCGCGAGCGCCTGTTCGTCCTCGCCGCTGAACCGCTGGGCGACGGCCAAACGGTACAGCGCCTCCTGCTCGACCTCCGGCGTGCGCAGCCCGGCGTCCCTCAATTCAAGCACCGCGGACGCCTGGCGGATCACCCGCGCGTGCCGGCCGAGCGCATTGAGGAGCTCCATCAGGCGGAAGCCGGCCTGCAGCGAGGTCGGCGTCGGCGAATCGACAGACTCCAGGTACGCCTCGTAGTCCTCCGCCGCCGCGGCGATCTCGCTGTGCGTCTCGTAGAGGTGTGCCCGGCGGAGCAGCGCCTGCCGGTAGTACGGGCTCGTCGGCCCGCGATCGATAAACCGCGTCAGCCGCGCAGCGCCGCGTTCGACCTGACCCGCCTCGGCCTCGGCGGTGGCCTGCAGGAACGCGACATCGACACGCAGCGTGGTGTCCGGGAAAAGCTCCAGCAACCGCGTGGCCGCGGTGTTCATCGCCGCGTAGTCCTCAAGCTCAAACCGGCTGACCGCGAGCTTGTACAGCACCTTCTCGCGGATCGGCTCGCGGCTGTCGCCTTTGGCGATGTGGTCGAGCAGCTGCACCGCCTTGGCGTGCTCGCCGCGCTCCTGCCGGGCCGAGCCAGCGAGGTAGTACGCGGGCAAACGATCTTCCGTGGGTAGCGCCTTGATCGTCTGCTCAAACGTCTGCAGCACCTGGTCGTACCGCCCATCCGCAAACTGGGCCCAGAGCAGCCCGACGACCGCGGGCGAGAAGTGGCCCGAGCTCTGGTAGCGGGCGACGACGGTGTTGTAGTACGCGATCGCCGGGGCATACTCGCCGGCGTTGTAGCTCAGGTCACCGGCGAAGCGCGCCGCCTCGGGCGCGACCGCCGGGTCGTCGAGCGCCAGGCACTTGTCCAGCACCGCGACCGCCTGCTCTTTGTCCTTCATCAGCGCCCGGACCTTGGCCAGGTCGAGCAGCGCCCGCGCCTTCATCGGCGTGTCGAGCTTGGCCGCGTCGCCGAGCGCCGTCGCCGCCGCCTGGAGGTTGTCCGCCCCGCGGTACGCCAGGCCCTTGAGGTAGAGCGCCGACACCGCGACCTTCGGGTCCAGTTCTCCGGTGTCGATCTTCTCGAGCGCCTTGAGCGCTTCGTCGTACTTGCCCAGGTCGCTGAGCACCTGCCCGCTGAGCAGGTCCACCGCGTAAGGCGGGACGAGCGTCGGCTTGGCGGCTTCTTCGAGCAGCTCGGCGGCCTTGCCGTTCTCACCCGCGCGCCGATGCAGCAGCGCCCGGTAGTACTGCGCATCGCCGAGCTTCTCGCCGTTGGGGAACTTGCCGAGGTACTCCTCGAACTCTTTCGCCGACTCCTCCAACTCGCCGCGCTGCAGCAGCTTGTAGGCGAACAGGAACTGCTGGTGCTCGGCGTCGGACTGGGCGAGGGCGACGCCGGGCAGGCACAGCAACAGACAAGCCAGGACCGCCTTCATCACTCTTCCTCCCGCACCGCGGACAGGCGCACGTCCCTCAGGCCCGCGGCGTTGGCGGCGTCGATGATCTGCATCTGCAGGCCGTACGCCGCCGCGCGGTCGCCACGCAGGATCACCGGCATGTCCGGGTTGATCTCCGCGAGCTTGGCCATCTCGCCGGACAAATCCGCGATCGGCACCAGCCGCTCGCCGAGGAACACCCGGCCGTCCTCATCGAAACTCACGACAACCTTCTGCGCCTCGTTCGTCCCCGGCTCGGCGGACTCGGACGCCGGCAGGCCGATGTCCACCATCAGCTCCTGGTCACGCATCGAGTATGTGGACATGAAGAAGATCAGCAGCAGGAACAGCACGTCCACCATCCCCGCCAGCGGGATCACCGGGCGTGCGCGTTCTCGGGATTCGGATGCAAAGCCCATAGGACAAACCCGGTTGCGTCAGCTAAACGTGCGGCCGCTCGGGATCGCCGAGTCGTCGCGCTTCAGGTGGTCAGCAATCATATGCACGGCCTGCTCGGCCTCGGCGAGGGTGCGCGTCGCGCGCGACTTCACCAGCGAGTACAGGACCAGCGTGAAGATGCCGACCGTCAGGCCGAACAGCGTCGTGGACATCGCCTCGCCGACACCGCGGGAGAGCGTGACCGCGTCGATCCCGCCGGACTCGTGCTCGAGCCCGTAGAACGCCTTGATCATGCCCAGCACGGTGCCGAGCAGCCCGAGCATCGGCGCGACGTTGCTGATGTCCGCGAGGTAGCTGACGCGGTTCCAGATGATGTCCGCCTGCCGCCGGCCCTCGGTGTCGATCATGTCGAGCATGACCGAGTGGTTCTGGTTGTGGTTCTCGACGCAGCGTTGGACGATCCCCGCGGCGAAGACCCCGCGCGACCGCCGGCACACATCGCCCGCCCGCTCGTAGTCCCCGCGGATCACCAGCTTGATCACCTCGTCCACGAACCGCGGCGGCGCGAACGTCCGGCGGTTGATCGACAACATAAAAAACAAAAAGAAGATCAGCCCCAGCGCCGACAGCCCGGCGATCAGGCCGTTGATGATCGGCGAGAACATGAACAGCTCGCCCATCCGGTACAGCGTGTTGTCGCTGAGCTCGACCGGCTTGTTGGCACCGCCCTGCTCGGCCGGCTGGACGGGCGTTGCGCCCTCGGCGGGCGGCTGCTGGGCGGGCGACGGCCCCTCGCCGGGCCCGGGGCGCACGGTCTGAGCCCGGGTGTAGAACACCACGCTGACAGCGGTGATCAACAACACCAGCATCACAGCCAGCCGCCGGGTGGTCCAGTTGGGGGTCGTGTCCTTCGGGGTCAAAACGGGCCTCATCTATCTGGGATACGACGCGGGAGATGGATCAATCATACTGATCTGGAAGCGATTCTGTTCAAAGAGCGCTCCAAGCCCCGCCCGCGCGCAGCGCGGGTGGGGATCGAATCGCGATCATCCTTCGATCCCCACCCGCGCTGCGCATGGATGGGGCTTGGAGACACCGGTCAGGCGTCCACGACCGGCAGCGCCAGCACCGAGCCGCGCTTGCGGACCATCAGGCTGTTCGCCTCGGCGCCGATACCCAGCGCCCCCGCGCCCGCGCCGGGCGCGACCTCCGGCTCGGCCTCGACCTCGCGCTCGTTAAACAGGTGGATCTTCATCCCCAGGTCCTTGAGCATCTGGTGGTCCTGCTTGGGCGTTCGGCCGAACGTCGTCAGGTAGTTGCCGATCAGAAAGCTCGACCCGCCGGCGAAGAACATCCAGCTCTGCAGGTCGCGCAGGATCGTCTCGCGCCCGCCGGCGATCTTCAGCTCCCGGTCGGGCAGGATGAACCGGTAGACCGCGATGATCTTGAGCGCCTCCATCGGCTCGAGCGCCTCGCGCTTGCCGTGCAGGGGCGTGCCCTGGATCGCGTTGAGGAAGTTGATCGGCACGACGTCCGCGCCCAGGTCGCGCAGCGCAAACGCCATGTCCAGCCGGTCTTCCCAGTCCTCGCCGAGCCCGAAGATCCCGCCCGAGCAGATGGACAGGCCCGCCTCTTTCGCGGCGCGGATCGTGTTGACCCGGTCGTCGTAGCTGTGGGTCGAGACGACGTTGCCAAAATGCCGCCGGCTGGTCTCGAGGTTGTGGTTGATCCGCTCAACGCCCATGTCCTTCAGACGTCTGGCCTGGTCGGGGCGCAGCTCACCGAGCGTCGCGCACGGGCGGATCTCGCCCTCCTCCGCCGCCTTGCGGAAGAACGGCTCCATCCAGTCCAGCTCCTTGTCGGTCGGGCCGCGCCCGGAGTTGACGATGCCGAAGCTCGACGCCCCGCTGGCCAGCGCCTCGTCCGCGGCCTGCTGCATCTCTTCAACGCGCATGCGCGAGGGCTTGACGTGCGTGTCGTAGTGCTTGGACTGGGAGCAGTACGAGCAGTCCTCCGAGCACCCGCCGACCTTGCCGGTGACGATCGAGCAGAACCGGGCGTTCACACCAACGTTGGCGATGCGGATCTTGTTGGCCCAGAACATCAGGTCGTAAAGGGCATCGCCCTCGAGTGTCGTCAACTCACGGGCCTGGTCGCGCGACAGCGGCTTGCCGCTTAGCACCTGAACCCCCAGGCGCATGGCGGTGTCGTTCAGGAAAGCGCCCGCGGGCGCATCGGTCGGGCTGGTCATCGTGTCTGGCATGGCTCATTTATACCGGAAAGCCGCGGGGGCAAGCGCATGAAAAAGGCCGGCGATCGGGCCGGCCTTGGAGTTGGTCCGTTGATCGGTTGGGTTTCCGCCGGCTCAGCGGTCGCGGCCGCCCCTGCGGCCGCCGAAGATCTCTTCCATCCGGATCGCGGTCACGGGGGTGAGCTGCTTGCGGCCGATGTTCGCCGAGTAGACGACCATGACCCCCTTGGTGTTGTCGAGGATGAACAGCGACTCGTCGTCGTTCCGGGTGGTCGCGGTCATCATCTGGAAGGTGGTCTGCAGGACGTTCTGGCCGTCGGCGTGGGCTGCGTTGGCCTCGGCCTTGCGGTCGATCTGGACAACAAGGATCGCGGCGAGCACGAAGGCCGAGGCGAGCAAGGCGAAGCAGGCGGTCTGGGTACGGTTCATCGTTAAGACTCCGCGTGGGAGGTGTGGTGTCTGGGTTCAACGCAACGAAAAGATCAGGCCGGGGCTCAGCGGTCGCCGCCGCCGCCGCCGCCGTCGAGGTCGTCGGCGATCTCGCGGCCGCCGATGATCTCAACGCGGTTGTTGGCGCTGTTCACCGTAAAGCCGGCGACGCGCCCGTTACGCGTGTCCATCACGTAGATGACCTGCTGCGAGGCATTGGCGGTGTTGCCGGCGATCATCAGGTAGCTGCCGCCGCCGAGCTGGGCGTTGGCCTTCTCGACCGGCCCGAAGGTGAGCGCGATCGCCGCGAGCAGCACCGCGTTGAGCACGATGAGGACGGCCAGGGAACGCTGAGTCATGTTGGGACCTCCCGAAGGTCGTGGGTGGGTGTTGATTAGCCGTTTACCGGTTGACGCGTGGTCAGCCGGATATCAGTCCTGGTGGGATCGCTTGGGGCTCATGAAGCAGCCGATGCCGATGGCGATGCCGAAAAAGATCGCCAGGGCCAGGGCCTGCCACGCGCCGGACTCGGGCGCGCTGCCCGTCTCTTCCTGCGCCTGCGCGGCGGCCGGCAAAGCCGGGGCCAACAGGAGGAAAGACGCTGCGGTCAATCGGGCGGTTACGGTGGCTATTCCGGTGGCAGGTCGGCTGAACATCCACGCATCATACCCGCTGAGGGTTGGGCGTGACAATCGTCTGGATGGATTAGTGGATCAATCGATTCAGGTGGGTTGGGCTTCCAGCCCACCAACCCGTATCCCGGATTACCATGCCGCCATGTGGACCTGGGTCATCTGGCTGCTGGCGGCGTACCTGCTCGGGTCGGTGTCGTTCGCGCTGATCCTCGGCCGGCTCAAGGGCATCGACATCCGTCAGCACGGCAGCAGCAACGTCGGGGCGACCAACCTCGGCCGGACGCTGGGCAAAAAATGGGGCATCGCTTGCACCCTGCTGGACATGGGCAAGGGGCTCGGCCCGGTGCTGGGCTACGGGTTTTCGGCCGGCCTGATCGCCACCAACGAGCCGATCGGCGCCATCGCCATGCTGCAGTGGCTCGCCGTCGGTGTCACGGCGGTGGTCGGGCACGTCTTCCCGGTCTTCCTGAAGTTCAAGGGCGGCAAGGGCGTGGCGACCAGCGCGGGCGCGCTCTTCGGCTTCTGGCCGGTGCTGGCCGTGCCGGCGCTCGCCGCGTTTGTCGTGTGGTTCGTTGTCACCAAGACAACGGCCTACGTCGGGCTGGCGAGCGTCGCGGCCGCGGCGGTGCTGCCGGTGTTCGTCGTCGGCTTCGCCTGGGTGACGGGCTACGAAGCCGGCGAGATCGCGGTGTGCGGCGGGGTCAGCGCGCTGCTCGCGCTCCTGGTCATCATCCGCCACCGCGGCAACATCAGACGCCTGCTCGAGGGGACGGAGGAGCAGGTCGAATGGGCGAAGGGGAAGGGGTCAACAGGATCTGAATAGCCGCGATGCGACGCATCGCGGCTATTGATTGGTGCAACATTCGATCGATGCCCGTTCTAATCACTGCCCCGCCGCTCGGCCCGGTCGGACCACCAGTACGCGAACGCGCCGAATGCCGGCAGGGCCGCGACGAACAGCGTGATAATGACCATGCCTCCCGGGTTCTTCGCCGCCAGCGACAGCAGCCCGCCGCAGACCAGGATCAGCAGCGCCAGCGCGCCCAGCCCGATCGGCGCGGCGTAGCGAGAGAGCGGGTGCTCGCCGCGGTGGGTGCTGCGGTAGGTCGAATCCGCGTCGTACGGCCGACCACACTCCGGGCACCGACCCTGGCGCGACAGCCCGGTCAGGTCGTACCCGCAGTGGTGGCAAGAATCACTGTGCATGCACGGAGCGTATCGGCTCGACGCAGTCGCATCCAGCACAACCCGCCTGCCACGCCCGGCCAGAGCGCCGCATGTGAAATCATCTACAATACGGGTTTCTCAAAGCCACGAGCCTGATATGCCTGATGCGACAAAACCCGTTGTCCTGATCGTCCGTGACGGCTGGGGCGAGAACCCCAACCCCGAGCACGACGCGTTCAACGCCGTCAAGCTCGCCAACACCCCCGCCACCGATGCGCTCATGCAGCGCTACCCCGTCACGCTGCTGCACACCTCCGGCGAGGACGTCGGCCTGCCCGAGGGCACGATGGGCAACTCCGAGGTCGGCCACCAGAACATCGGCGCCGGGCGCGTCGTCGATCAGGAATCGGTCCGCATCACCAAGCAGGTCCGCACCGGCGAGATCAACGCCAACCACGCGCTCTGCGACGCGATCGAGAACGCCAACAACCACGGCCACAGCGTCCACCTGCTGGGCATCGCCTCGGACGCGGGCGTGCACGGCCTGCTCACGCACCTGTACGGCTGCGTGAAGCTGTGCAAGCAGCGCGGCGTGCCGACAGACAAGATCCTGCTGCACCTGTTTACCGACGGACGCGACACCGGCCCGTTCACCGGCAAGGGCTACATCGAAGAAATCGAGGCGCAGCTCGCGGGCATCGGCGCCGGCCGGATCGCCTCGATCTGCGGGCGGTACTACGCGATGGACCGGGACAACCGGTGGGAACGGGTCGCCAAAGCGTACAACCTGTTCACAGGCCGCAGCACGGCCGAGCCACACTTCGATAACGCCGCAGAAGCAGTACAGCACTACTACGACAATCCAACGAACGATTCACAACAAGGCGACGAGTTCATCACGCCGCGCGTCGTTGGTGATCGAACGAGCGTTGCAGACGGCGACACCGTCATCTTCTACAACTACCGCGGCGACCGCCCGCGTGAGATCACCCGCGCGTTCATGCAGCCCGACTTCTTCGGCAACGTCCCGCCCTCGCCGGATTCGGGAGCGAAGGGCTTTGACCGTGGCGAGCAACTCAAACTCCGCTACGTCACGATGACGGCGTACGACGAGACGTTTACCGACTTCCCGGGTTTGTCCGTCGCGTATCCCAAGCCGCCGAAGATGCAGGACATCGGCGGGGAGTACCTTGCAAAACAAGGCAAAACCCAGTTCCGCTGCGCCGAGACCGAGAAGTTCCCGCACGTCACCTTCTTCGCCAACGACTACCGCGAGGAGCCGTTCGCCGGCGAGACGCGCGAGATGGCCCAGTCGCCGAAGGCCGCGACCTACGACCTGCAGCCGGAGATGTCGGCCCCCGGCATTAAGGAACTGGTCCTGAAACGTGTGAATGAAGACGGCGTGGATTGCCCGGATTTCATTTTGGTGAACTTCGCCAACGGCGACATGGTCGGCCACACCGGCAAACTCGACGCGGCGATCAAGGCGGTCGAGACCGTTGACAACTGTGTTGGCGAGATCGTCGAGGCGGTGCTGGCTCGCAATGGCAAGCTGATCATCACCGCCGACCACGGCAACGCCGAGCAGATGTTCGACCCCGAGACGAACGCGCCGCACACCGCGCACACGACCTATGACGTGCCGTGCATCATCGTGGACCCGGAACTGAACGCCGGCACCCCCCTGCGTGACGACGCCCGCCTGGCCGATCTGTTCCCGACAGCACTGGACCTGATGGGGCTGGACAAGCCCGGGGCGATGACGGGCGTGTCGCTTCTATCGATGGCGGCGGCGACGGGCTGAGTTAACGAACGAACCGATAAGGGGTATTGCGCCGGCTTCCGCCGGGCCCGACTGATGCTGCTGGAAGCCGCCGCCTGGATCTTGATCGTCTCGATGGGCGTGGTCGTCGCGCTGTGGACCACCGCGGCGGTGAAGATGCTGCGTTCCCAGCGCGGGCTGCCGCACGTGCGCACCGCGCTCGCCGACGCATCCGTGCGCAGCCGCGACGGCTGGCCGCGTGTCTCGGTCATCGTGCCGGTGCACAACGAGGAAGCGCTGCTTGATACCTGCATCCACTCGATCCGCGCCCAGGACTACGCCAACCTGCAGATCATCATCGCGCTGGACCGCTGCGAGGACGCGAGCCCCGAGATCGCCCGGCGGCACGCCGATGCCGACGACCGCGTCACGGTCACGCCCAACGACAGCCGGCGCGCCGGCTGGCGCGGCAAGTGCCTGCCGATGCAGATCGGCTCGGAGCAGGCGGATGGCGGTTGGCTGCTGTTCATCGACGCCGACACCGAGCTGGACCCGACGGTCGTGCGTGCCGCGGTGGCGACGGCGGGGCAGCGCGGCGTCGAGATGCTCAGCGTGCTGCCGGAGCTGCGCTGCCGCAAGCTCTTTGAGCACATCGCCCAGCCCGTCGCGTCGTTGATCCTGATGCTGCTGTACCCGCCGCACAAGGTCAACCGGCCCAACGGCCAGAGCCGCGCGTTCTCGCTCGGCGCGTTCACGCTCCTCAAACGCGAGCGTTACGACCAGGTCGGCGGGATGTCGGCGGTCAAGGACCAGTTCATGGAAGACATCAACCTCGCCCGCGCGGTCAACGCCGCGGGCGGGGAGATCGGCATCGCCTCGGGCACCGGCCTGTTCCGCTGCGTGATGTACGACCGCCTCGACGAGTTCGTCGACGGATGGAAACGCATCTTCATCGGCGCCGCCCACCAGCGTGTCGGGCGGCTGCGCAAACAAGGCCGGCGGCTCATGACCATCGGCCTGGGACTGCCCGCGGTCCAGCTCGTCGCGCTCGGCTTCGCCTGGGTCGTCTCTCAAAACGGCAGCCCCGTGCTCGGCAGCGTGCTCGCGGGCTTCGTGCTGCTCACGGTGCTCAGCCAGTACACCGTGTTCGCGTATTTCTACAAAGCGGTCGGCGCCTCGCTGCTCGCCCCGCTGCTCTTCCCCGTCGGCTCGGCGATGATCGGGCTGATCCTGCTCCGCGGCTCGAGCGACCTGCGCCACGGCCGGCACTTCGCCTGGGGCGGGCACGACTACGCGCCCGAGGCGCGGTGAATCCAGCCGCTTCAATCCGATACTCAATCCAACTCGGTATCCGGCGCGCTGCCCGGCGCGTTCTCGCCCAGGTCGTTCTCGCCCAGCACCGTGAACAGCTTGTTGCGCAGCACCATCGCGGCGAACTCGATGTCGTCGCAGTGCATCGCCACGACCGCCCGCCCGCGCGGCCGGACCAGCAGCGGGTACGCGTGGCTGATGCTCACCTCGCAGGTCACCAGCTGCTGGCAGATGTCCGCGACGCTGTGGTCGTCGTCCACCTCGATGCACAGGATCGATTGTTCGGAGAATGGGTACTCGTGCCGCCCAAGCAGCCGGCGGGCCAGGTCCGACCGCGAGGTGACGACCCGCACGACCGCGTGCCCGGTCGATTCGAGGATCGAGAAGCCCGCGAGCGTCAACGCCTGGTCCTTGAACACCTCCACCAGGTGCAGCAGCCGCCCGACTCGGTTGTCCAGGAACACGTTGAACTGCGTGTTGTAAGGCGGCTCGAACCGGCCGCCCATCTCCGTTTCCGTCGGCATCTGTGACATGGCTGCTGACCCGCGCGGACATGAACCCACCATGAGGATGATACCGTCTGGGTGAATAAAAAGAAACGGTAACAAGCCCCAGCCATCCGCAGCGCGGGTGGGATATAACGGTGATTGCGCTTGTATCCCCACCCGCGCTGCGCGCGGGTGGGGCTTGGATCAAATGACCAGGTTTACGATGAAACGCTGGAGCTCAGCACGCGCTGGTACCAGCCACATGTCGGCTCGAGCCCGCGCTCGAAGGCAACCAATGGCTCGTAGCCCAGCGTCCGCCTGATCGCGCCGAGGTCCGCCAACGAGTGCCTGACATCGCCCGCGCGCTCGTCGCGGTGCTCGGGTGTCAGGTCGGGCCGGCCGAACAACGCCGCCATCGTTTGGGCGAGCTGGTTAACGGTCACGCGCTCGCCGCAGGCGACGTTCATCACCGCGCCCTCGATCGGCCGGTCGCTGCGCGCCGCGAGCAGGTTGGCGTGGACGGCGTTGTCGACGAAGGTGAAGTCGCGCGACTGCTCGCCGTCGCCGAAGATCACCGGCCTTTCGCCTGCGATGAGCGCCTTGGCGAAGGCCGCGATCACCGCCGCGTAGGCCGAGTTCGCGTTCTGGCGCGGGCCGAAGATGTTGAAGTACCGCAGGCACGCGGTGTCCAGCCCGTAGCTGCACGCCCAGGCCCGGCACAGGCCCTCGGCGTAGACCTTGTTCGCCGCGTACGGGCTGCGTGGCAGGACCGGCATCGTCTCGACCTTGGGCAGCACCTCCGAGTCGCCGTACGCCGAGCTGCTCGCCGCGAAGACGACGCGCTCGACGTCCGCCGCCCGCGCCGCCTCGAGGACGTTGAGCGTGCCCGTCGCGTTCGCGGCGTGGTACCGCGCCGGCTGGTCCACGCTCCGCGGCACCGACCCCAGCGCCGCCTGGTGGAACACCCAGCGCACCCCGCCCCCGGAAGCGGTCAGCTCCTTCAGGAGCGTTTCATCAAGAATGGACCCTTCGACAAACCGCAGCCGATCGCCCGCGCGCTGCCGGAAGCCCTCGAAGTTTGCCACGTCCCCGCCGGAGAGGTCATCGAGCAAAACGACCTCGGCCCCGAGATCGATGAGCGCTTCGGTCAGGTGCGACCCGATAAACCCCGCCCCGCCGGTGACGAGCGCGCGCTGGCCGGCGAAGTGATCGGCGTGGAGTTGTTGCCAGTCGGTGAGGAGCATTGTGGTTCCCTTGTCCTCGCCAAATCTCAAAATACCGCGATACACAATCAATGAACTGATGCAATTATAATCACATTGTGAATGATGAACTGAGCAAAGTCGATCTCTTGACACTCGCCGCTTCTCAAGGCAACTGCGATGAAATTTGTCGCTTACTCGAAGAAGGCTGCGACATCAATGCGATGGATGAAGCTGGTTATTCACCGCTTTTATGCGCCATCTCAGAATACCAAGCCCAAGCTGTTAATTTGCTTCTCCAGCATGGCGCGGATCCGAATCTACGTGATCAGACCGCCAACGGGTTCTCGCCTCTTGACTGGGCGATCATGCTCAAGGCTAGAAACCGAAAGCCTGAACGTATCGAGATCGTCCGTCTGCTTATGGCAAATGGATCTGACCCAAAAATTCGAACGTGGATGCAGCTCAATACGTTTGATCGCCTCAATGAAATACATGTTCTTCAAGAGATCAGGGACATTATCAAAAACGCTAAGTCCTGAGAGCGGCGGATACGTTCCGGGGTTCGCCGGGTGCCACACAGCGTCCCGTAAGGCGCTATGTAAATCGTCTTTGGTTAGATCAAGATCGTTCGGCACATAGCGCCCTTCGGGTCGCTATATGGCACCCAAGTTAGTCATCATCGTCTACGTCGCACCGCCCCAAGCAACACAGCACCTAACACCGCCGCCGTGCCCGGCTCGGGCACGTTGACGCTTGGTGGCGGGTTGCCGGCGTTCCAGTTGTCGAGTACGACCTGCAGGTCGTCTTCGCCGACCCAGCCGTCGTTGGTCGCGTCGCCGATGGTCCAGTCGCCTAATCGGGCCGCGGGGCCCCAGTTGCGCAGGACGATGTCCAGGTCGTCGATGCCGACGCCACCGTCGCCGTTGAGGTCGCCGGCGATCGCGTCGATGAGGTAGTAGAACGCGGTCGAGCCGAAATCGATGTTGGCGAGTTGGTCGAAGTTCTCGATCTTGACATCGATCGACTGGTCAAACGCGACGGGGTCGGCGATGAGCCAGCGGTACTGGTCGGCGCGGGTCTGCGTGTCGCCGAGCGTGTTGATGTCCAGGCGCATCAGGCCGGCGAACGGCCCGCCGCCGGACTCGGGGTTGGGGATATCGCCGTCGTCGGTCTGGACGACGACGTGGTTGTAGTAGTACCCGCCGTTGTACGCGTCCTCCATCCCGGTGCCGAAGAGGACCTCGGTGCCGTCGACGGTGATGATGTCGTCGCCCTCGAGCAGTCGTCGGCGGTTGCCCGAGGCCTCGAACCACAGCAGGTTGCCGACGTAGTGGCCTTTGCCCTGCACATCCAGCAGCTGGTGGTGCTCCTGGTCGGCGACGGTGGTCTGTTCGTGGTAGACCGCGTGGAGGTAGCCGGCCTGGGGCGCGACCTGGCCGGGCTCGACCTCGACGCCGGCCGAGTCGATGGCGATCGGCGCGCCGCTGGGGTTGTGCAACTCGACGACCGCGCCCTGGCGGAAGGGCATCGGCCAGTAGGAGTAGAACGACCCGTCGTCGGCAACGCCCAGCGGCAGGGACTGGTAGTCGAACCGCCCCGCGCCGACGCCGAAGAACTGCGAGATGGGGATGTCGATCGCGTTCGTGGTGTCGCCGTCGTATCGCACGCGGAGGCGCAGCGCGTCGAGCTCGGCGTCGGTCGCGCCGGCCATCATCAGGTTCAGCGCCCGGACCGTGCCCGACCCGCCGGGGCTGGCGAGCGTCAGGGTCGAGCCGGCGGCGATGGACTGGGGCGAGGTCAACGACAGGACCGCGGTCCCGCTGGCACCGGCGGGGTTGGTGCCGGCGGACTGGACGACTTGCAGCGCCTGGTTGCGCGCCGCTAACTGATTCGCATCCAGCGTGCCGGTGGTCGGCACGACGCGTGCACCCGCGGGCAGCGCATGGACATTGTGCTGGTAGTAGTTCCGCCGTTTGGGGAACGGATTCGAGGCGCTGTCGTTGAAGTTGTTCGACTCGATCAGCAGCGACTCCTGGAACACAATCGGCTCGTAGCTGGTCTGCCCGCCGAGCAGGGTCGTGGTCAGCAACGGATCGACGTAGCCGACCGTGCCGTCGAGGTACGCATCCGTGTTCGTGTCGTAAATCTTCACGCCGTCCACGTACACGCGCAGGTCGAAAGCGCTGTTGGCCGTGGCGTGGGGCATCCAGAACCGGCGGACCACGCCCGGGCCGTCCACCGACGCCACCACCGCGTTCGCCAGATCCCCGGTCTGGTGCCCGGTCGGCGAGAGGAACTGGCTGTAGTCCAGGTTCTCGCCGGCCCGGTCGTAGCTGCTGTACAGCTCGGACTGGAGGCCGGCCTTGGACCAGGAGAGGGACTCCCAGTCGATCAGCGGCTCGTAGCCGGTCAGCTGCGCTGACGACGATGCTGCGAGCGCGGCAGAGACAGCCGATGGTAAGACAACACGGATCATGCCTGCTCTCCGCCCGTTGAGCCCGGATTCATGACCCCCAAGTCTACACCACGCCGGTGGGCGATCCAAGGCGTTTGCGACTAATACCGCGGCACGGACGGGTCCACCGACAGCGACCAGAGGTCGATCCCGCCCGCCATGGACCAGACGTCCTCGAACCCGCGTTCCCGCAGGAACTGGGCCACTTTGAGCGACCGCGCCCCGGCGTGGCAGAACACGACGACCTTGCGGTCGAGGTAGTCGTCCAGCTCGTCCACCCTGCCGGGCAGCTCCTGCATCGGGATGAACACCGCGCCGTCGATCGCCGCGATGTCTTTTTCCTTCTGCAGCCGGCAGTCGAGCAGCGTGATGTCTTGATCGGCGTCGAGCATCTGCCGGACCCGCGCCGGGCTCAGCTCCCAGTCCGCGTGCATCGGCCAGCCTTCGGGCATCCCGCGGTCGTCAAGCTGCATCGACAATCTCGATCCGCGTCGTCGCTTCGATGTTGCAGACGTAGACCTCGCCATCGTCCTTGTGGATCTCCAGGCGGTCCAGCCAGAGCCTGTCGTCCTTGGCGTGGGCGAACCACGAGCCGGTCTTCCGCTGCTCGCACGCAACGACGGTTCCCTCGACAGTGTTGGTCAGGGCCTGGCCCTGACGCGCGACCTGCTTGGTGATGCGCACGCGCGTGCCGGGCGTGAGGGTCTCGGGGGTGACTTCGCTTCCGGGAGTGATGTCGCTTTGGTCGGGATCGGGCTGGTTCATGGTTGAACAATCTTATCCCAAGACCCGCCGCGAAGCAGCGTGTGCACACCGATCCGGGCGTGGCCGATCGGGTCGGGGTCTGTTATCCTGTCCGGCTCGCCGCCAACCGGGCAGCCCGCCCGGCGAGGCCTTTAGGAGAGGTGTCCGAGCGGCTGAAGGAGCCGGTTTCGAAAACCGGTGTGCGGTAATTCCGTACCGTGGGTTCGAATCCCACCCTCTCCGCTTGAACGAAGAACCGACGTGTTCTCGACGGATGAGCGTGACGCTGGAGTTTCAGCGTCACGCTCATTTGCTAGAAGTGTAGGTTTTTCAACGGTTTTCCACGCTCCGCGTGGCTCGCAGGTCAAGTGGCGGGATACCAGTTGTGGGTTCGAACCGATTTTTTGAAAAAATCGAGTTGTTCTTCGGAAGTGCCCTCCGAAGCTACTTTTTTGGCTTGTTTGCTGGCTTTTAGGAATCGGGCCATGGGTTCGAACCGATTCCCCGCATGGTGCTCTAGCTCCTTAATTTCCTGTGATCCTATGTGATTGTGCACAACTAAGCATAGACCATGCCTGATACAAACGACAATTTTAGGCAAAGTTCTGCCACTACAGATATCGGGAAAGCTTCCGCTAACTTGACGCTAACTATTTCTCGCTATAAGATTACAGTAAGCGAGTAACGATTAATAGGGCAACCCAGAATTTTTAATGCTAATTTATTTTCGGAGGCTTGAATATGTCAAAAACTTACCGCATTAACAGTCTTGCTTGTGCGGTAGCTTCAATTGTCATCGCCAGTTCTAGTTTGTCATCACAAGCTCAGCTAATTGTTGACTTACCATTTGATGGAGATGCGCAAGACCGAAGTGGGTTTGGACACCACGGTACGGTCTCTGGAGCAACGCTCACCGAAGATCGTTTTGGCAACGCCAACAGCGCGTATCATTTCGATGGCAACGATTTCATCATGCTAAGCGGGCGAATTACGCCGGAATTTTTCACACTATCCGCATGGATGCGCACGACATCAAACTCCAGCAAATCGATGGTTGTGATACGCAATCGGTGGTACGCTTGGAATATGGGGTTAGATGGTTTTTATGATTCCGAAAGGGCTTACTTTGGAAACAATATCACTCCGGCTAATGTACTAGTTTCGGGTTCTTCGTCCCCCGACCTCGCTTTAAACGATGGCGAATGGCACCATCTTGCGACTACCTTTGATGGAGATATGCTGCGTGGGTATGTCAATGGGGAAGTGGTTTATGAGAGCGATCCACTCCCGGCCGGATCAACCACCCGTTACATCAATTTAAGTGCTGTAGGTATCGGTCGAGATGGAGACAATAACGATTTTCATTTTACTGGCGATATCGATGATGTTCAGATTTACAACCGTGGTCTGACTAGTGAAGAAGTTCTTGCACTAGCAAACGTGCCCGAACCGTCGTCACTGGCCGCTCTTGCTCTCGGCGGTCTGATCGCGACCAGACGTCGAAGTATTTGATCAAAAGATCTGCGACCGGTCTTTAAGGCCTTGTTGCACAATAAAATTAATAAACGGATGGCACGAGGTCAGATAAAATAGGTTGATTCAAGCGAGTTAATGCGGAAGAGTTCAGGCCCAAATTTGTAGAGAAAAAGTTCGAACCGTGTCCTGAACTCTCCGCTTCACAACCGACCCGATCCGGAAGTGCTTTTTTCCAGAGATGGTCTGACAAACGCTCGACGATTGATCCAGCGTCCGCCTTAGATCAGATCTCGGACGCCAAGCGAACAAAACGAGACGGATCACGCTTGTTGGCCGGCTGTTCGGGCCGGCCGACCCGCCCCGACCTGCTTCGTCGGGCACCTGATGAACGACAACCGTTACCCGCGGGGTTCCGACCTGATGACCAACATACTCGATACCCTCCACGGCCGGCAGACCCTCGGCGACCAGTTCAGCGCCGAAGGCGAGCCCACGATCCGGGCGAACAACCCGCAGACCGGTGAAGTGCTGCCCGGCGCGTTTTACGAAGCGACCGAGCAGGAGGCCGGCCGGGCGCTGACGCTCGCCGCCGAGTGCGCCGACGCGTTCCGCCTGACACCGCGCCAGACACGGGCCAACCTGCTGCGGCTCATCGCGGACAGGATCGAGGCGCTGGGCGATGCGCTGCTGCAGCGGGCGCACGAGGAGACCGCCCTGCCGATGCCGCGGCTGACGGGTGAGCGCGGCCGGACAGTTGCGCAGGCGCGCCGGTTCGCCGACCTGATTGAAGAAGGCTCGTGGGTCGATGCGCGGATCGACACCGCCCGGCCCGACCGCCAGCCGCTGCCCAAGCCGGACGTGCGGAAGATGCTCCGGCCGATCGGCCCGGTGGTCGTGTTTGGCGCCAGCAACTTCCCGTTGGCGATCTCGGTGGCGGGCAGCGACACGGTGTCGGCGCTGGGCGCGGGCTGCCCGGTGGTCGTCAAGGCGCACCCGGGGCACCCGGGCGCGTGCGAACTGATCGCCGGCGCGGTCAGGGAAGCGGTCGCCGAGGCCGGCCTGCCCGCGGGCGTGTTCTCGCTGGTGCACGGCGCTTCGCACGACGTCGGGCGGTGGCTGGTCGAGCACCCGGCCTGCCGGGCGGTGGCGTTCACCGGCTCGCTGGCGGGCGGCAAGGCGCTGGCCGATCTCGCGGCTGCGCGGCCCGAGCCGATCCCGGTGTACGCGGAGATGGGCAGCGTCAACCCGATGTTCCTGATGCCCCGGGCGTTGGCCGAGCGCGCCGAGCAGATCGCCGAGCAGTACGTGCTGTCGCTGAACATGGGCGTGGGCCAGTTCTGCACGAACCCCGGCGTCGTGCTCGCGGTCGAGGGGCCGGGCTACGACGCGTTCAAGGACGCGGTCGCCCAGCGCGTCACCGGAACCGCGCCGGCGACGATGCTGCACGCGGGGATCTGCAGCGCCTACGGCCGGGGCGTCGAACGCCTGCAATCCAATGCGCAGGTCCAGCCGGTCGCGTCGAGTGAACAGGCCGCGGACGCGGACAAGGCGCAGGCCGCCTGCCAATTCTTCGAGACCGATGCGCAGTCTTTCTTGAACAACCCCGCGTTGCAGGACGAGGTGTTCGGGCCCTGCGGCCTGCTGGTGCGCTGCAAGGATGCGGGCGACTTCGAACGGATTGCCGCGGCCATGGCCGGAAGCCTGACCGCGACGGTCCACGCCCAGCCCGGCGAGGTCGGCACCGATAGCACACTGGTCGCCACGCTGGAGCCGCGCGTCGGTCGGCTCTTGTTCAACGGCATCCCGACCGGCATCGAGGTTTGCGCTTCGATGCATCACGGCGGGCCGTTCCCCGCGACCACCCACGCCGGCTACACCTCGATCGGCACCGACTCGATCCTCCGCTTCGTCAAGCCCGTCTGCTACCAGGGCTGGCCGGACGAGCTCTTGCCCGAAGAGCTGCGCAACGCCAACCCCGCGGGCATCTGGCGGATGGTCGATGACCAGCGGACACAGGAACCCGTCAGACCGAACCCGCGCTGATACCGCGCATCACCGGTTGTCCCAACAACGAGCAGTACCGTCGAGCGATACCGTCGGCGTCGTCTTGTGCGGTTCAATCCTCAAGCATCGCGTCGGTCTGATCGAGCTTGAACCGGACCGTGCGGATATAAGGCGGCTCGCCCTCATCCCAGTGGCCGTAAGTCGTCGTCACGATCGTGTCGTCGGGCAGACGCAGCACGCCGGGGTACGCACAGTCCCATCGGTGCTTGTTGTCACGCAGGCGGATGCGGTACTGGCCCTGCTTTCCAGTGACGATGTCGTCGTACGTGCCGACCCAGCCGACCCAGTCGCCTTCGGTCGGGCTGTCCCAGGCGCGGGGGGCGCGGTCGCGGAAGGAGATAAACAGCCGGCCGTCGTCGGTGTAGACGCCGGTGTGCCGGTCGCCGGTCAGCGCACCGGGCAGCTCGCGCGGCTCGGTAAATGTTTGACCCTCGTCGTTGGTAAATATGACATAGCTGTTGCGCGTCCGGCTGTTCTCGCGCAGCAGCACCGCGATCTGCTTGCCATCAGGACTGCGCACCGCGCCCGGCTCGCAGAGGTGGACCTCGGTGCCGGACCAGACGGTTTCGGGCTCGGACCAGGTCAGCCCGCCGTCGTCAGAAAACGTCTTGTACAGCGTAAAAACAGCGGGATCCGCGCGCTTGCCGCCGGCCTTGAAGAAACGACCGTCGTCGTGGAACATCGCCATGTACCGCCCGGGCTTGTTGAGCCCGACCACGCAGCCCATGACGACGATCCCGCCCCAGCCCCCGGCCGGCTCGAGTTCGCTCCAGCTCGCACCGTCGTCCTTGCTCACCGCGAGGCGCGCGGGGTACAAACCCGACCACATGATCAGCCGCTTGGTGCCCTGCGCATCGACGACGCGGTGGATCGTCGGCACCTCGCGCGAAGTCGCCCAGCTCTTGGGCGTCGGCAGCCGGTCGCTCCAGGTCTTGCCGCCGTCGGCCGAGCGCTTGTAGACGATGCCGCCCTTGCCGTGGCCCTTGGGGTACACACACAGGATCGTCTTGCCGTCTTCGAGCAGCACGGTCGTCGGGTGGCCGAGGTACTGGCCCTTCTCCCGGTCGACGACGACATGCATGTCTTCGCTTTCCTGCAGATCAACGACAGGGATATCGAACCCCGTCGGCGGGCCGGGCTGCTTTGTTTGTGCGCCTGATTGCGACGCGCTGACGGTCAACAGCATCAGCATGCCGAGCCGCAAGCACACGCGGGAGAACCCCTGAAGTTGTTGTTGCATGATTGTCCTCGGTAAGACGGTGCTACTTGTCTTCGATCGCGATGGGCAGCCGCATCTCGGTCAACGCGTCGCGCGTGACCTGCGCGATTCGCACGGCGCCCCGACGGCCGGGGTGGGCCTTGCCGGGCAACCAGTCCGGGTGGTCCTGCAAAGGTGTCGCCAGATCGAGCATAACGACGCCGGTATTGTTCACCACGCGGTCTAGCGCTGTCTGGATCTCTTTAAGGAGCGGGTGTTGATGATAGCGATGGCCGGGGAAGAGCAGCGCGGAAGGAGGCTCAAATCAGGCGCAACACATCACGCGCGCCGGCGGCGGGCAAACATCACCGCACCCAGCGCCAGGAGCGCGAGCGAACCGGGCTCGGGCACCGGTGCAAAGGCGCCGTCCGGGTCGATGCGGATGTAGTCCACCTGCCACTCGCCGCCGAGCGACCCGGAGGAGAAGTTGCCGACGAAGAACACGCCGTTGTTGTTCGCGTTGCCGTTGGTCGGCGCGAACGTGCCCAGCGAGACACCGTCGCGCCAGAGGTGGTACTGGTCCGACCCGCCTGACGTGTCGTAGGCGATGCGGAAGACGTGGAAGCCGTCGGTGTTGTCACCGGTAATGATCGGGCTGTTCGCATCGCTGTCGAAGTTGACCTCGTTCGCGTCGATGTTCAGCCGCAGCGAATCGGTGTCGTTGACATGGTCGAGGGTGATGCCGAAGTAGCCGGCGGTGCCCGCCCCGCCGTTGCCGTCGGAGTTGACGTGGACCGAGAGCTCGATGGTGAAGTCGCCGGGGATCGAGGCGCGGCTGATCGAGTCCACCGAGTCGGTCCGCCAGAGCTGCTCGCCGGCACCGGTGTTGGAGCTGGCGACGCCGCCGGACACCGTCGGCAGGATCAGCCCGCCTGAGACGGTGGGGAACCAGTCGTCCGCGGCGTTGGCGTCTTCGTCCACGCCGTTGGCGAGCGTCGGCGCGACATCCATCTCGTACTTGAAGTCAAAGGTGCTCGAGTCCTGTACGGTCAGCGCGTCGGCCGAGCCGGCGCAGACGACCACGCCCAACAACACCAGGGCAGGTTTCCGAAACTGCATAACATTTGCCTCCCAACAGAGGGTTTCTTTTCTCCCCGCGCCGCCAACGGCTGACGACCGACCAAGGACCCCCGGAAAGCCGACACTAGTCTAAGCGATCCAAGCCCAATCCGGCGGTGTTTCATTCGGTCCAGTACCGGACCACGAGGTAGGCGGTCGCTTCTGTCTCGCCGGCGTTGCGGATGTGGTGAGGGACATCCGCGGAGTAGTGCGCGGTGTCGCCGGGGTTGAGTTTCGCGATGCGTCCGCCGGCCTCGACCTCGAGCTCGCCCTGGACGACGGTGAGCAGCTCGCGCGTGTGCGGGTGGTGCGGCTGGGAATCCAACGACCCGCCGGGCGGGAAGTTCATCTCGTACACCTCCAGGTCCTTGTCCATCCAGGGCGGGTTGAGCAGGTGGCCCGAGCAGGCCTGATTGGTAAAGAACTTGCGGCTCGCCTCCCCCGCCGGGACGACCTCGAAGTGCAGCACTCTTGCCGGGTCCTCGACCAACGAGCTGACCGGCACAGACAGCGCCATCGCCACGCGGTACAGCACCGTGATCGAGGGGTTGGCCTTGTTCTGCTCGATCTGGCTGAGCGTTCCCTTCGACACACCCGACGCCCGGGCCAAAGCATCGAGCGTCAGCCCCGCGCTCTTGCGGGCCTTCTGAAGCCGCAGGCCGAGTTGGCTGGTGGCCTGTTCCGCGGCGTCGAGAATGGTTTCGGGGTTCTGCTCGGGCATAGAAAGTACTGCTGGAGGGCTATAAATTAAGATTATTCACAATAATAGCATCTATTTGATATATCGAATACTAAATTTATTTGCTATAATAAACCACCGGGCCCTTTGCCCCGGCCCGCCTTCACAGGGAGATGCCGCGATGCAGTTCTTCAAGCGAATCAGCCCGCCGCCCGCCGGATCGGCTCCCGCCGACCGCTCTGCTCACGGCCGGGTCCGGCAGATCGGCGAGGAGCTGCTCACGATCGCCCGCCAGCACCCGGACGCGAAAGGGCTGAAGGACAAGCTCGCGGACTGGGCGATGCGGGACGATGCGTTCAAGGTGCAGCTGTTCCGCTTCGTGGACACGTTCCCGATGCTGCCGGACGCCGAGTCGGTGCACCGGCACCTGACCGAGTACCTCGGCGAGCCGCCGGCCCCCGGCATGTCCAAGCCCGAGTTGCCTGCCGGGATGGGCGTAGGGCTCAAGGCCGGTGGCTTGATGAAGGGTACGATGAGCAGGACGCTGGCCGGGCAGATCACCGCGATGGGCCGGCGCTACATCGCCGGGACGGACGCGGCCTCGGCGGTCCCGCTGCTGCGCGAGCGCTGGCAACAGGGCATCGGCTTCTCGGTGGACCTCCTGGGCGAAGCCTGCCTCAGCGAGCGTGAGGCCGAGGACTACCGCGCGCGCTACCACGACCTGATCACCAACCTCGCCGAGGAAGTTGCGCAGTGGAAACCGAACGCCCAGCTCGAAAGCGACCACCTCGGCCCGGTGCCGCGCGCGAACGTGTCGATCAAGGTGTCTTCGCTGGTCGCCAAGTTCGAGCCGCTTGACTTCCAGGAGTCGCTGGACCGCTGCTACGACGCGATCGCTCCGCTGCTCGAGACCGCGGGCAGGCTCGGCGTCCTGATCAACTTCGATGTCGAACAGAGCGCGCTCAAGGAGCTCAACCTCGCGCTGTTCATGCGCTGCTGCGAGGCGATCGGCTTCGACGCCGGTCTGGCGATGCAGGCCTACCTCAAGTCCGGCGAAGACGATGCGCAGCGGATCATCGACTGGTCCAGACGCGTCGGCCGGCAGGTCACCGTCCGTTTAGTCAAGGGCGCGTACTGGGACTACGAGGTCATCCACGCCCAGGAGCAGGGCTGGCCGTGCCCGGTGTGGACGACCAAGCGCGAGTCGGACGCCTGCTTCGAGCGCATGGCGCAGCGGTTCGTTCAGGCGACGCCGAGGACCGCTTCCGGGGGCGGGGTCAAGCTCGCGCTGGGCTCGCACAACCTGCGCTCGATCGCGTCGGTCCTTGCAGAACTCGAGAAAAACGGTCTGCCCAAATCAGCGGTCGAGCTGCAGATGCTCTACGGCATGGGCAACGGGCCCAAGCACGCGGCGCTCGGCACCGGCCTGCGCCTGCGCGAGTACGTGCCCGTCGGCGAGATGATCCCGGGCATGGCCTACCTTGTTCGGCGGCTGTTGGAGAACACCTCCAACGAGTCCTGGCTCATGAAGGGTTTCGACAAACAACTCGACCCCGGCGAACTCTTCGCCAGCCCGCATGCCTCCGGAAGTACCCAAACAAGGACAACTAACCCAGCCGCGACGCTACGCGTCGCAGGCGAACTCCTACCCGGCACCGACAGCGTCGATGAAGGCAGGCCCTACTTCAACGAGCCGATGCGCGACTTCTCGGAATCTGATCAGCGCGATACGTTTGCCAAAACGATCAAAGCCGCGTGTGTCCCGCGCGTGCCGAACGACGGCACCATCGAGCAAGCACAGCAGGCCGTCGCGTCGGCACATGACGCGTTCCCCGCCTGGCGCGACACCGACCCGATCGAGCGCGCGAACATCATGGTCCGCACGGCGGAGCTGATGCGTCAACGCCGCGACGAGCTCGCCGGCATCATCATCAAGGAATCCGGCAAGCCCTGGCACGAGGCGGACGCGGATGCCTGCGAAGCGATCGACTTCTGCGCGTACTACGCCCGGCTCGCGCCGCGCTTATTCACGCCGCGGCAGATCGGCGAGTTCCTGGGCGAACGCAACGAGCTGTTCTACCAGCCGCGTGGGGTCGCGGCGGTCATCAGCCCGTGGAACTTCCCGCTGGCGATCTGCACCGGCATGACCGCCGCGGCGCTGGTCACCGGCAACACCGCTATCGTGAAACCCGCCGAGCAGACGCCGGGCATCGCGTCGGTCATGGCCGAGCTGTTCTGGCAGGCGGGCGTGCCGAAAGAGGTGCTGCATTTCCTTGCCGGGCCAGGCGAAACGGTCGGCGCGGCGCTGGTGCGCGACCCGCGCATCTCCGTCATCGCCTTCACCGGCAGCAAGGCCGTCGGCCTGGACATCATCCAGGCCGCGGGCGTCACGCCCGACGGCCAGCCGCACGTCAAGCGCGTGGTCTGCGAGATGGGCGGCAAGAACGCGGTCATCATCGACAGCTCCGCCGACCTGGACGAGGCGGTCGTCGGCGTGCGCCAGTCGGCGTTCGGCTTCGCCGGCCAGAAGTGCTCGGCGTGCTCGCGGGTGATCTGCCTCGACCCGGTGCACGATCGCTTCCTCGAACGCCTCGTCAACGCGACCCAGGCTTTGCAGGTCGGCGACCCGATCGAACCCGGCACGGATGTCGGCCCGGTCATCGATCAAGAGGCTTACGACAAGATCCAGCGCTACATCGCGATCGGCCGGGGAGAAGGCAAGCTCGAACTCGCGATGCAGCCAACGAGCGGCGAGGCTCAGGGCAAGCCATTAGTGGGACCGCACATCTTCAGCGGGATCACGCCCGAGCACCGTTTGGCCAAAGAGGAGGTCTTCGGCCCGGTCGTCGCGGTGATGCGTGCATCGTCCTTCGATGAGGCGATGTCGATCGCCAACGGCTCGCCCTACAAGCTCACCGCGGGCCTGTTCAGCCGCACGCCGAGCCACATCGCGCGGGCGCGAAAAGAGCTGCGCGTCGGCAACCTCTACCTGAACCGCGGCTGCACCGGCGCGCTGGTCGGCCGCCAGCCCTTCGGCGGGTTCGGTATGTCCGGCGTCGGCTCCAAGGCCGGCGGGGACCAGTACCTCTACCAGTTCGTCGAGCCGCGCTGCGTCACCGAGAACACGATGCGCCGCGGCTTCGCGCCGGGGTTGGCGGAGTAGGGTTATCAACACGCGATAGCCGCGAGGCTACGCCTCGCCGGATAATCGTCAGAAACATATTCTGACAATCGTGGCTAAGGCACAGATCCGTTTGTCATGCTTTGCCGGCGAGGCGTAGCGTCGCGGCTGTCGTATCAAATGAATCGTGCGGTGCCTACTTGAAATAGAACGTGTAGTCGTCGTTGCCCAGCGTGTTCGCCTCGACCTCGATGTGTGCCGCGTGGCCGTCCACAAACGCCATGCCCGACACGTTGGTCTGGCCGTACTCGCTCTCGACCTCGGTGACGCCGAAGCCCGGGCGGAACTGCGATTCCATCGCGTCGCCGACGCGGTCCACATACGTCACCATGCGCGACGTATCGACGCGGGTGTCGCCCTGAAACAGCTTGCCGCCACGCTCATGGGCCTTGATCCGGCTGGGCACCACCGAACCCGTGTCTTCACGGACGAGCTGCCAGATCCACTTGTTGTTGGCGTGGTAGCTGGTGCCGACGTCTTCGTAGGAGCTGACGCCCGGCGTTGGTTCGCCGAAGCGCTGGCGCTGGAGCGAGTCGCCGTCGCGCGGGTCGCGGTAGACGGGCAGGTCCACGTCGGTGCGTTCGCCGTTGTTCGCCGGGCGGATGGGCTTGCCGCTGAGCCCGGCCGAGCCGGTGACAGGCGGGTGCAGCGGGCCGGGGTAGAGGTAGTCGTTGACCGGCCGGCCGGAGGGCGCGATGTCGCGGAGCCCGCCGTCTTCGCTGGTCCAGTAGGCGTCGTTGAACGCCCCGCCAAAGGCCCAGGAGCACGGGCTGGATCGCAGCCCGCCGTTGTTCTCGACCGTGATCTGCGGCGGGGGCACGCCCTTGTGGTCGACCGCGTAGGCCCCCGAACCGCCACCGATCTGCTTGAGGTTGGCCAGCGACTGGGACATCTGCGCCGCCTTGCGGGCCGAGGCGAGCGTCGGCAGCAGGATCGCGATCAAGAGCGCGATGATCGAGATCACGACCAACAGCTCGATGAGCGTGAAGCCGGGTTGTCGGGTGGGCGTGCGCGGCATGCTGCGGTTCCGGCCCGGCGGGGTCGCCGGTGATGCTGCTTAATTATCCGACGAATCCCGGCCCAGACAAGGCCGGTGTCATGGAATGCCCGTGGTGGCCGAGGCGGAAGCCCGCAAGCTCCACCCCGGCCACCCCCCACGATCGACGGGCTCTCCCACCCGCCCCGTTGTTCCCATGGCGGCCCATGGCGGTCAAAAGCGGGCCCGCTGCGGTCTGGGGCACCGCATCGGGGGTCCTCCCGGCAGGGATGGCTCAACGGCTTTCGAGGGCCGATCCTGCGGGGGTGGATACCGCCCGCCAAAGCAGGTCTTTCAGCACTTAGGACAGCTTCCGCCAGGCGATGCCTGGGCGGATTGGTGAAAGAACCGGCCGGGCAAGCGGTATTGATCAGTGCGGGCCGTGTGGTCTGCCCAGGGGTTGTTGCCTGGGCACGGCCGGCCCGCGGGACGGCCCGGCCGAATGAGCAAACGCCCTTTGAGCGGCCGGTTTGGTGTGTCATACTGTAAGGACGCGTTTGCCAAGCGTGGGCCAAGGGGAAACCATGGAAAGCGTGCCTGACAAGCCGAAAACCGGGCCAAGACCCGCCACGCGACGCCTGCTCGCCGCGGCGGTGCTGGCGGGGTTGTCGGCAGGCCCGGCGGCGGCGGCCAACTTCAACTGGACCGGCCAGGCCCAGGACAACGACTGGTTCAACCCGTTCAATTGGCAGAACGACTTCGGCCAGCCCCAGCTGCCCACCGGCGGAGCAAACGACTTCGCCCTGATCCTCAACGGCCAGACCGTCGTCATCGACCCGATGACCCCCGGCGCGCAGGTCGGCGACCTCGAGGGCATCATCGTCGGCGGCGATGACGTCGCGCCCAGCAAGCTCGAGCACCTCGCCGGGACGACCCAGCCGGTCGGTGGGTTCCAAGGCTTTATGCGTATTGGCCCGAGCGGCAACTACGGCACATACGCCATGGAAGGTACCGCCGTCCAGAACAAGCCGCTCTTTGAGATCGGCACCGCGCCCAGCGATTCCGCGCCCGGCGGCCACGGCATCCTCACCATGCAGGACATCGCTAGGTTTGAGGGCGACCAGTTCGCAATCGGCTTCCGGGGCAATGCACAGGACCGGTCGTTCGGCGATGTCGCCCTGGTCGATAAAGCCGAGTTCCACACCACCGGCTGGGTCCGGTTCGAGAACGGCGTCATGTCGATGTCCGACGACACCCTCGGGCTCATCGGCGGGGACTTCTACGTCGGCAACCGCGCCGGCGGGGACGCGAAGCTGGACATGAACCGCAACAGCGTCATCGAGGTCTCCGGCGACCTGCAGGTCGGGCGCAGCGGCGCGGACGGGCAGATCAACCTCTCGGGCAACGCCCGCCTGTCGCACCTCGCGCAGGACGGCCAGTCCATCCGCCTGGGCGCGGTCGGTTCCGGCGACGGCACGATCAGTATCTCCGAAAACGCGGTCCTCGAGAGCCTGGGCAACATGGTCCTCGGCGAGGACCAGGGCATCAACGGCAACTTCGTCCAGACCGGCGGGTCGGTGATCCTCAAGGACAACCCCGACGCCCCCAGCGGGTTTACTGACTCGCTGGAGATCCGCGGCGGCCTGATCAGCAACTCGACCTACAAGCTCGACGGCGGGCTGCTGCGCGTCGAGACGCTCGACGCCCGCGCCGGCGGGTTCATCTTCACCGGCGGGCGACTCGCCATCACCGAACGCTTCCGCGGCGCGCTCGTTCAGGACGGCGGGACCATGGCCGCGGGCAACTCGCCCGGCGAGGTCACCTACGAGAGCGACTACACCCTCAACGGCAATGCCACCCTCGAGGTCGAGATCCAGGGCACCGACAACAGCGACTTCGACCGCTACCTCGTCGTCGGCGATGTCAACCTCAACAACGGACCGACGCTTGAGGTCATCCTGCTGGACAACTTCAACCCGATGCCCGGCAACTCATTCGACTTCATGGACTGGGGCGGGGCGATCAACGGCGTGTTCGGCACGTTCAACCTGCCTGCGCTCGACGCGGGGGTGAAGTGGCTGCTCGACAACGTGCACACCGATGGCGAGATCAGGGTCGGCTGGGCCGCGGACCTCGACGGCGACGGCGACGTGGACGACGCGGACTACGGCCTGCTCTTCGCCTCGTACACCGGCCCGGACAACGGCCCGCCGGGCAACCCCGACGCTGACCTCGACCAGGACGGCGACGTCGATGACGCGGACTACGCCCTGGCCTTCGCCACCTTCACCGGCCCCGGCGGCGCGGCGACCGTGCCCGAACCGGCATCCATCGCGCTGCTGCTGACCGGCGCGGCGCTGGGGATGCGTCGGCGGCGGAACGTGTAAGCGCCGTTTCATCCAAACACGAAGCCTCAGCCGTGACCTAAGGTTGATCTCTATTCAAGCCGCTATTGGTAGTTTCGAATCGCTGCGCGATAAGAAAACTTGGCATGACACAGCCGCCGCGTAACACGCGGGGGTCAGAGTCTCGCAAGCCTGTCAAAGGACCGCGCTCACGACGCACGGAACGCATGTCCCCATTCGACTCCCCGGTATTCCGGCGGCTATACCACTCGCTTACGCTTCGTGCTCGGACATCCCTATTCACGAAGCGCTTCACGGTACGCCAACCACTTCAACAGCGCTTCGTAATCCGCCTGTTCCGCGAGCGGGTGGTCCTCGTCAAGCTTCGGCGCGAGGCCCAGGCCCGCCCAGTTCAAGAAGCGTCTGGACTGTTGCAGATCGCCCCGCCGGCCATAGACGCCGGCCAAGCCCAGCGCAGCCGTGAGTGAGCTTGCATCCGCCGCGAGCGGATCCGCATCTAACGCCGGCCCGACCGCCTGGGCGTAGTGCTCGATCGCCAGTTCGTCCCGCCCACAGCGGTCGTAGGCCATGCCGAGCGCGAGCGCGGCCCCGGCTTCTTCAGACGCGGTCTCAAAACGCTGCCCCGCCACGCGACCCGCAAGCGACAACACCGCTTCACGCGTCGCCTGTTCATGGATCAGTTGCAGGCTCACGATCCGCAGCGCAACGACTTCATCATGATCGCTCGCCTCACCGTCGGATAGCGCACGCATCACGCGCCCGCGGATCGCCTGGTAATCCGCCTCGCGCTCGAACCACACGTACAACGCCGCGAGCTGGAGCGCGAGTTCAAGATCGTCCGGCCGACGGCCCGACGCGTCCTCCAACACCGCGATCGCCTTGTCGGTCTGCCTGTGTTCGGCCAGCGTCGTTGCGAGGCTGTCCATCGCCCAGATTGTCCGGTCGTGCCTGTCGCCAAACACGGCCGTACAGTTGATCAGCACCTCATTTCGTAGCGCTAGCGATTCGTCCCACCGGCCGGTTTCCTGGTACGAGTTGGCCAGGTTGTGCAGCGCGATGAGCGTGTGCATATCCAGCCTGCCCAGCTTGCGTTCGAAGGCTTGCGCGACCTGCTCGCGGAGATCGAGCGCGTCCTGCTGTCGGCCGAGCGCGTTGTAGGCGTTGGCGAGGTTGCCCATCGCGATCAAGGTGCGCGTGTCCTGCGCGCCGTAGTACCGCGTGCGCAGCTCAACCACACGCTCGCGCAGGTCGCGCGCCGCGTCGAGCCGGTCGGCGTGGTAGTACGACGTCGCGAGGTTCTCCAAGGCCACCAGCGTGTCGGGGTGGTCCTCACCCAGCACCTGGGGGCTCAGTTTCGCGACGCGCTCGCGGATGCGCAGGGCCTTGTCGTACCGTTCAAAGCTGGAGTAGGAATTGGCGAGGTTGCTCATCGCCTTGATCGTGTCGGGATACCTCGGCCCGAAGTGCGCTTCATACGCCGGCACCACCGCTTCGCGGAGTTGGAGCGCGTCACCGCGTCGGCCGGCCCGGTGGTACGAATTGGCGAGGTTGGTCATCGCGGTCAGCGTGAACTGGTGGTCCTGGCCGAGCACCTGCCTGCTCAGGCGAAGCACCTCTTCACGTATCGCCAGGGCCTGCGCGTCCTCGCCGGCGTCGGCGTAAGAATTGGCTTGGTTGTTCATGGCCTTGATCGTGTCCGGGGCCTCGGGGCCCAGGCTCTCCAGGCGGCGCTCAAGAACATGCTCCCGCAGCGCGGCGGCATCTTCGCGCCGGCCCTGATCGTGATAAACAAACGCGAGCCGCTCCATCGCCAACAGCGTCTCGGGGTTGTCCGAGCCCAGGTCGCGCTCGAAGACGCCGCGCGCCTGCTCGAGTTGATCCGCCGCCAGATTGAACAGGCCCAGCCCGTAGTACGTGTCGCCGAGCGCGACACGCAGCCGGGCCTTGCGGTGCGGCGCAATCGTCAGGTCCGTCTCGATCTGCGCCGCGGCGCGGTCCAGCGCCTGCTTCACGGTGATGGTCCGGCCATCGAGGCGCGGGTTCGGGCGTCGGAACACGTCTACAAAGAACGCGGCGATCGCCTTGGCATCGCGGGCGGCGATCGCCCGCTCATCCCGCTCGGTTTCGGCGATAACGAGGTTATCGATGGCCCGGCTTTCTGCGCGCTTTGCACGCTGCTCCGCCTCCGTCGCGCGGTCGCGCTCGGCCTCGGCGGCGGCGAGGTTCCGGACGGCCTGCCCCTCCGCATCGATCGCGCGCACCGCCAGCCAGGTGCTCACCGTTGTGCCCGTCACCAGCAGCACGGCGATCGCCGCCGCCGCGGTGACCGGGCCCTTGTGCCGCTGGACGAACTTGCGCACGCGGTACGCCGCCGAGGGCGCCGCGGCCTCGACCGGCTCGTGGTGCAGGTAGCGGACGATGTCCTGGGCGAACGCGCTGGCGGACTCGTACCGCCGGCCGCGGTCCTTCTCCAGCGCCTTCATCACGATCCAATCCAGGTCCCCACGCAGCTCGCGCCCCAGCACCTGAGGGTTGGACTGGCGCTTGTCCGCGATCGTCACGCGCGCGTCGTCGTCGAGCGTGCTCAGCCGCGTCGAGGGCTTGGGCGGGCTCTCTTCCCGGATGATCCGGCGCATCTCGTCGAAGCCGGCCTGGCGCAGCGTCTTGTCGTCCAACGGCGGGTCGCCGGTCAATAGCTCATACAACAGCACGCCCAGCGAGTACACATCGCTGCGCGTGTCGACATCCAGCCCGCTCATCACCGCCTGCTCCGGGCTCATGTATGACGGCGTGCCGATCATCTGCCCGTAGTTGGTAAACAGCGTCTTCTCGGTCAGCTGCCGGTCCATCGCCTTGGCGATGCCGAAGTCGATGACCTTGATGACCGGGGCCCCGCCGTGCAGCGTGACCATGATGTTCGACGGCTTGAGGTCGCGGTGGATGACGCCCTTGAGGTGCGCGTGCTGGATCGCGGCGCAGATGTCGGTAAACAGCTCGAGCCGCGCGTGCGTGTCGAGGCGCGCCTGGTCGCAGTACTGGGTGACGGGGATGCCCTTGACCAGCTCCATCACGAAGTACGGCCGGCCGGACTCGGTCGCGCCCGCGTCGAGCACCTTGGCGATGAACGGGTGGTCCATCATCGCCAGCGCCTGGCGCTCGGCCTCGAAGCGGGCGATGACCTGCCGGGTGTCCATGCCGGCCTTGATGACCTTGAGCGCAACGCGTCGGCGGACGGGCTGCTCCTGCTGGGCCATGAAGACCGCGCCGAACCCGCCCTCGCCGATCTTCTGCAGGAGCTTGTACCGCCCGATCATCGAGCCGGGCATCTCGGTCTGCGCGAACAGGTCGTTGCGTAATGCAGACGGCATGCCGGGGCGCGACTCGTCCTGCGTCTCGGCCTCCGCGGCGGAATCACCGAGTTCGCCGGCGGAAAAATCGCCGGGCCCGATCGCGGGTTGCGTTGCCGCTTCCGAGGCGCTCGCGTTCGCCCGGCCGCCGCGTTCTAACGAATCAAGCGCCTGCTCGATCTGCGCCCTGAGCGCATCGTCCCCGGCGGTGACTTCGTTGAGATAGTCCGAACGGTCCTGACGATCCAGTTCACGGGCGACCTCGACGATCTCCGCCAGCTTGTCCGGGTCCAGCGACATCCATTCGTTCCGTGTCGTGATCGATCGTGATCCGTAAGGCCCTAAGCCGTCCACTCGCTCGCCTCGTGGATGACGGCCTGCAGCCGCTTGACGACCCGGCTCTTGGCGATGTACACCGCGCCGACACTCATGCCCTCGGCCTCGGCGACGGCGCCGGCCTTCTCCTGCTTCACCGCGGTGCGCCAGAACGCCTGCCAGGTCTTGGCCTCGAACTCGGTGCGCACCTTCTCGCAGGCCCACTCGAACACGCGCTGCTCGGCCTCTTTGTCGAACGCCTGCTCTTCCTCGGCGCCCGGCTGCTCGTTGAGCATCTGGTTCACAATCGTCTGGCCCGAGCCGCGCGGCTGTTTCTTGGACTTGTTGAAGTAGTTCGCCAGCTTGCTGCGGACCACGCGGTACAGCCAGCTGCGGAACTTGCCGTGGCTCTGGTCGTACTCGAACTTCTGGATCGCGCTGATGACCGAGACCATGACGTCCTGCGTGACGTCCCGGGCGTCGGCCTCCTGCAGCCCGCTCTTGCGGCAGAACGCGTAGATCAAGGGCTCATAGATCTGCGAAAACGTGTCCCATGCCGGGCTGTCCGACGGGTCCCGCAGGCGGACCAGCAGGCTCGGGTTGGTGACGGGCGGGTCGCTCATGTGTCGCCTGTGGCGGAACAGCCGCGGGGTGATCGGCGTTGGCGTCGACGGGGTGCGGTATAGCGGTTGGCTGAAGAAACTCATCATAGCGGGTGTCCTCGCGGGGCAGAAGCGGGTGGTGTGCAGAGCCTGACACGGGTGCATACCGCGGGGACCGTGGAATCTTTCAGTTCTATTGAAGAATTGGTTAGCCGCCGCCTGCACG
>JANQKT010000214.1 GCA_028280965.1 Phycisphaeraceae bacterium
CGCCGGCACTGGACCACTACTTCCTGGTCGCCTGGGACGGCCTGGTCTTCCACGCCGCGATCGCCGAGGACAACCGCCGCATCTCCGATGCGCTCGCGCTGTTTGACGAATCGGTCGCAGGCGATGTCGCGCCCGACGTCTTCTCGTTCGCCTTCCAGTTCCCGCTGTTCCGCACCGGCGGGCAGACCGGCTCGGCCATCAAGATCGACCTGATGGGCGAAGACCTCGGCGAGATCAATACTTCTTCAGGCGAACTCATGATGGCGCTCATCAACGAGTTCGGTCCCGGCACCGTCCGGCCCGACCCGCCGAACTTCACGCTGCCCAGCCCCGAGCTGCGCGTCACCCCGATCGACGAACGCCTGCGCGACCTCGACATGACCCGGCGTGACGTCGGCCTCGCGGTCGCGGCCAACGGCGACGGCCATGTCCTGCCTCGGCAGTTCCAGGTCGGCAGCGAACTCAAGGACCTCAAGATCATCTCGCCCGCCTCGATCCAGGCCGACCCGATCAGCGCCATGCTGAACGCCCCGATCGCGACGCCCGGCGGATCGGTGGTCGACCTCGAATCGCTGGCCGAGGTCGAGCGCATCCGCGAGCCGGACCGTGTCCGCCACGTCGACCGCCAACGCGCGGTGACCCTCCAGTTCACCGCCCCCGCCGGCATGCCGCTTCAAGAAGCGATCGACAGCGTCACGCGCATTACCGACGATCTCAAACAGGACGGCAAGATCGCGCCGAGCATCGAGGTGCAGCAGGCCGGCACCGCGGGCAAGCTCAACGACATCAAGAATGTCCTGCTCGGCGACGGCTCGCTCGTCGGCACCGTCAGCAGCTCGCTCTTCCTCGCCTTCCTGATCGTCTACCTCGTGCTGGTCGTGCTCTTCCAGAGCTGGACCTACCCCGTGGTCATCATGATCAGCGTCCCGCTCGCGACGCTTGGCGGTTTCATCGGCCTGGCGCTGGTGCACGCGTGGTCCGTTGGCGATCCGTACATGCCAGTGCAGAACCTCGACGTGCTGACCATCCTCGGCTTCGTCATCCTCGCCGGCGTCGTCGTCAACAACGCGATCCTCGTCGTGCACCAGACCCTGAACCTGATGAAGGGCGAATCGGAAGACATCGATCAGAAGGTCAGTTCGCCGAATGAAGCGATCGCGTTGGCGGTTCGTAGCCGCGTCCGGCCGATCCTGATGAGCACGCTGACCTCGGTCGGCGGGATGCTGCCGCTGGTGCTGATGCCCGGCTCGGGCAGCGAGCTCTATCGCGGCCTGGGCGCCGTGGTCGTCGGCGGGCTGGTGATCTCGACAATCTTCACCCTCGTCCTGGTCCCGGCTGTGCTTAGCGTGGTGATCGAACTGTCTACAGCGATGAGGAAATGGGCCGCGCGCGGGGGCACGGTCGTGCAGCAGATCGATAAGGTGTCGATTTCTTAAAATTATTAAAATCAATAATTTAACGCATTTACACTTGTCTGTTTGATTTTATATGATGTTTATCATATAAAAATAGTGGCATCACCGAAAACCGCCATGCGATACACCACCGACCACAAGCAGCAGACCCGCGAGCAGATACTCTCCGCCGCCGCCCGGCAGTTTCGGGAGCGTGGGTTCGATCAGGCGAGCGTTGGTTCGATCATGAAGGAGGCCGGGCTGACCCACGGCGGGTTCTATGCCCATTTCGAATCTAAGGACGAGCTGATTGCGAACGTGATCCGTGGCGGGTTCGACCAGGTCAGCGAGCGGTTCGAGAGCCAATTTAATCACTTGCATGGCGAAGACTGGCTCCGGACCTGGGTGGACCGCTACCTGTCGGACGGCCACTACCACGCGATGGATCGCGGCTGCCCGATGCCTGCGCTGGCGGGCGAGATCGGTCGGGCCGACGCACAGTCCCGGCACGCCTTCACCGAGCTGTTTGAACAGCGGCTTCGGCGTGTGATGAAGGAAGTCGACGCCCCGCAAGACCAGGCGCGTCGGCGTGTCTTGGCGGCGGTCTCGCAGATGTCAGGCGCATTGATGCTGGCACGCACTTTTGACAACCAGCTCGCCGATGACGTGCGATCAGCCGCCGCCGAACAGGCGATTGCAACCCTCGTGGGCAGGCCTGCATAACCGACTGCTCCTGAAGGAATGAAGTGATGAAGCGATTCCCGAACCGTGTGTTGAAGCTGGGCCTCTCGCTGGCCCTTGTCGCTGTCATCCTCTCGGCGGTCGCCGCGTTTGGGCTCATGGTCAACGCCAAGACCGTCGTGCCGACGAAGGGCCCAGGCTCCGAGCCCCTGCGTGTCAACACGCACGCCGTGCAGTGGGAAACGGGCTACACCATCGAGCGCCACTTCGTCGGGCGAGTTGAGGCGCGGCGGTCCAGTGATGTCGGTTTCGAGATCAGCGGTATGGTCACCCAGGTGCTGGTTGAAGAAGGCGAATTGGTTGAGGCAGGCCAGGTCCTCGCTCGGCTGGACACCCGGTTGATGGATGCCCGCCGCGCCGAGCTCGTTGCCGCCCGGAACAGAGCTCAGGCCGACTACGAGCTCGCCGATGTCACCAGGCAGCGGACACGGGGCAGCGCGTCGCGTGGCGCCGCAACCCCCCAGGAAATCGACAATGCCGAGCAGGCCTACCTAACCACCTCCGCGGCGCTTGAGCAGGCCCGCGCTGCGGTCGACTCCATCGATGTTCAGATCGGCAAGGCTCAGATCACTAGCCCGTTTGCCGCCGTGGTCTCTCGCCGTCACGTTGATGAGGGGCGGGTTGTAAGCCCCGGCACACCGGTCGTGCGGCTGCTTGAAAGCCGCAACCCCGAGGTGCGCGTTGGCATCGGCGGCGACCTGATCGAAGCAGTCCAAGTTGATCAGGTGCTGGATGTAGTGATCCGGGGCGATGCCCTCAAGGGAACCGTGACCGCGATCCTGCCAATCCGAGGCGCCGAAGCACGTGGGGTCGATGTGTTGATCCGCCTTGATACATCGCTCAACGGCATCCGGCAGGGCGACCTTGCACGTGTTGCGGTGACGCGCGCGCTGGAGGCGGATGGTTTCTGGGCCCCGACCCAGTCACTGACCGAGGGGGTCCGCGGGCTCTGGGCACTCTACTTAATTCAAGCCGATGAAGCCCACGGCTCCAACCCGGTCCTCAAACGTATCGACGTCGAGGTCTTGCACACCACCGGTGACGCTGCTTATGTCCGCGGCGCGCTTGAGGACGGGTCGCATGTCGTGGCCAACGGGCTGCAGCGTGTCGCGCCCGGCATGGCCGTTCGTACCGGAGCGCCAGAACGCCAAGCGGTGTTAGAGTCGCCATGAGCACCGACCAACAACACGCCGGCTGGGCGACGCTCTTTTTCCGCAACAGGCACCTGCTGTGGTTAACGGTGGCGGTGATCGTGATCGGCGGGCTGTCTTCCGTGATGTCGCTGCCCCGGCTGGAGGACCCGCGCATCGTGAACCGCGGGCCGCTGATCATCACGCCGATGCCCGGCGCGTCGGCCGAGCGTGTCGAGGCTTTGGTGACCGAGCCCTTGGAACAGGCGCTGGATGAGATCGACGCGATCAAGGACATCAGCTCGACCTCCCGCGCGGCGATCTCGCTGATCTCGGTTGAGCTGAAGGAGTCGGTGGGGGCTGACACCAATAAGGAGGTCTTCGCAGAGATCCGGGACAAGGTCAGCCAGTCGTCGGCCGCGTTACCCCCGGAGGCCGGCGAGCCCGTGGTCGATGACAAACGCGAGGCGGCGGCGTTTACGCTCATCGTCGGCGTGACCTGGGACAGCGACACGCCGTTGCAGGCCGGATTGCTCGGCCGCCTCGCCGAGGAACTAGGTGATCGCCTGCGTCGTGTGCCGGGCACGGACCTGGTCCGGGTCTACGGCGCGCCGGAAGAAGAGATCACCGTCGCGGTGGACCGCGCCGAGCTGGCGGAGCTGCGGATGGGGGTGGCGGATGTCGCCCGCCGCATCGATGCGGCCGACACCAAGCTGCCGGCCGGGGTCCTGCGGACGGGCCGGTCTGACCTGCTCATCGAAATAGATGGCGAGTTGGACACGAGCCAACGCATCGCGGACGTCCCGGTGGTCGAAAGTGAGAGCGGCGCGCTGCTGACGGTCGGCGACGTGGCGACCGTCGAGCGCGGCTGGCGAGACCCGATCGAGCAGATCGGCCGGGTCGATGGTCAGCGGTCGGTCTTCGTCGCGGCGCGGATGTCCAGCGGGGTGCGTGTGGACGACTGGGCCAAGGGCGCCGACGCGGTGGTCGACGCCTTCGAAGCTGAGCGCGCGGGGGGTGTCCGGATCGACCGTGTCTTCGAACAAGCGAGCTACACGAGCGAAAGGCTGAGCGTGCTGATCGAGACGCTGCTCGCCGGGGCCGGCGTGATCGTTGTCGCGGTGTTCCTGATCATGGGGTTCCGCCCCGCGTTGATTGTCGCGTCCGCGCTGCCCCTGGTCGTCGGGCTGGTGCTGATCGGCTGGGGGCTCACGGGCACGGCCGTACACCAGATGTCGATCTTCGGGCTGATCATCGCGCTCGGGCTGCTCATCGACAACGCGATCGTGATGACCGATGACGTGATCGCGTACAAGGCCAAGGGGGTCGGCGCGCTTGAGGCGGTTGCACGGTCCGTCCGCCACCTTGCTGCGCCGTTGTTCGCCTCGACGATCACCACCGTGCTCGCCTTCGCGCCGATCATGCTCCTGCCCGGCAGTGCGGGCGACTTCGTCGGCTCGATCGGCACAAGCGTCATCCTGGCGATCATCGCTTCCTACTTCGTCGCGATCGCGCTGATCGCGGCGTTCGCAGGGACCTTCGGCAAGCCCACCGCGCCAGGTGATAAACGCCGTTTCTACCGCGACGGCCTCGGCTCGGCGTGGCTGACGCACTGCTATCGCGGCTTTCTGCGTCGTGTGCTTGCCGTCCCGATCGTAGCGATCGCGCTTGCCGCGGCGTTGCCGCTGGCCGGCTTCTCGGTCGCGCCGACGCTGGGCAGCGCGTTCTTCCCGCCGGTCGATCGCAACATGTTTGAGGTCAAGGTCTGGCTGCCGACCGACACCGCCATCGCCTCGACCGACGAGCAGGCCAAGCAGATCGAAGCGACGCTGCGCACGCTCGACGGCATCGAGCGTGTGACCTGGATGGTGGGTTCAAGCCACCCGACGGTTTACTACAACCTCATCATGGATCAGGATGGTTCGGCCAGCTATGCCCACGCGATCGTCACTACCGACTCGCCCGAGGCGACCAAACGGCTGGTCAACGACGCGCAGGTGCTGCTCGATGAAAAGCACCCCGGGGCGCAGATTGTATTACGCAAATTCGGGCAGGGCCCTCCGGTCGTTGCGGACGTCGAGTATCGGGTCTTCGGCCCGAGCATCCCAGAGCTCCAGGCGATCGGGGACCGGCTGCGCGTCGCGCTGCAGAAGCACCCCGAGGTGATTCACACGCAGGCGACCCTGTCCCGCGGCGAGCCGAAGCTGTTCTTTGCCGCAGACGAGGACGAAGCCAAGCTCGCCGGGCTCACTTTCAGCGATGTTTCCGACCAATTCAACAGCGCGCTCGAAGGCGCCGCGCTGGTCAGTGTCGTCGAGGACCAAGAGCAGCTGCCGGTCCGTGTCCGTTATACGGATGACGCACGACGAGACCTCGACACGATCGCATCGGTCCCGCTGGTCACCCCCGTGTCGGACCGCTGGACCAACGCCGCTTCGCTCGGCACGTTCGAGCTGCGCCCCGAACTCGGCGGGATCACACGCTTCGAAAACGAACGCACCAACACCATCAAGGCCTACACCCGCGACGGCTCGCTGCCCATCGATATCACCAACAGCGTGCTGGCCGACCTAGAGGCCTCCGGCTACAAGTTGCCGGCCGGTTACCGCATCGGTTTCGGCGGCGCGGCCGAGCAGAGCGGCGAGGCCAACGCCAACCTCGCCACCTATGCGCCGATCCTCGTGGTCATGATGGTCGCGACCCTGATCCTTGTCTTCCGCAGCGTGCGTTACGCCATCGTCCTGGGAGCCGTCGCGCTCTTCTCGGTCGGGCTGGCGCTCTTGTCCACCTGGTCGATCGGCTTCCCCATCGGGTTCAACATGATCCTCGGTGCGCTCGGGCTCATCGGCGTCGCGCTCAATGACAGCATCGTCGTCCTTGCCGCGATCCGCGAAAACCCCGAGGCCGCCGCCGGCGACCTCGACGCGGTCGTCCAGTCCGTCATCGATTCCACCCGCCACATCATCGCCACCACGGCCACGACCGTCGGCGGGTTCCTCCCGCTGCTGCTGTTCGTCGGCGGCGATTTCTGGCCTTCACTCGCAATCGTCCTGGTCGGCGGCATCATCGGCGCGACGCTGATCGCGCTGCTCTTCATCCCCGCCAGCTTCGTGCTCTTCAACCGCGTCAAGCCCCAGCCGGCAGTATCCCACGCATAATTAAGGGGATTCTATGCCGCAGCCCAAACCTGGCTCCCAAGCAGCTTTAATGAAAGATCATGGGTATTGACAGGGCCATCGGGAACCATCTTTTGGTTGGTTGTCGAAAATGAGCGCTGCAAGATTGACCCATCGTCCACGGTCGCCTTGGAGTGCGGCAGAAGATTGCTCATTGGTCCGACCTGACACCGCTCGCTCAGTGTCAAGCGCAACGCCGGAGTTTGCACTTGGTATTCAGCTGAAAGTGCGTGCTACTCATCGTCACAGGTATTATTGTCCAGCTATCTGTCTCAATCAAAGTTGGCTCAAATACCTATGCACGCAGGTCACCGCGAGAGAGCCGTCACCCACAGCAAAGCCACAGCGTTTTGTTGTACCGGAACGAACGTCGCCAGCGGCCAATATGCCCGGGACCGAGGTTTCAAGATCGCAAGGGGTTCGATCAAGGTTCCAATAGCCAGCGGATTGCATCGAAGAGCCGGTAAGAATGAAGCCCTTGTCATCTCGTGCGACCTGATCCGGCAGCCAATCAGTGTGTGGCCTTGCTCCAATGAAAATGAACAATGCTGAGCACCTGAGTTCTGTCTCAGTGTCTGTGCTACTGTTGCGAACCCGGATCGAGTCAACCCGCCTATCGCCACAAACCTCAATGACCTCTGTGTTTGCAATGACTTCGATCCTTTCGTGCTGAAGGATGCGGTTGCAAAGATACGAGGACATGCCTGCTCCAAGCTTGTCCCCCCGGATCAGCATGATGACCCGCTCTGCATGATCGGCGAGATACATGGCTGCCTGCCCGGCAGAGTTACCGCCTCCCACAATGATCGCTGCCGCGTTGCGGCAGACACGGGCTTCCACGGACGTCGCAGAGTAGTAGACTCCAGCCCCCTCAAACCTGCGGCAGCCGTCAAGACCCAGTTGGCGGTAGGTAACGCCTGTTGCAGCCAAAACACACCTCGTCCGTGCGACTTGCCCTGTGCAAAGCTCTAGCAAGTGGTCTTCATTGTTGCCCTTCTGGACAGATCGAACAGACACCGGCGCGGTGAAGTCCGCCCCAAACTTGAGTGCCTGCAAATATCCTCGATTTGCTAGTTCGGCGCCGCTGAGCCCCGAGGGAAACCCGATAAAATTTTCGATCTTGGAACTGCTCCCGGCTTGGCCGCCAGGACCGATTCGATCAATCACAAGCGTCTTAACGCCCTCGGAGGCGGCGTAGACCGCAGCAGCCAGGCCGGCTGGACCCGCACCAACGATTGTCAGGTCGTAATGCTCCTTCTCTACTTGCCGAGAGATGCTCATGCACTCGGCGATTTTGGTGATTGAAGGCTTCTTTGATACATGGCCGCTGCAGGCTACGACGGGGACATCCTCAACGGTCGCGCCGAGCTGTCGGAGTTGTGCTTTGCCGTCTTCGTCCCCCACGTCGAAGAATGTGTGCGGGACGTGGTTCTTGTAAAAGAACTCGCGGATTCGAGCGGTTTCTGGTGAGTGTGATTCACCAACGATGCGCGTTCCGAGGAACTCCGATGCCTGCAGCAACTGCCGTCGCATCTGAAATGCTTCGAGTAACAATTCGCTCAAATCCGGCACTTCATTGAGCAAACGCCGGGCTTTGTCGGCAGAGACGATATAAGCTCGGGTCTCACCTTTGGCGACTGCCGAGATTACGGCCGGCCGACCGGTCAGGATATCTACGTCGCCGATGAAGCCGCCCGGGCCATGAGAGATAACATCGCGTTCCGTACCCGACGATGAGTCGATGATCCGGACTTCCCCTTTGACGACGACACAGAACGGATAATCTCTTTGTCCAACACTTATCAATTCGTGACCGTCGGCAAATGTTTCCAGATTTCCCAGTTCTCCGACCAATTCCAGTTGCTGAGGGTTGAGTATGGGAAATGCGATTTGTTCTGGCGTCAGGTTTGACATGGATCTCTGCCCAAGTTGCATCGGTAGTCAATATCTATGCTATCCCAATAAAGATGCCCCGGCCACAGCCTTCCTGGCCCTGTGAGCGCAAACGTCGCGTATAAAGGACCCTTCGTCCGCATCAAGGCAGGGCGAACCGAGCACTAATTTGCCCATCAACCGAGCAAGTGGAAGCAGCGGGGCAGCTACAGCCACTCGGTCAGATCAGCTGCCAGCCCAGGCTATGTGGGTTGCTGAAGCATTACTATCGCCGTGCTGGGTGAGCTCGGCCCTGCCGTAGATGTCTTTGAAACCAAGTTATTGGATTCGAATGTTCAGTTATGATTATGGTTTGCACGCTCGTCCGAATACTCGCCGTCGTCCACTACATTCTTGTTTTGCTTACAAGCACGAAGCAATTTGATCGATTCTGTGTGAGCCTATGTTATGGAACAGACCGCCTTGTGATGACAGACTGCCAGGGATCGCGTTGGCCGCTGTAAAAAGGGCAACCATGTGGTTGACACGGTTGCCCCTTTGGTGTGGATCAGTGTTTTTTACTCGATTTCAGATTTTTTGATTTATGCTTGATAACAGACAAAACCTGCTCAGATTCCAAGACTGATCATGAACTGAATATTTTTATATAACTGCTTATGGCGTTGTCAGCGGCGTCTGATAAGCATAGTCACGCCACCAAGCCCGAGTAGCAAGAACGAGGCGGGTTCGGGGACGATATCGACCTGTAGTGAATCGACCGCGAGGTCGCCGCCCTCGCCGTTGGCGATGCGGACGCGGTTGAAAGCCCTGCCGGAGCCGCCCGTGCCGGCGAGGTTTTCACCCGTGCTCAGCGCGAATGTCCAATCACCCGTGTCGTACGCGTAGGTGAATGTTGCGGTCAGGTCTTCTGCGGTCTGGCCGGTGTCTTGTGTGCCCCCGATGGTGCCGCCATCGAGACCCCAGTTGTCAATACTCCCGGGGTTCCCGATGAAGACCTCTTCCGAACCGCCGACGTAAAGGCTGACGCCTGCCCAACCGGTTGAGAAGCTCCCGGCGGATTCCGCGGCGTCGTAGGTTACGGTGATCATTTCGCCGGGGCCGAGCGCCGCCGTGAAATCAGCAAACGCCGTGCGTCCTGCGCCGGACGTGTCCAGCACGCCGCCGTTGATCGTTACACCGGTGTTTTCAGACCAGGGCCCGCCGACGTCCGCGGCCTTGCCGTTTAGCACGGTGCCATCCGCGTCGTTAAAGTCGTCTGCGAACACGGTCGCGGCGTGGGTGCCGCTGGCGAACACCGAGCCGGCCAGCAACGTTAACAGTGAGCAGTACTTCATCTTCAAAAACCTCCAGTTAGGATCAAGGGGTCCGGCAGAACGCCTGGCGGACATGGTAAGGTTTAGCCGCGATCACGGGCCGCGGTTTGTCATCTCATCTCAGCGTGTTCCAGAAGCCGTATTGGTTGACGCGTGGGATACGGGACCATCGGCCGGAGACACGCTTGAACTGCCAGTCGATCGACGCGGTGACCCCGCCCTCGACGGTTTGGACGCTCCCGTCTGTCGCGAGGTAGTTCGACTGGTCGTTGTGGGTGTAGGCGGTCTGGTCATCGAACCCGTACGCCGCGTCCGGGTCGCCGTTGTTGAGGTAGCGGTCCGGGCTTTCTTCGATGATCAGTGGGGCCGGGACGGACTCGCCATCGATGCGGGCCTGCTGCGAAACATTATCGATCTTGGCACCCGCCAGGATTGCGACCATGCTGTAGTCGAAGTGCCCGTTCCCCTCGGTGACGGTGCTCGACTGCCGTGTAAAGTTGGCTGTCGAGCCGCCGACGATAGATGGGCAGAGGTAGAACTGATCGTTTTCGATGTAATCGAACATCAGCCCTTTGTCTGGCGCGTTGCGCCAGATGATGAGGTAGCTGCTGCCTTCCGACAGCCATCCCGCATCGCCGGCCCGCTCGACGCCCGAGCCGCCATTGACGGAAACGCCGGGCAGGGTTTGTCGGTTGTCGGTGAGGAACGAATACATGCCGATGCCCATCTGATGCAGGTTGGACTGGCACTCAATATTCCGCGCCGATTCCCTTGCCGCTGAGAGTGCGGGCAGGAGGATCGCGATAAGCAGCGCGATGATCGAGATCACAACGAGCAGCTCGATCAGGGTGAACGCTTTGCGTGATACCGGCGGACATACCTCGCCAGGTACGGTGCCAGCGGGCTTATCCATATCGGTTCCGCGGATAAGCTGGGTATGGAGCACGATCGTTGTCTTTACAGATCTCATGGCATTCACTCCTTGGACGTACAGCGATGCAACAAACCAAACCCGGCTGGCGCCGATAAGTGCCAACCGGGCGAAGGAGGATCAGAGTGTTATGCCTGTCGGCGTCGGCGCGCGGCCAGCAGGCCGCCGAGGCCCAGCAGCGCGAGGCTGGCGGGCTCGGGGACCGATGCCGCGGCGCCGCCGGGGCCGGTGAAGGCGGCGAAGGCGAGGCCGAAGTCGGCGTCGTCGGTGTCGGTGTCGCCGTCCAAGTCGGCCGCGGCGTTGCCCGTCGGGACACCCGGGCCGGAGAAGGCGGCGAAGAACAGGGCGAAGTCCGCGTCATCGA
>JANQKT010000217.1 GCA_028280965.1 Phycisphaeraceae bacterium
CGCCGGCACGCTCCCAGCATGCGTTGATCGTGTGCGCCAGGTCGTAGTCCGGCAGGGCCCGCAGCATCTGGAGGAACTGGACGGCGTAGCGTGTGTTGCTGATCGTGGCCTCGTGCAGCCTGGGGTACAGGTCCGGCTCGGCGACCTCCACGGCGGCCTGGAACCACGCTGGCGTGAGCTCGCCTTCCGCGGACGTGAGGTGATCGATCACCACGTCTCGGACGTCCTGGCTCCAGCCGTTCATCGCGATGACGCCGATGTTGTCCGGGTTGTCTTTGAGTGTCGTGACAAACCGCACACGCATGACCTCCGGGTTGATGCCACGCATCGCGTAGTTCGCGAAGTGGCGGAGCGCGGTGCGTTCGGCGGCCTCCTGCATCAGCAGGTCGAGGTGCTCTTCGGGGATCTCCCTGAGCTTGCCGACGATCGGGTCAACGCTTGAGAAGCTGCGTTTACCCTGCGCCGCCTCGCGGAGGTCGGCGATGAACTGCTCGCATTGTGCTCGCGTGGGGTCGACGGGCAGGCTGATCTGATCGACGCGCTGACGCTGCTTCTCCTCGGTCCGGTCGCGTTCTTCCTGGGCACGCCGTTGGAATGCGTCGCGGGCCTCACGCAGCTCGCGCTCCAGCTCGTTCATCCGCTGACGGAGCTCCTGCTCGGTCGGGCCGACGTCGGCGGGCTTGTCCTGATCGCCCGCTTCGGGCTTTGGCTGCGACTTGTCAGTGTCGGCCTTGTCGGTGCCCGGTTCCTGCTCGGCCTGCTTGAGCTTGTCCTCGATCAGCTTCTCGAAGGCGGCGTCCAGCGGGTCGGGCGGGGCCGGGGCTTGCGGGGGGCCCTCTTCTTCGGCGTATGTTGCAAGGCCGGTCTGCATCGACAGGGCCGTGAGCAGGCAAACGATCGAGCGACGCGTCATGGCAGACCCTCTCGGCGTGGGTGGATGGTGAGAGTGGATTATAGACGCGGTCGGCGGTGCTTCTTACACACGCGACTTGACGTGTTCGGCGGGGTCAGGCTTCGTCGGACGATGGCTTGCGGTCCAGCCAGCGATCGCGGGCATCGCGGGACTGGCTGAGCAGCGCGAGGATTGCGTCGCGGTCGCCGGCGGCCAGCAGCTGGTCGAGCTGCTCGGCGTGCTCGATCAGCGCGGCGAGCGCCCGGCGGACCGGTCCGCGGTTGGCCAGCAGGATGTCGGCGCGCATCGGCGGGTTGCTGCTGGCCAGCCGGGTCGTGTCGCGGTAGCCGGTCGAGGCCAGGTCAAGCCCGCCGAGTTCTTCCGCGGCCTGTACCAGCAGCACCGCGGCGAGGTGCGGCAGGTGACTGACCACCGCAACCTTCTCGTCGTGCTCGTCCGGCGACATCGTGAGGATCGACATGCCCAGCGCCCGCCACATCGCGGTGACAACTTGGACCGCCTGCGGGTCGTCGTTGTCGGTCAGTGTCAGGATGCAGGGCTTTCCGGCGAAGAGGTCCGGGTCGCCCGCTAACGGCCCGGCTTTCTCGCTGCCGGCCATCGGATGAGCACCGATGACGCGCGACAGGTCCGGCAGGCCGGCCCTGGCGTCGGCGATCACGCTGGCCTTGGTCGAGCCGGCATCCGTCACGATCAGGCCGGGGCCGCCAAACTCGGCGATCTGTGCAAACACCGAGCGGAACCCGCTGAGCGGGACGGCGATGACGGCCAGCGTGGCGCCATCCAGGGCCTGCTCGGGGTCGTCGGTGACCATCGAGTAGGCCCCGGATTTGGATGCTTTTTTCAGGGTATCGGTGCTGCGTGCCAGGGCACAGATATTGCCGGTGAAACCACGATTTTTAAGCCCTAACGCGATACTCGTGCCCAGCATGCCCGGGCCGATGATCAGCAGCTCGTCGGTATGGAAAGGCTCGTCAGCGGCCATCGTTCAAGCTAAACTAACAGGTTTCACGATGTCAGGGATGCCCCCGGAAGTTTCCAGGAAGATGCCGGATGATTTCGGCAGGGACACGCCCGCAACAGGCGAACAACGATGACCCAGCTCAACGAATACACCGGCACCTTCGAGCTCGAGTTTGAGCGGCCGCTGACCGCGCTCGAGCGGCAGATCAACGAACTCGAGCGGCAGAACGACCCGAGCCAGTCCGCGATCGGCCTGGACCCGAACGTGGACCTGGGCGGGGAGATCCGCAAGCTCCGTCAGTCGCACACCGCGATGCTCAAGAAGATCTACAAGAACCTCTCGCCGGCGAATGTCGTGCAGGTCGCCCGGCACCCCAACCGCCCGCAGACGATCGATTACATCGACGCGTTCGTCAAGGACTTCACGGAGCTGCACGGCGACCGCAACTGCGGCGACGACCGCGCGATGATCTGCGGCTTCGGGCGCATCGGCCCGCACAAGGCGCTGGTCGTCGGGCACCACAAGGGCAAAGACACGAAGGACAAGATCGAGGCCAACTTCGGCATGCCCCACCCCGAGGGCTACCGCAAGGCCCTGCGGTGCATGAAGCTGGCGGAGAAGTACGGCCTGCCGGTCGTGACGTTTGTCGACACGCCGGGCGCGTACCCGGGCATCCAGGCCGAGGAGCGCGGCCAGGCCGAGGCGATCGCGCTGAACCTGCAGGAGATGAGCCGCCTGCGCACGCCGATCATCAGCGTCGTGCTCGGCGAGGGCGGCTCAGGCGGCGCGCTGGGCATCGCGGTCGCCGACCGGGTGGCGATGCTGGAGTACGCCTGGTACAGCGTGATCAGCCCCGAGGGCTGCGCCGCGATCCTGTGGAAGCAGGCGAGCCCGGAGAACAACGCCGAGGCCGCCGAGGCATTGAAGCTGACCGCGAAAGACAACCTGAAGCTGGGCACGATCAACGACATCGTCGAAGAGCCGCTGGGCAGCGCGTACCGCCGGCCGGGCATGATGGCGGACAAGCTCGAGCAGTACCTCGTCGGCGCCCTGCGCGACCTCAAACGCTTCAAGATCGACAACCTGCTGGACAAGCGCTACAAGCGGCTCCGCGAGATCGGCGAGCTGGCAGAGGCGTGATTCTATCCGAGCACGAAACGCTAGCGAGTGAGTGACCCGAGTTTTCTGCGGCTCGGCTTTAACAGGATTCGCAGGATTAACAGGATGGCAAGGCAAGCCGGCATATCGAAGTATTGCCTTGGTTGCCGCTACTGCTTGGATCATCTCGAATCTAACAAATGCCCGGAGTGCGGACGTGGGTTTGATCCGAGCCGATCCAAAACCTATTCAACAAACTTAAACCGCCCCAAGATACCACGCTGGGAGACATGGTTTGCATTCGGCTTGCTCGGGCTATTGATCTACCAATCTTCAGATTGGCATAGCGTCAGAGCGTTTTTTGGTAACCGCAGTTCGATCACTTGGGGGTATCCCGGCGCAAGGATCATTTATCGATTCACTCAACTGTTTTGGGCGGGCCCACTCATTGCATTGATACCTATTTTCTTCTGGTCAGGCATTCGGAAGCGCAAGCATAGCTTGCTTTGTTGGGTATTGACGCTTCTTGGTTTAGGCGCACTCGCCGGCTGGCCCGGGACATGGTATTGGTTCGCTGATTTTCCAGGCACCCTGAGATACATCTACAAGATCGAGGGGGGCTACTGGGAAGCCTGGCGCAATCTCCCTGATCCGGATGAGTGGTAGCTCTGAGAAGTGTTACCAGTCACCCGCTTATGTTTCGTGCTCTGTGACACATGGCTTGCACTTACCCGTGCCAGACCTCCATCACCGCGACGAAGACTCCGAGCATCAGCATCGACTCACTGCACGCCACGCACCAGATGAAGACCCGCCGGCTCTTGGGGAGGCGCCGGCGGCGGTTGTTGTAGCGTTCCAGCGCGTACAGCGCGCCGACGACCGGCAGCGCGATCGAGACGAGGATCAGCAGCTGCGGGCCGAACGTGATCATAAATCGCGCGGCGGCCGTCAGGCCTATCAGCGAGAGGTTCGCCGCCAACCCGACCACGCCCTCCTCTTCGACCCGGTGCGCCTCGCCCACCGAGCGATCCATGAAGTACAGCAGCATCCCCGTCAGGAAGAGGATAGGCCCGATCAGCGCAGCGATCGAGAAGGTGCGGATGGGTTCTCCCGCAGATCTCATCGGTGATATGTCCCAACGCCCAAGGCGCGACATGCAGGCCAGGCCGAAGACGCCACGCCCCGCCGATGCGTGACGCGCGCTCCATGAGTGAATAGTAGCAATGCCCCGGCTTGGCGTAAATGGCCGGCGCGTTAAAGATCAGCTTTTATTAACGCGCCCTTAACAAACACGTATGACTCGGACTGGACCTGACCTAAGCCGGGCTGAGCGGGCTGAGGAGGTCGCCCGGTGCAAGGCCCTGACCACGAGCGAAGGCTTCGGTCGGCATCTCCTTGCCCCCCGCTGTCTGCACCGAGATCAACTTGATGCGTCCGCTCTTGCACGCGACGCACAGGTCCCGATCGATCAGGCCGGGCGGTGCCGCATCGGTTCCGCCCGGTTGGTCCTGCACGCGTTTGAGGATCAGCGGCCCGCGGTCTTCGCCATCCACTGTCCGCCAGCTCACCCGACACCCAGGCCAGGGCGTGAGCCCGTGCACGCGGGCGCGGACCCGATCGGCCGGCTGGTCGAACGATACCGTGCCGTCCTGCTTGGTGAACTTGCGCGCCTTGGTCGCACGGGCCTCGTCCTGCTCGACGGGCTCAAGCGTGCCCGAAACGAGTTGATCGAGCACCCGCCCGATTGCCTCCGGCCCGAGCAGGGCCAGCCGGTCGTGCAGCTCGCCGGCGGTTTCGTTGGGGTCGATGGGCGTCTGGGCGGTGGCATACACCGGCCCGGCGTCCATCCGCTGCGCGAGCCCGATCACGCTCACGCCGGTAGTCGATTCGTTGTCGATCATCGCCCAGTTGATCGGCGCTGCGCCGCGGTGCTTCGGCAGCAGCGACGCGTGCAGGTTGAACGCAAGTTTGCCCATCGCCTCGATCAGCTCGGGCCCGAGTTTCTGCCCGAACGCGATGACGACCGACGCGTCGGCCCTGTAGCTGCGAACCTGCTCCACGAACTCGCGCGTATTGACGTTGCCCACGCGCGGCACGCCGTAGCCTCGCTCTGTCGCCCACTGCGCGATCGGCGTCGGCGTCAGCACGCGCTTGCGGCCCGCGGGCTTGTCCGGCTGCGAGATCACCTCGACGACTTCGTGCGCGGCACACAATGATTCAAGCGTGGGCAGGCCAAACGCTCCGGAGCCGAAGAAGAGGATTCGCATCAATCTGAGTCCTGGTCACCCATGGCCCGCGGCTAACAGCTGCGGGCTGCTGCTTATCTTACACAGCCTCTTCTAGCTCTTTGATCGCCCGCCGGTTCGCCATGCGGTCCATCGCTGACATATTGTCGATAATGAGGACACCTTCAAGATGGTCGTATTCGTGCTGCCAAATTCGGGCCAACAGGTCGTCGGCGGACTCTTCCAAGGCGTTGCCCTCGATGTTCAGCGCTCGGATGGTCGCCTCGGCCGGGCGCGTCACCTCGACGGTCACACCCGGCAGCGACAGGCAGCCCTCTTCGCGCGCCGCGTTCCCGCCGGCCAGCGCGGTCAGCTCGGGGTTGATGTAGACGCGGTCGTCGCCTTCTTCACCGGTCGGGTTGGCGACGAACATCCGCCAGGGCAGGCCGACCTGCGGGGCCGCGAGGCCGACGCCGGGGGCCAAGTGCATCAGCTCGATCATCCGCCGCGCGACCGCGCGGACCTCGTCATCGACGCGCTCGATCGGGCGGGCCTTCTCGCGCAGGACGGGCTCCGGGTAGTGGACAATCGCCAGAGAGTCGATCTGAACCGGCATAGCGGGATCGTAGGCCGACCCTCCGCGGGTCGCAACCGCCTCAATCAGCGGTAACTGCTGGGCCGGCCTTGATTTGCCCGCCTACGATGGCGTGTATCGCTCGCCGACCCGATCGATGCATGCCAGGGAGTAAAAAAACGCCCAAAAAGTGTTTCCCCGAAGAGACTAAAACTCGCTAATTTCTGATATATCCATGACTTGGCGGTTGACTGACGGAAGCGCGATTGTCATACTCCATTTGATTGATGGGCCGGTAACGTTCTGTCCCACATTCCGCGGGGGCGCGTCAATGCCGGCTCGAATCAACCGATCAGTCACGTCCTCAACCCCTTATCGACCAAGGTCTTCCCATGTCGACCGTTACCAAAAAAGAACTGATTGACCAGATCGCTGACGCCACGGGCGAGAAGCGCGTCGTAGTGAAGAAAGTTGTCCAGAGCTTCCTCGACTCGATCGTCGTTGAACTGGGCAAGGGCAACCGCTTGGAGTTCCGCGACTTCGGCGTCTTCGAGATCAAGCAGCGCCGCGCCCGCATGGCCCAGAACCCCAAGACGCTCCAGCCGGTGCACGTCCCGCCCAAGCGGACGGTCAAGTTCAAGGTCGGGCGGCTGATGAAGCAGACCCTTGCCGACGAACCGGTCGATGCAAGCAGCGCGGTAGATCTGGAGCCGGATCATTCGACGGCCAACGCCTCTGCTGACGGTTGACCGCACCGTTTTGCTGCCGCCGACACCGAGCCGTGAAGCGTCTATAGTGCCATCGCATAGCGATCTCAATGCGTGGGCATCAGCGCAGCTTGAGCGCCTATCCGATCTGAACCTGCGCCGCGGACTGAGGCTCGCTCAGCCGGATGGCCCTTGTATCGAGGTCGGAGGCAGGCGGCTGCTGAACCTCTCGGGCAACGATTACCTTGGTCTGAGCCGGCACCCGCGGCTGATTGCCGCAGCAGTCGAGGCGGCCGAGCGCTTCGGCGTCGGCGCGGGCGCGTCACGCCTGGTGTCTGGCACATCACCGCTGCATGACGAGGTCGAGCGGCGCTTCGCCGTGTTCAAGCATGCCGAGGCCTGCCTGCTCTTGCCGACGGGATACACGGCCAACCTCGCGGTGCTCACGACGCTCGCCGGGCCGGGCGATCAGGTCGTGCTCGATAAACTCCTGCACGCGAGCCTGATCGATGCGGCGCGGGCCAGCGGGGCCGAGGTCCGCACTTACCCGCACCTGAATCTGGCCCGTGCCGAGCAGTTGCTTACGCGTCAAACCACCGGCCGACGCTTGCTGATCACCGACAGCGTGTTCTCCATGGACGGCGACTGTGCGGACCTGCCGGCGATGTGTGACCTCGCCGACCGGACCGGCGCGGTGCTCATCATCGACGAAGCACACGGCACAGGCGTGCTGGGTGACGATGGGAGCGGGCTCGCCGCGGCGCAGGGCGTCGCCGAGCGGGTCTACACCTGCGGTGCCGGGGGCGTGGTTGTCTCGACCGCCAGCAAGGCCCTGGGCTCGCTCGGCGGGCTCATTACGGCGAACCGTCCGGTCATCGACCTGCTTATCAACAAGGCCCGCGCATTGATCTATTCAACTGCGGTGCCCCCCGCCCAAGCCGCGGCGATCGGCGCCGCGCTCGATGCCATCTGCGATGATCCCGATCGGCGTATACGACTCACCGAGCTTTCGAGCCGGACACGGTCGCGGCTGCGTGATCAGGGCTGGCCGATTGGAGGTGATGATGACTCGCCCGCGACGCCCATCATCCCGCTGGCCGTCGGCGGGTCGGCGGATGCGCTGGCACTGGCTGGCAGGCTCAACGAGCAAGGCATCTACGCCCCGGCGATCCGCCCGCCGACCGTTGCGCCGGGCAGCGCTCGGGTCCGGCTGTCGCTGCGTGCGGACCTGAGCGATGATGAACTGGACCGGGTGGTTAGTGCTGTTGCCGATGCGCGGCGTTGACCGCACTTCGTATACGCATCAGTCTTTCGCCTTGAAGTGCTTGCAAGGCACCTCCTCGATCGATTCTGCCCAGACGCGGATGTTGTCCACCCGGCCGACATCATCGAAAGAGCCGAACCCGATGTAGCCGGACTTGAATGCTTTGTCTGTTGCAACCTGGACGGGGTTGTCCATGTCGTCGAAGTAGACAGCGATCCGCCCCGACGCCGCATCCCGCACGACGCGGATGTGCCGCCATGCGTCCTCGCCCCAATCAACGCCTGCGGTCCGCTCGGCGGTGACCGGCGTGCGTGGCGCGTCGTTGACGATCATGATCTGGTGGGCGTTTTGATCCGCTTTCGTCGCCATATGCGTGTAGTAGAAGTGCCCGGGGTCGTTGAAGCCGAAGAAAACACACATGTCGCGGTGGCCGTACTCTCGGCCGTGCTGCATCAGGTCAACATCAAGCACAAAGCTCTCGACCCGACCCACTTTGATCAGCGCGATGTTGAGCGGCGACCGGTGCTCGGGCTTGTACTCCGACTGGCGATACAGCTCGAGGTAGCCGTTGCCGTCTTCCGCCTTGGCGTGCCGCCAGGCATCGGGGTCGGTGAAGACGAACGCGTCCACTGCCTCGGGGTCATCAAACGACGCCTCATAGACGAGCTGATACCCCGCGGGTACGTGCTCGGGGAGCGCGTGCGGCATTGAGGCGCAGCCGCCGATGAATACGATCACTAGCAGAACAAAGGGAAACTGGCGTGTTGCTTGTGGCATCGATTGACCCTTAGCGGTTGGGTACCAAGTGTACGAAAAGAAAAACACCCCCGCTTACACGGGGGTGTTCGAGAGATTGATGACGATTTGACTGGCGTCGCGATTACTCGCCGCCGCCGAAGGTGATCTTGTCGGTGCCCAGGTGGTCGTGGCCATCGCCCAGACCGCCCATGCCGCCGCCCTGCGGCGCGCCGCCGCCGGCCTTGCCTTCCTTGCGCTCCGCCGCGGCCTCTTGGTCGGAGGTCCACTGCGCCCGCTTAAGCGACAGGCCGATCTTGCGGTCGTCCAGATCGACACGCAGGATCTTGACCTCGACGTCCTGGCCCTGCTGGACGACGTCCTGCGGGTTCTCGACCTTGTGGTCGGCCAGCTCGCTGATGTGCAAGAGGCCCTCCAGGTCGTCTTCCAGCTCGACGAACACGCCGAAGTTGGTGATCTTCGTGACCTTGCCGTGCACGATCATGCCCGGCTGGTAGGCCGACGGGATCGCCTGGTCCCACGGGTCCTCTTCGAGCTGCTTGAGGCCCAGCGCGACGCGCTGCTTCTGCTGGTCGACCTCGAGCACGACGCACTTGGTGTCATCGCCCTTCTTGAGCATCTCGTTGGGGTGGCTGATCTTCTTGGTCCACGACAGGTCGCTGACGTGCAGCAGCCCGTCGATGCCCGGCTCGATCTCGACGAACGCGCCGTAGCTGGCCAGGTTGCGGACCTTGCCCTCGACGATCGTCCCCGGCGGGTACTTCTCGGCGACCAGCTCCCAGGGGTTGACCTCGGTCTGCTTCATGCCGAGGCTGATCTCCTGCTTGTTCTGGTCGATCTCAAGCACGACAACATCGACCTCTTCTCCGATGGAGACGACCTCCGACGGGTGGTTGATGCGCTTGGTCCAGGACATCTCGGAGATGTGGACCAGGCCCTCGACGCCGTCCTCGAGCTTGACGAACGCGCCGTAAGACATGATGTTCGTGACGGTGCCGTTGACGCGGGTGTTCGGCGGGTACTTCGCCTCGATGTCTTCCCAGGGCGAAGAGTCCTTCTGCTTGAGGCCGAGCGCGATCTTCTCTTTCTCGAAGTCGATGTTGAGGATCTTGACCTCGATCTTGTCGTCGATCTTGACCACGTCGGACGGGTGGTTGACCCGGCCCCAGGACATGTCGGTGATGTGCAGGAGCCCGTCGATCCCGCCGAGGTCCACGAACGCGCCGAAGTCGGCGATGTTCTTGACGGTGCCTTCGACGATGTCGCCGACGCTGATCTTCTCGAGCAGCTGCTTGCGCATGACCGCGCGGCGGTCCTCGATGAGCTTGCGGCGGGAGATGACGATGTTGCGGCGCTCGGTGTCGATCTTGAGGATCTGCGCCTCGATCGTCTTGCCGATGTAGATGCCGATGTCCGGGGGCCGGCGGATATCCACCTGCGACGCGGGCAGGAAGACCGGCACGCCGATATCGACGAGCAGGCCCCCCTTGATCTTGCGCATGACCTTGCCTTCGATCGAGTCGCCCTCGTCCTTCTCGGAGATCAGCTTTTCCCAGCCGCGGATGCGGTCGGCCTTGCGCTTGGAGATGGCGACCATGCCGCCTTCACCCTCGACGGTTTCGAGCAGGACGTCAACCGCGTCGCCGATCTCGACGTCCGCGGGGTTGTCGAACTCGTTCTTGTCCAGGATGCCCTCTGACTTGAGCCCGACGTCAACCAGGAAGTCGTCGCCGGCCATGCCGATGATCTTGCCGGTGAGGATCGAGCCGCTGGAGAAGTCGGCGATGTTGTCTTGGAGCAGTTCCTCGTAGTCGCCGCCGGCGACGGCGGTGCCGAACGCGGCTTCGAGCATCGATTCGGCTTCGATGTCTTCGACCGAGAGTTCTGCGATCAGGGTCTTGTTGACCATAAGAAGTGGGGTGTCCTTTCGTGACCGGGTTTACCCGCCTCGGCGCACGCCGAAGAACAACGGGTCACGGGCTACGGAAAGCCCGCCTGGTGGGGATGCCCCGGCGGACCATCCGCTGGAGCGAGCCAAACAGTGTATCAGAACCCGGAATCGACGTATATGACCGGCCGCTTAAACCCCGGCGGTCGATCGCTCTCGGACATGCTGTACCGCGTTCTCGAAGAAACGCAGGCCGGGCATCGTTTCAAGCAAGAATCCCTCGCCCCGCCGGGTCCATTGCGGGTGCTGGGTCGGGGTGACGTAGCGTTCGGGGTGCGGCATCAGGCCGAAGATCACACCGGACGGATCGCAGATGCCGGCGATGCGATCGTCCGAGCCGTTGGGGTTGTGGCCATCGGCGTAGCGGAGGGCGACTTGGCTATTAGATTTGAGATTTTCAATCAAGGCCGCCGGGCCGGTGAACCGGCCCTCGCCATGGGCGATAGGGAGTTCGAAGCCGCCCAGGCCTTGTGTCCAGATGCATACGGATTGCGGGTCCGCGACCATCGGCGTCCACCGGCAGGTGAATCGGCCGGACGTGTTGTCGGCGAGCGTGCACCGCTGGCGCGGATCGATGGGGTTGGGCAGCAGGCCGAGCTTGACCAGCACCTGGAAGCCGTTGCAGATCCCGATCATCGGCACGCCACGCCGTGCCGCGTCCTGCAGCGGCCCGAGCAGGCGGTGCTTCACGCGGTTGGCAAAGATACGCCCGGCAGCGATGTCGTCGCCATAGCTAAAACCGCCGGGGAAGCCGATGAGGTCGAACCGCTCGATCCGCACCGGCTCGTCGATCAGCCGGCCGAGGTGGATCGTCTGCGTCGACGCGCCGGCCTGCTCGAAGGCGTGGGCCAACTCGGCGTCGCAGTTGGTCCCGGCGGTGCGGATAATCAGGGTCGTGGGCTGCATCGGTGGCATCATAACAAAGCCGCCCGCCGACTATGATGGGGCGGATGGATCAACCACCCCCGCAGCACGACCCGTGGCAGCCGGCGCAAGCGCCAACACCACCGCCGCCGGCTCACGCATCACAACACCCGACGTTTGCGCCGTTGTCGCCGAGTAGGCGTCTGCGCGTTGCGCTCGCGTGGGTGTCGATCTGCCTGTTTACGCTGCTGGCGATCCTGGTCCAGCGTCAGGCGCTGGACCTGCCGCCTTTGAGTGATGCGGAACTGCTCCAACCGAGCCTGCACATCAAGATTCAGGGCCAGGTCGCGGTTGGCGCTGCGCAGATGTCAAGCGGGCCTGCCGCCCCGGCGAACGTCGATCGGAGCATGAACAATATCGCGGCGGTAATGCAGACCCCCGCCGATCAGGTGCGGTATACGATTGTCTATGCCGAGGTTGGGGGGAGCGAAGACGCGCTCTGGGTGATCGATGACCTGCGTAGCAACCCAAGTTACTATGAGATTACGGGCGAGGAATTAGCAGACCTCGACATCCTTGAGCAGATCTACGAAGGCCGAACGATTAGCAGCGCCGACCGCAAACGCTTGCTGGACCGGCACGAATGGTTTGGCGAACTGGCGATCAGCCACAACACCTCTCGGTCGAGCCCGGCCTACCAAGCGCCGCGGTCGTCCGGGCAGAAGCTGATTGTTTTCGTCATGCTCCTAATCCTGCTCGCCCTGCTTGTCGGGGCCGGGGCGCTGGGCGTTTGCATCTTTGCGATCACGCAACTCGCCGGCGGGAAGATCCGTCCGAGGTTCAAGGCCTTCCCCAACGCGGCCGAGACACCGATGCTGTCGGAAACGATCGCTTTGTTCCTCGCCATTTTTGCGATCACCGGCTTGTTCACGGTCTTCCTGATCAAAGAGCACAAGATCGACATCTCGGTCTTTACGCTCCTGCCGCTGACCCTGTGCCCGCTGATCCCGCTGCTCTTCGGCGGTGGCTGGCGTCGGTACAAACAACTGACCGGTCTGCACCGTGGTGAGGGCGTCTTTAAAGAGATCGGTTGTGGGCTGCTCGGCTATCTGGCCGGGCTCCCGCTGGTCGTCATCGGGTTTGTGGTCTCGATCGTCTTCTTTCTTCTGTTCCCGATCGAGGCTGAACACCCGGTCATGGACCCGATCAGCGGCGCGGGCCCGCTTGGGATCCTGCTGCTGGTCCTGATGCTCACCGTCTGGGCGCCGCTGGTTGAGGAGACCCTGTTCCGGGGGGTGTTTTACAGCCACTGTCGGCGGTGGATGGCCTGGCCGGTCGCGGGGATCATCACCGGCATCGTGTTCGCCGCGATCCACCCGCAGTGGATCTGGTTTGTCCCGGGCCTGGCGTCGATCGGCCTGGTGTTCGCCATGATCCGCGAATGGCGCGGCTCCCTCATCGGATCGATCGCGGCGCACGCCTTGCACAACGGCACGATCGCCTGCATCCTGGTGATCCTGCTTTGGTTGTTGGCATAGGCCTTGACGGGCTGACCTGTCAGTGCACTTGCTTATGCTTCGTGCTCGGGTGCGGCCTCCCGCTTACCGGTCGACCGAAACGCCGCCCGCTTCTTCGCATACGCTTCGGGGCTGAGCGGCAGGTCGGGTTTTTCAACCCCGTCGCGGCACTGCTGATGCAGCGACTTGAGGAACGGCACGCACCAGCCGCAGCCGGTCCCGGCGGAGAGGCACTCGCTGATCAGGCTTGCCACCGCGGGCTTCTCGCGTTTGCAGTAGTTCACCACCTTCCGCTGGCTGACGTGGAAACACAGGCAGACGTGGTCGTCGGGGTTCATGGCATACAATCCTAGCACCTCGGAAGGAATGAATGCGCCCGATGCCTGCCTCCGCTTACGACCTGCTGCTGGACGAACTGGAGAAGCTGCCGGGCATCGGCCGCCGCTCGGCCGAGCGGATCGCGTTCCACCTGCTCCGCCAGCCATCGACCGACGCGGTCGCGCTGTCCGAGGCGCTGACCCGCTTCCGCACGAACCTCAAGGTCTGCTCGGTTTGCGGGCACGTAACCGAGTCGGACCCGTGCCCGATTTGTGCCGACCCGAAGCGGGACGCGTCGGTCGTCCTGGTCGTCGAGCAGCCCAGCGACGTCGTCGCGATCGAGCAGGCCGGGGCGTACCGCGGGCTGTACCACGTCCTGATGGGCCGGCTGTCGCCGATGGAGGGGATCGCGGCCGGTGAGCTGAACATCGGCGGGCTTCTGGAGCGGGTGCGGGCCGATGCGTCTTCGATCGCGGAAGTCATTCTGGGCACGAACCCGACGCTCGAGGGCGACGGCACGGCGCTGTATCTGGCCGAGTCGCTGCAGAAGCTGGGCGTCAACGTCACCCGTCTCGCCCGCGGGATGCCGGTCGGCTCGAGCCTGCAGACGGTTTCCAAGGCGGTGCTGAGTGATGCGATCCAGGCGCGGACGCGGAGCGCGACCTGATGGGCATCGCTGGTATGATCTTTGCAGTACTGCAAACCACGGGCCACACCGAGCACCGCCGACGATGAGACTGGACACCGGACAACAGATGCGCATGGACCAGCGGATGAAGCTGGACCCGCGCATGATCCAGTCGATGGAGATCCTCCAGATGCCGACACCGGCCCTGGAGGAGCGCATCGAGCAGGAGCTCGCGTCGAACCCCACGCTCGAGATCGCCCAGGCGGGGGCGGACGCCCAGACCCTCGAGGCCGAGCGCGAGCAGCAGCAGCGCGACGACTACGAGGGCGAGCGTGAGCTGGTCGTCGACCGCAACGAGCACGACCACGCCGAGGCCGCGGACGATTTCGAGCGGCTGTCCAACCTCTCCGAGCAGTACGGTGAGTCGTGGGATTCGAACACCTCCGAGTCGTCCTCGTCGTCCGACTTCGCCCGACGGCAGGTCAGCGCCTCAGCCGGGTCGCGCGACGGCAAGCTCGATGCGATGGCGAACACCGCGGCGCGTGGGGCATCGCTGTATGAACAGTTGCTGGATCAGTGGCACTTGGCCGAGGTGCCCAAGGAAGTGGCCGAGGTGGGCGAGTACCTGATCGGCCTGATTGATGCGGACGGCTATCTGCGGACGCCGACGCCGGACCTGCTGGCCGAGATGCCCGACGGGACGACGCCCGAGCAGGTCGATGCCGCGGTGGACACGCTGCAGCAGACGCTCGACCCGCCGGGGCTGGCGGCGCGTGATTTCCGCGAGTGCCTGCTGCTGCAGATCGACGCGAAGGAGGCGGACGACTTCGACCTGGACCTGTCGCTGCAGCGCGAACTCATCGAGCAGCACCTCAAGGATATTGAGGCCAACCGCTACCCGAAGATCGCCAAGGCGACCGGCCGGGAGATCGACGAGCTCAAGCAGGCGGTGCTGAGCCTGCGCCAGTTCCACCCCCACCCCGGCCGGCTCTTGGCGCGGGACGAGGTCCGCACGATCACGCCCGACGCGGTGATCGATTTCGACGAGGAGCAGGACGCCTACACCGCCACGCTGACACACGGCCGGCTGCCTGCGCTGACCATCAGCCGCGACTACCAGGACCTGGCGAAGGACAAGGACGCGGACAAGAAAACGCGCGACTTCGTGAATAAGAACCTGTCCAACGCCCGCTGGCTGATCGACGCGATCAACCAGCGCAACAGCACGCTGCTCCGCGTGATTGGTGTAGTGGTGCAGGCCCAACGCGATTTCTTTGACCAGGGCCCGCAGGCGCTGCGCCCGCTGCCGATGACAACCGTCGCCGACCAGCTCGGCGTGCACGTCGCGACCGTCAGCCGGGCGGTCAGCGAGAAGTACCTGCAGACGCCGCGCGGGATCCTGCCCTTGCGCATGTTCTTCTCCGGCGGGACCGAGTCCGAAGGCGGCGAGTCCATGGCCTGGGGCGCGGTGCAGGCCAAGCTCAAAGGGGTCATCGACAACGAGGACAAGACCAAGCCGATGACCGACGACGAACTCGTCACCGCGATGAAAGGGCAGGGCATCGACATCGCCCGGCGGACGGTCGCGAAGTACCGGAAGGTGATGAATATCGCCCCGGCCCGGCAACGCCGGGAGTACTGATCAAACCTAGCTAAGAACAAACCCCACCTTGCGGCGGGGCTGCATGTTGCTGCTGATGACTTCGCGCGAATCAGGCGGCGCTGATTTCGACGAACTTCTCGACGCCCTTGAGGTCGGTCAGCACATCGACCGAGGCGAGGATCGTGCCCGACTCGCCGACGACACCGGTGACCGGGCGCTGCTTGGGCAGCCGGCCTTCCCAGACGCGCCAGCGCCCGCCACGCGGGGAGTGGGTCTGGTTGGTCTGACGGACCTTCTTGAGCCGCTTGTTCTCGGCGACCACGGCCGCGTCCTTCGAGAGCAGACGCACCAACGTCTTGCGGGCCGCGGCATTGGCGGGCTCTTTCACGATCTTGATGGTGACGGTGGTTCCGGGGGCAATATCGGCCATGGGTCGCCTCGCGGTTTTCGCTGGGGTGGGTTCTGGTAATAGCGAGCCGGGTATTGTGTCGAATTGTGACCGAGCAGTCAACTGCCGGGGTCGGATTCGTCCGCGGCCATATCCGCCTGGTCCTGGAGGTCGAACAGCCGCCGAAGGGCCGCCGCGTAAAAGCCAAGGGTCGCGTCCGGGTCGCTGCGGTCCAGCTGGGACAGGGGCAGGTGCAGGATCTTGTTGACCAGCCGGTGGTTGTGCTGCTCGATCAGGCTCTGGACGTTCTCCTCGGTCGATTCCCCATTGAGCGCGGCGAGCTTGCGGGCGGTCCGACCCTGCTCTTCCTCGGCCATCGCGTGCAGGCGCTGACGCAGCTGCTTGATCAGCCGGCCGACATCCCGGTGGCGGATCTCCCCCATGCAGCGGGCGACATGCGTGCTCAGCAGGTCTTCGCACTGCTCGACAAGCTCTCGGCGGTCGTCTTCGGTCGCCTTGACGGCGCGTTGCAGGTCATCAAGGTTGTAGAGGTAGACGTTGCGCAGCGCCCCGATCGCCGGGTCCAGGTCACGCGGCACCGCCAGGTCGAGCATGAACAGAGGCCGGCCACGACGTTTTTTGAGCAGCGGCTTGAACCGGCCGGCCGTGATGATCGGCTCGCTTGCCGCGGTGCAGCTCACAATGATGTCGGCCTCGATCAGCAGCGTGTCCAGGTCGTCCCACGGCCGGGCCCCGTGGCCCTCGCCGGTGAGCCCGAGTGCGTTCGCCAGATCGATAGCTCGCTGGTGGGTGCGGTTCACGAGCAGCAGGCTTTTGGGATCCTCCCGCAGGAGCGGCGCCAGCGCGGCCTTGATCATCTCACCGGCGCCGATAGCCAGCACGATCTTGTCGCCGAAGTGGTCGAAGATATTGCGTGCGAACGCGACGGCGACCGAGCTGACCGACGTCCGGCCCTGGTCGATGCCGGTCTGGTTGCGGGCCTGCTTCCCAGCGGTGATCGCGCCCTGGAACAGCCGGTGCAGCACCGGGCCGACCGCGCCCTGATCGTTAGCCGATTCGTAGGCACGCTTGACCTGGCCAAGGACCTGCGGCTCGCCGAGCACCATCGAGTCCAGCCCGGCGCTGACGCGGAACAGGTGGGCCGCGGCCTGCTCCTGCTCGCGGTGGATCGACGCCGACTCGACCGTCTCGATCGCCACACCGGTGCGCCCGGCGACAAAGCCGCGGAGCTGCTCGATCGTCGGCGGGTCGTGGATCGGCCGGGCGAGGTAAAGCTCCGTGCGGTTGCAGGTGGACAGCAGCACGCACTCGCAGGCGGGGTGTTCGCTGCGCAGCTCTGCGATCGCCGCCGCGGCGCTGTCGCTATCGAAGGCCAGCGCCTCGCGCAGCTCTAGCGGGGCCGTGCGGTGGTTAAAGCCGAGCATCAGGAGGCGCATCTAGTTGCCCCCTTCTGTACCAGCGGATTCGGCGTGCAGCGGCTCGTCGCCGATCGCCTCGACCGCGCCGTACGTCGCGAGCACCAGCACCAGCCCCGCGATCGCCAGCCAGGCGGCGCGTCGCCCGCGGAACAGGCTCGACGACCGCACGTTGATCAGCAATGCATAGACCACCCACGCCGAGCCGGCCAGCCAGACCTTCGGCGATACCCACCAGGCCTTGCCCAGCGAGGTCAGCTCGTGCGACTGGGTCACGATGATCAGCCCGCTAGCGAGCGACAGCGTCAGCAGCACGAACCCGAGCGTCGCGGTGCGGATGATCAGCGTCTCGAGCGTCTCGAGACTCGCCATCGGGTTGACCTGATCAAAGCCGGTCTTCGCCTTGACCCGGCTCTGGACGAACAGATACATCGCCCCGCCGGCCGCGCCCAAGCCGCACATGAGCAGGCCCAGGTACGTCGCCGAGGTGTGGAACACGACCCACGCGGGCTCGAAGCTATCGAGCCTGAACGGCCGGTAGGTCCACAGCGAGGCGCACACGCCCCAGAGCAGGATCAGGGTGAGTAGCGGCAGCGCAAACAGCGACAGGCCGAAGAGCTTGGGCTTGGCTTGGACGTAGAGGACCGCCGGGGCGAGCAGCGCCGCGATCAGGAGCAGGCCATCGACGTGCGCCTGCACCGGCAGCCAGGCCTGGTGCACCCAGGCGACGCGGGCGGCAAAGACGGCGGCGCAGATCACCGTGACCGCCCCGAGCAGCAGGCGCATGATCAGCAAATGGCCGGAGCGCTGCGGATCGCACAGGCGTTGGGTGGCCAGCACGAACGCGGTGGCGGACGCGAGCGTGGCCAGGATGAGCGGGATGCTGGTCGCCGATTCGGGCATTGCCGGGTGAAGTCCGAGGTAGGCCGGGGTCAGGCCAAGCCCTTCATCATATCGGCATACAGGGCTTGGAGGGCCGATTCGCCGCCGGCCTTGAGGGTGGCCATCGCGTGGTCGTTTCACAGACGCCGAGGTCAATTGGCCCGTTTCTCTTAAACCGCCTGGTCAGCTCGTTTTGCTCGTTCCAGTATCTGGTTGTACAAGACCACCAAGCCATTGACCCCGTCACTTTTGAGTGTATGCATCGCCAACTCATCAACCAACTGCATCATGGCGTGCCTTCGCAGCGACACATCTGAGATGCCATACAACTCTTGCCGCGCGATGGCGGCCTGCTCCAGCAGGATCGGCCAATCCGTGTCCAAGTGCTCAGTCAGCGTATCGCGGATCCGCTTCGAGGCGCTTGCGGATGCCCCACCTGAATGAACGGCGACGGTCAATGGGCCGCGCTGCTCACAGGCCATAAACGTGACTTCGGACTCCCGCCATGAGTCGGCGCTGTTCATCAGTGTCCCATTCTGAAACGCGGCGTGCCGAACGCTGACGTTGACGAGTTGATCGTTCGTGGCGATCACGACCAGCACGGTCCGCAGAGTGATATCGCCATCTTCATAACCACGCCGATGCAGTTCAACGTTGCCGTTTTCTTGCGAGAGCCGGATGAGGTCGGGGTCCATGTCCGGGGCAATCACGACGACGTTTGCCCCGCAGTTGGCCAGCGCTCTGGCCCGGCGTGCCGCGACCGGGCCGCCGCCAACGACGACGCACCGCTGGCCGCTTAGGCTGAGCATGACCGGTATGCCCGTCGGTTCATCCATCGCATCAGTCTACAATGAACCCATGCCCGATCTCTGGCAGGACAAACGCGAAGCCAAGGTCAAGCTCGCCCAGCCGCTGGCTGCGCGGATGCGACCCCGAAAGTTGGATGAGTTCGCCGGGCAAGAGCATTTTCTGGGCGAGGGCGGGCTCCTGCGGCGGATGCTCGAGGCGGACCAGTTGACCTCCGTGCTGTTCTACGGCCCGCCGGGCACGGGCAAAACGACGCTCGCGGAGTTGATCGCCGGGTACACGAAGCGCCATTTTGACCGCGGCAACGCGGCGGCGGTCGGCGTGAAAGACGTCCGCCACGTGCTCGATCAGGCCCGCAAACGCCTGGAGTATGAGGGCAAACGGACGATCTTCTTCCTTGACGAGATCCACCGCTTCAACCGCGCCCAGCAGGATGTGCTGCTCGGCGACGTCGAACGCGGGATCGTCACGCTCATCGGCGCGACCACGGAGAACCCGTTTTTTGCCGTCAACAACGCGCTGGTCAGCCGCAGCCAGATCTTCCAGTTCGAGCCGCTGAGCGAAGACGACATCTCGGGCCTAATCAAGCGAGCGATCACCGACGATAAACGCGGCTTCGGCAGGCTCAATATCACGATTGACGATGCGGCTATCGCCCACTGGGCCACCATCAGCGACGGTGACGGCCGGCGGGCCCTGTCCGCCCTCGAGATCGCCGTGCTGAGCGAGCAGCGTACAGGCACATCCCAAACCCCGGACCCCGAACCCCAGACCACAAACCCGATCCACATCACCCTCCAGACCGCCGAGCAATCCATCCAGCAGAAAGCGATCGCCTACGACCGCGACGGCGACGGCCACCACGACGCGATCTCCGCCTACATCAAGTCCGTGCGCGGCTCGGACCCGGACGCCGCGATCTACTGGCTGGCCAAGATGCTGCACGCCGGGGAGGACCCGATGTTCATCGCCCGGCGGATCGCGATCCTCGCCAGCGAGGACATCGGCAACGCCGACCCCCGCGCGATCAGCGTCGCCGCCAGCTGCTACGAGATCGTCCACCGCATCGGCCTGCCCGAAGCGCGGATCACCCTGGCTCAGGCGACGACATATCTCGCCACCGCCCCGAAATCCAACGCCAGCTACGCCGCGATCAACCAGGCGATGACCGACGTCAAGACCGGCCGGACCGTGCCCGTCCCCCGCCACCTCCGCTCCGGCGCGTACAGCGGGGCCAAACAGCTCGGCAATGCGACCGACTACCAGTACGCCCACAACAGCGAGGCCGGCTTCGTCGATCAGACCTACCTCGGCGTCGAGAAGACCTACTACGAGCCGGTCGATCGCGGCTACGAAAAACGCATCCGCGAGTACCTGGATTGGATCGACAGCCTGCGCCAAGACAAGCAGGCGGATTGAGCATGACCCTCGGGCTTGCCTCGCCGCCCGGCCCCGCGATAATCTTGTTGACTGCCGACCCGCCCGGCCGAAAGTAGTACGGAGGCAGTCCGCGCCGCATGAGGCGGCCGGCCCCACAATCCCCCACCCCCGACCGAGGACGCAAGGATGGCCCTCCAATCCCAGGCCCCACGGGCCGCTTCCAGCAGGCGGTACGCCGGCACCACCCGACGCAAGAAGAGCCTGGCCCCGTGGCTGGTGCTTGTCGGCGTCGCGGTCATCATCGCCGGGCTCTACCTCATTTTTTTCGGTAACACTGACGACCCCGCCGCCCACGCCGCGACACCGGGCAACGACCCCTCGGCCGAGCCCGCTTCAGCAGCCGGGCAAGCCCCCATCGACCGCAACCCCGCCTCCTCCGCAGGCCTCGACCGCGGCCCGGGCCCGGAGGCCACGCCAGATCCCGTGCGGCAAACCTATACCCCGCCGTCGATCTCCAATGAGCCCGACCGCCCGCTCGTCGGCGAGGCGAAGGACCAGTACGAGCTCGGGATGCAGCGGCTCGAAGCGGGCGACCTCGTCGCCGGCCGGGCCCTGCTCAGCGAGGTCTTGTTCCGCGACGGCGGCCTTCCCCGCCACGAGGCCCAGGCCGTGCGCGAACGCCTGACCCACCTCAGCGAGCAGCACATCTTCAGCAAGACCAATCGCTCAACCGAGCAGATCAAGGCCGACCCGATTGTCTCGCTGCACAAGGTCCAGCAAGGCGAGTACCTCGGCCCGATCGCCAACATCTACCGCACGCCCTACCAGCTCATCGAGCGGATCAACGGCGTCAAGGCCAACCGCCTGCAGGCCGGCCAGACCCTGCAGGTCCTCAAGGGACCGGTCCACGCCCGGATCGACAAGTCGGAATACCGGATGGACCTGTTCGTCTACGACGACGCGGGCATCCGCATCTTCCTCAAGTCCTACACCGTCGGCCTGGGCGAGTTCGACTCCACCCCCATCGGCATGTGGCGGATCAAGCGCGGCTCCAAGGTCGGCCCCGACGCCGCGAACAAGACCGGACCATCCTGGCGCAACCCACGCACCGGCAAGTTTTACGAATCCGACGACCCGGACATCCCGATCGGCGAGTACTGGATGGCACTCGAGGGCACCGACGAGAACACCAAAGGCAAGACCGGCTACGGCATCCACGCGACCAACGACCCGGCTTCCATCGGCCGGCAGGAGTCGATGGGCTGCGTCCGCATGCAGGACAAAGACATCGACGAGGTGTTCTACACGCTTTACGAGGTGGCGAGCACGGTGGAGATCGTGCCGTAACAACTAGCTTCTTGTTTTGATCTCCACGATCATTCCATCATCGTCAAATCTAATCACTAACTCATCTTGCTTTGGCACAATGAATCCCAGCGGGTCCGGCTCGATTGAGCCTAAATAAGTAGAACAGAGCCCCTTCATCCCGCTTTTGATCAGGGTGGCGCAATGGCATGATGCTTTCAATCTCAGCCTGTGTCATACCATGCAGCTTCGTTGTTTCCACTGAGTACTCAGTATCTCTTTCGGGCTGTGCATTGAGGATGTAATGAATGATCTCCGGGCGCTCATCATGATTCGCTATCGTCCATGCTTCACTAAATGATTCAATGGAGTCGAATGTCCGATTCTTTGGAAGCAATGAATAGATCAGAACGCCAGCCAGCAGTGCAATTACAAGCAGCGCGAATGCTAATCGCCTTCGTCTGAATTGGCAACAGTTTGCCATGTATGCCGCCAAACGGTTTCTACAACCCGCTCGACATCCGGCTGTCATCTTCCGCCTTCGTCTGCGGCAGGTGGATCCCGCATTCCTGCGCGAGCCCGCTGAACCGGCCTTCGCGTTCGTCCTGGCCTTCGGTGATCGGGCGGGTCGAGTGTGTGTCGCCGATCGAGGCGTAGCCCTTCTCGACCAGCGGGTGGTACGGCAGTTCGTGCTTCGCGAGGTATTCGCCGACGTTCTTGCGCGACCAGCGGAGGATCGGGTGGACCTTGTAGACGCCGTCCTGGACCTCGACCGGCCTGAGCGTTGCGCGGTGGTCGGTCTGCTCGGCACGCAGGCCGGCGAGCCAGGCCTTCACATCAAGCTCTTCGAGCGCCCGCTGCAGCGGCTCGACCTTGAAGACCTCGTGGTAGTGGTCCAGGCCCTCGGCATACTCCCAGGTCCGGCCGTGCAGCGCCTCGTACCGCGCGGGCATGATCCGTGGGCTGTAGACTTTCAGGTTCAGCTTCAGCCGATCGGTGAGCTGACTGACGAATTGGTACGTCTCGGCGAAGAGGTAGCCGGTGTCGATCAGGATCACGGGGATGTCGGGCACAACCCGCGTCGCGAGATGGAGCATGACGGCGGACTGGGCGCCGAAGCTGGAGGTCATCGCCAGCCCCCCGCCGAAGGACTCGGACGCCCAGCGGATGATCTCCTCGGCGGGCTGGCCGTCGAGCCGCGGGTTGACTTGGTCGAGTTGCACGGTCGCGCTGGCGGTCATGGTGGGCACGCGTTGAGGCATGATCCCACATCATAGGCGATCTGTTTCAGGCGAGATCGGCTTAGGCCGCTTCAGCGGCCGGGCGCAAAGACCTACAATGCCTTGATGTCCACCGCCTACCTCGGTTTAGGCAGCAACCTCGGCGACCGTGCCGCGCACCTCCGCGCAGCGCTGAACTCGATTGCGCGCCTGCCGGGCACGACCTTCACGGATGAGTCCCCGATCTATGAGACGCCGCCGATGGGCCCGCAGGATCAGGGCGCGTACCTGAACATGGTAGTGAAGATCAAGACGCGACTCGAGCCTGCGGGACTGGTTGAGCACTTGCAAGCCATCGAGCATTCACTGGGCCGGGCCGAGCCGGAGCACCGCCGACACTGGGGGCCGCGCGAGATCGACATCGATGTGCTGCTGTTTGGGGATCAGGTGATCGAGACGCCGACGGTGACGGTCCCGCACCCGGGCATGCACGGGCGATGGTTCGTGCTCAGGCCGCTAACCGACATTGCGCCCGACGCGCAACACCCGACACTGGGCAAAACGGTGGCCTGCCTGCTCGGCGAGCTCGAATCCGCGGGCGTCCCGCAGGGTGCCGCGGTATGAGCGACACGTTGTACATCAACGAGCTGTTCTACTCGCTCCAGGGCGAATCGACCTACGCCGGGCAGCCGTGCGTATTTATCCGCCTGCGCGGATGTCACTTGCGTTGCAACTACTGCGACACCGAGTACGCCTTCCACGAAGGCGACAAACGCAAGGTCGATCAGATCATCGAACAGTGCTTCGAGCTAACGGGTGGGGGAGGCGGTTGCGACCTCTACGAAGTCACCGGCGGCGAGCCGCTCTTGCAGCGCGGCGTTCACCCGCTGATGTCTCGCTTGTGCGACCTGGGCAAGACCGTGCTTATCGAGACCAGCGGGGCCTGCGACATCTCAGCCTGCGACCCGCGCGTTATCCGTATCATGGATCTGAAAACGCCCGGCAGCGGCGAGGTTGAACGCAACGACTGGTCAAACATCAACAAACTTAACGATCGCGATGAGGTCAAGTTTGTGCTGACTGGTCGCGCGGACTATGACTGGATGGTTGAGGTTTTGGAGAGCCACAGGCTGTATGAGAAGGTCAACGCCGTGCTGGTGAGTGCGGTGAACGAAGTGAGGCCTGGGTTGGAGATCACGGGCACGCCAGGCCTTGCGGTGCGTGATCTGGCCGAGTGGGTCCTGGCCGACAAGCTGCCGGTGCGCTTCCAGACGCAACTGCATAAGCTGGTGTGGGACCCGACCGCGCGTGGCGTTTGAGATGGTGTTGAACCACGGCGCCAACAAGGCCAATACAATCTCACTATGCGCATCGCGTTAACCAAGACCTTCGGCTTCGAGGCCGCCCACTTCCTGCCCTGCTTCCCGGAGGGCCACAAGTGCCGGCGTATGCACGGGCACTCGTTCAAGATCGATGTCGTTGTCGAGGGCGAAGTCGATCCGGCCCGGGGTTTCCTGATCGATTTTGCTGACGTCAAGGCCGCGACCAAACCGATTGAGGAGGCGCTCGATCATCGCGTGCTCAATGAGATCGAGGGGCTGGAGAACCCTACCGCGGAGCTGTTGTGCAAGTGGGTGTGGGACCGGCTCAAGCCCGAGCTCGAACTGCTTTCGTGCGTGCGCGTTCACGAGACGTGTACCAGTTCGGCGGAGTACCGCGGTCACTAGCATCTTCATTATCGACAAGCGCTTATGAATCACTTGCCCAGCCCGCGTCTTCCAGGCGTCGGATCAGGGATTCTGTATCGACCGGCTGCCGATCCGTATCGCGCGCCAATACACGCAGCAGGCGGTTGGTCAGGACCGATTCGAGCGTGTGCGAACGGGACGCGTCGAACTTCTCGATCTCGTCGATCAGCAACGCGTTACCCGGCTCGAGCATGGCCAGTAGGCCCTGCACGTCTCCGGCACGTCCCCCCAGTTGCCTACGGACGACCGACAACACCACCGGCAGCAGCCCCGCGATAATCAGGCCGCGTGTCGCAGTCGCGTGCCGGAGGATCTCATCGAATCGGTCAAGGTCGTTAGCGCGGACGCTTTGTGTCTCGATACCCTGCTGCACCTGCTTTGCGCGGTGCTTGAGGTAGTTGTACCGCACGATCAGGCTGCGCACGACACGATCGGGCGCGACCGGCCGATCGTAAGCCGGCACGAGCTCTTGCGGCAACGGATCGATGACCCGTCGGTCCAGGCGACGCGGTCGTTTGGCCGGTTCGATCGGCCGAAGCAGGACCTCGTCCGCATCCGGGCGGTCGAAGATCGGTGACGGGATGAGGTCGATCTTGATCGAGAGCATCCGCTGCGCTCGCATCTCGTGGATCGCGCGGTAGATCGTCGAGCGTGCCTTGCGGAACCGCTTGCAGATGTGTACGACGCCGACCCCCCGCCGGTAGGCGCGGTCGATGATGCGCTTCTGTTTCTCCGTCAACGGCCCGGCACGGTCCGCAAAGACCTCCTGGCTCGGGTGCTCCCGGTCATGCTCCGCGATGAGCATACGCAACGCCTCTGCGCTCCGGCCGGTCCGCTTGCCCAGGTGGTTGAAGATCGTCTGCGGTACGGCCTGGGTCGCATCGGCCAGCCGGCGGGCACGATTGATCAGCCACGTTTTCTCCGCATCACTCATCCGGCTGAAGCGGGACGCGGCATCGACGCGCCCGCTCCGCTTGTTTTCGAATGCGTCCAGTGCTGAACGAGGGATCACAACCGTCGGTTTGTCACCCGACGCCCGCACGGCCCAGCGCCAGCGCAGCCCGCGATCCCGCCAGCGCGCGATCGTCTTGGTGCTCACACCCAGTCGCTCGGCCAGTTCCGCTGTCGTCTCGCCCGGATCGCCCTCATCCGCCGGCAGCTCGATCGACCGGCTAAGTGTATCGATCAGCAGCCGCAGGTCCGGCCCGAGCACCTCGCCGACCAGCATCACGCTCTCGCTTGGCGGGACCCGACGGCCGGTCAGCCGGTAGACCGCGAAATCCAGCGGGACGTTCGTCGCCGGATCGAGCTCGTCGTGCCATTTTTCGGCCTGGCGCACGACCTCTGCACGCTTGTCGGGTGGCGCGTAGAGCAGCTGCCGGGCCAGGTCGGCCAACTCGGTGGACCGGTAGGCCTGGGCGCGCTCGCGTGCCACGGTCAGCCCGCCCCGCCGCCGTCATACAGACGCAGTTCGCCCGGCGTTGCGACCAGACCCAACTCGCTGGCCATCCGCCCGAAGCGCGCGACGGCCTCCAGCTCCAGCCGGCCGACGCGGTAACGCAGCACATCCACCAGGTAGTGCTCGGCCAACTCACTCGGCCAACCGTGCGCCTCGGCGTAGCGCTCGGCGATCAACAAACGCTCCGGCAGATTCGCATCCAGGCGCGCATCGAGCCGTTTCGGCAGATCATCGAGGTCCGTGCCCTGCTTCGCCATCCACATCGCGAAAACGAACGGCAGGCCGGTCAGCTCGTGCCACCCCTCGCCCAGATCGAGCTGGTGCGCGTACTGCACGGCCAGGGGCGAGCCGGTCACGACCTTGTCGCCGATGAGCAGCATGGCCTGCGGCGCCTCGTCGATCTTCCCCTCGGCGACGCGCTCGCGCGCGTGGTAGTCGATGATGCGCGGGTGCACGCCGAACAGCTTCGAAAGGAGTACCTGGGCGAGCGCGACACTCGTGTGGCTGTCCGTGTCGGCGTGCAGGATCGTGATCTGATCGATCGGCACCCGGCTGTAGAGCCGGACAGTGAGTGTCGGGCCCTCGCAGCCGATCCCGCCGACGGGCACAAGCACCAGCGGGGTCGGGCTTGCGAAGTAGTCGATGACCGGGCACAGCGCGATGTCGACCTCGCTGGTTTCGAGGTCGGTCAGCAGCCGCGCGGGCACGTCGCTGCGCACCGCGATGCCGGGCTCTTCGCCGAGCCCGTCGATGAGCGGCTTGGCGTTGAGGTAGCTCACGCAGCCGATGCGGTGGCGCACCGCCGTCCGGGCCGGCGTGCGCTGGGGCGTGTGTGTGTCGGGGCGGACCGGTTTCATCATCGGAATTATAGGCCACAACAGGCGGCCCCTGCATTCACATGCACGGCCTGGCTCGATATCATGCCTGCTCCGATGAACAGTGAAAAAGCAACAACCGAGCTGCCAACCGCGCAGGTCCTGATCGTGGACGACGAGCCGGACCACGCCGAGGTTATGGCCGAGGTCCTCCGCCGGCTGGGCCACGTCTGCACGCTTGTCCACGATCTTCCCGGGGCATTGGATGAGCTCAAGCACGGCCAGTTCGACCTGGTCGTCACCGACCTGAAGATGCAGGGCGAGGCGGACGGGATGGAGGTCCTCGCCGCTGCACGCTCCGGCCAGCAGGCCGCCGAGACGATCATGGTCACCGCGCACGGCGACATCCCCACCGCCAAGCAGGCGATCAAGGGCGGGGCCTACGAGTTCATCGAGAAGCCGATCGACCTTGATGTGCTGCGCACGCTGTGCACGCGAGCGCTTGAGACGGTGTTTCTGCGGGCGCAGAACACCGAGCTGCGCCAGCGCGTCGATGAGCAGTACGGCTTCGAAGGCATCATCGGCCAGTCGCCCGCGATGCGCGGGGTGATCGCCAAGCTCAAGCAGGCCGCCCCCGCCAACATCCCCGTGCTGATCACCGGCGAGTCGGGCACGGGCAAAGAACTCTTCGCCCAGGCGATCCATAACAATTCGCCGCGGAGTAAGAAGCGGTTTGTCCCGCTGAACTGCGCCGGGCTCAGCGAGAACCTCCTGGAGGACGAGCTGTTCGGCCATGTGCGTGGCGCGTACACCGACGCCGCCAAGGACCGCGAGGGCCGCTTCGAGTACGCCAACGGCGGGACGCTGTTCCTCGACGAGATCGGCGACATGCCGCTGACCATGCAGCCCAAGCTGCTGCGCGTGCTTGAGTCCGGCGAGGTCGTCCGTGTCGGCGCCAACGAGTCGAAGCACGTCGATGTCCGCCTGGTCAGCGCGACCAATCACAACCTCGAAGCGCTCGTCAAGGAAGGCAAGTTCCGAAGCGACCTGTTCTACCGCATCGGCGGGATGGAGATCCGGCTGCCCGCATTACGTGAGCGTCGGGACGACATCCCGCTGCTGGTGCAGCACTACGCCACACAGTTCGCCGAGCAGATGAACAAGCCCGGCTTGGGCCTCGCCGAGGACGCGATGACGGCGTTGACGCAGTATGACTGGCCGGGCAACGTCCGTCAGCTGATCAACGCGGTGCAGAACGCCGTCATCGTCTGTGACGGCGAGACGATCGAGCCGCGACACCTGCCCCCCGAGATCGCGCAGGGCGGGGATGGCGGCGAAGGCGGCGCGGCCGATACCGCCGGCCTGTCGTTGGACCAGCTTGAGAAACAGGCGATCCGCAACGCGTTGCAGGTCACTGCGGGCAACCGCGAGAAGGCGGCGAAGATGCTGGGCATCGGGGAGCGGACGCTGTATCGGAAGCTCAACGAGTATGGGCTGAAGTGATCACACTCTTTACGCCAGAGATCGATCGATGGACAAAATGACGCTCAACTGGATAGGCTCGGCCGCCGCCCTGCTCTACGCCGTTGGTATCATCGGTTACGCGTTTACTGGTGAATATGTCGATATCTGCTGGATGACCTCGGCTTTGCTCGTTGGCGTCGCCACCGCCGCGATTGTCGGTCAGCTTGTCTATCTGTTTACCAGGTCGAACGACCACCACGCCAACATCGGAGTGGTTGTCACGCTTGTTGTCTGTGCGTTCGCGTTCCTGCTGACCGAGCCCGAACCTGAGGACTACGCGCAGCAGCCGCCCGCGCCGGCGCCTAGTGCGGGCAGTGGCACGACCGTGCAGGTGCCGGCTACCGGCGCGAGCCCCGACGTCCTACGACAGGCCCAGCAGGCCTTTGTCGGCGAAGAACTCAGCGAGAACCTGCGTATCACCTCGGGCCTGAACCAGGCCATCATCGGCAGCCAACAGATCGGGGAGGGCGCCAAGCCCGATGACATCGAGCGGATGATCCAGCGGGTCAAGCGGGAAGAGCAACTGCTGGATGATTTTCGCAACTACGTCGATACACAGAATGAACGGTTCCGGCGCAAACTCCTTGATGCCGGCGCCACGCCCGAGCAGGCCAACCAGATCGCGATCGCATTTGCGCAGGCTCAGGCGGACACCAATCGGGAAAACGAGCGGGTTTATGCCGCCTGGCGGGAGATCTTTGATCTGACCAAGCAGGCCCTGGCCGTCTTGCGTGACAACCCGGAGGATTGGCGTTTTGATAACCGCAAGGGGATGACGATTTTCAACAACCAAGAGACGATGAGGAGCTACGGGTCGCTGCAGGACCGCATCCAGGCGATCATCGATGAGATCCGATGAGTGAGCACGATCCCGATACCCCTGCCGTATCTCAGCGCGTGGGCCACGGCTTTGATTTACACCGGCTTGAGCCCGGCCATGACTTAATCGTCGGTGGGGTCAAACTCAAGCACGACCGCGGCTGCGATGCGCACTCGGACGGCGACGTGCTGTACCACGCGGTGACGGACGCGGTGCTCGGTGCGCTCGGGCTGGATGACATCGGCCAGATGTTCCCCGACAACGACCCGCGCTGGCAGGGCGCCGACTCGGCGGTCTTCCTGCGTGAGGCGTTCATGCGGATGTCCGCTGCGGGGTACGCGGTCGGCAACCTCGACTGCACGGTCGTTCTTGAGCGCCCCAGGCTCGGCCCATTCAAGCCAGAGATGAAGGCAAATCTGGCCGAGCTGCTCGGCTGTGATGTGGCGCAGGTCAACCTCAAGGCCAAGACGCACGAGGGCGTCGATGCGCTCGGCGAGAACCGTGCGATCGCGTGCCACGCGGTGGTGCTGCTGATCAAGAACGACTCATGACGCTTCGTGGGTGACGCGCAGCGTCCCGTGGTTTCGGGTTGAGATGCTTGGTCATGGGACGCTGCGCGTCACCCGCGAAACGGGGATGCTCACATCGTCGCCGCCTCGTCGGGGACCCGTCCGAAGGCGATCTTGTCCTGCATCTCGACGTCGGCGATGTCGTGCATCCCGCCGAGGTAGACACTGTGGTTGCCGAACTTGCGGTTGATCGCGTCCATCGTGTCGCCGAGCGTATGACGGTGATCAGCGTGGTCGAACAGCCGGCCGGTCGCGCAGGCGACGGGTTCTAATCCGCCTACCGCGACCGAGACCTTCTTCGGCCTGCCGCCCGCCGGTTTTGTTCGCCAGAGCCTTTCGAAGTGTTCGATCACCGTGACCGTGTCCTGGCACGCCGGCATCTCCAGCCGGCCCTTCCACCGCTGGCCATCCTCATCCCGCACGGTGGCAGACACCGAATGAGCGACGTAACCGTGCCACCGCAAGCGCGCCGCGGCCTTGTGCAACAGCCTTGTCATTACACTGTGGGCGCCGTGTTCTGACCGAAGCTCGGGGGCGAGCACGTTGGCATGGGTAAATGTCCTGCGGTGTTCGGCGTGGAGCACGGGCTCTTGCCCGTGCAAAGCCATCCAGTACCGCCGGCCTTCGATCGAGCCCCAGGCATCCTGCGCCTGCTGGGCGGACATCGCCCACAGTTCCGGAATCGTGCGGATACCCTTGCGGTTTAGACGATCACGGATACCGACGTTGATGCCCGGCAGGTCTGTGAGTTCGAGCGTCTCGATCGCACCCGGAAGCGTGTCCAACGGCAGGCCGCGCAGGCCGTCGGGCTTGTCCAGTTCGCAGGCGACCTTGGCGAGCAGGCGTGTGGGCGCCAGGCCGACGCTACACGTCAGGCACTCGCCGACCGCGTTGCACACCGCCCGTTTGACGCATCGACCGATGTCGAGCGCGCGTTCCGGCTCGCGCTCCTGGCCCAGCAGCTTCACCGCGACCTCGTCGATCGACCAAACCTTGTCGATGGGCGCGACGGTCTCGACGGCGGCCTTGATCCGCTTATGGACCTCGACGTAGTAAGCCGGGCGGGCGGGGACGAACTGGATGTCCGGGCAGACCCGCCGGGCCTCGACCACGCGCGTGCCGGTCTTCACGCCCCGCCGCCTGGCGTGTTGACTCACGGCGATGCAGCAGGTCCCCTCGCTCATCACCGGCAGCACGCCGACGGGCCTGCCGCGCAGCGCCGGCTCGGCCTGCTGCTCGACCGAGGCGAAGTAGTTGTCCATATCCAGGAACAGCCATTGGAGCATCATGGGCACCTCAACCCAATCATTATCCTAACTTTTGTCGGGTAAGCAAACCCTTTCTTCCTGACCGATGATGTCCGCATGCTCGATTTCTGCGACGAGCCGTACCGCGACTTCCCGCCGAAGGACAGCTTCCTCTGGCGGGCGGGGCTGAACTGGTACAACCGGGCCCGGTTCCTGCCGCACGCCAAGCGGATCACCGAACTGACAGTGCACGGCATGGACAGCCTGCGCCAATTCCGGGGGCCGGGCGACCGCGTCGTGCTGATGCCCAACCACCCAACCCACGCGGACGCATCGATCATGCTCGAAGCGAGCCGGCGGGCGGGGCTGACGACGCAGATGATGGCGGCGTACGACGTGTTCCTCCGCTCCAGGCTCGATGCGTTCGTCATGCAGCGGCTGGGCGCGTTCTCGGTGGACCGCGAGGGCTCGGACGCGCGGGCGATGAAGACGGCGCTGGATGTCCTCGAGCGCGGCCGGCACGCGCTGGTCGTCTTCCCCGAGGGCAACGTCTACCTCGAGGCCGACCGGGTCACGCCCTTCAGCGAGGGCGCGGCGTTCCTGGCGCTTCGCGCCGCGCGACAGCTCAAGGACAAAGGCCGGCGGGTGCTGGTCGTGCCCGTGTCGATCAAGGCGACGCATGTGACGGACTGCCGGCCGCTCGTCGCCGAACGCCTGCAAGGGCTCGCGGAGGCGGTGGGTGTCGAGCTTGCCGGCGACGCCGACCCGATCAGCGCGATGCGGGACATCGGCGTCGCGCTCCTTCACCGCAACCTGACGGGGCGCGGGCTGGACATGCCCGAGGCCGACGACCTGCCGATGCTGATCAATCACGCGGGCGGGGCCGTAATGGACAAACTCGAAGCAAAGCTGGGCATCACGCCCAAGCCGGGTGCATCGTTGATTGACCGCGTGCGCAAGGGCCGGCAACTGATCCACGAGGTACGCACCGACCCCGGGCGCGTCGCCGACCACGCCGCGGCGGCGACCTGGGCGGACGAGGCGATGCTCGCGCTGCGGCTGGCCAGCTACTCGGATCATTACGCGGCGTCACACCCGACGCTGGACCGGATCGAGGAGACCAGCGAGAAGCTGGCCGAGGACCTGCACCGCAAGATGATGCCGCCCCTGGCCGACCGCGCCGCGTTTGTGCGGTTCAACGAGCCGGTCCCGCTGTGCGAGTTCGTCGCAGAGGGCAAGGCCGGGCGCAAGCAGGTGCGCGCGCTGACCGCCCGGTGCGAGTCGGCGGTGCAGCAGGGGATCGATCTGCTGAACCAGGCCAACCCGCACCCGGGCGGTCGGTTGTGGGGCGGTGTACCAAGCGGCGGGCCGCTAGGTTAGCGCCGCTTGCGGTCGAGCTGCTCGCTCTTAAATTGTTCTTCGAGCCGTTTGTCGACCTCGCTGGCCAGGCCGAAATTGCGGTCGAACTCCAGCGTGTAGCGGTACTCGGTGACGGACGCGTCCTCGCCGGTCGCGCCGGCGTCCACGGTCGTGTCCCAGCGGAGGATGCCGTTGGGCCGGTCGATGCGCAGGTAGACCGGGTCCTTGCTCAGATCGCCGAAGCCGCTGTCGTGCGTGAGCTTGACATCGTCGCTGTCCTTGAAGTTCGGCAGCCGGTCGTAGAGGCGGACGGCCGCGGCCTGGTCGCCGAAGTTCTCAACCGCCAGGCGGTACGCAAAGCTCAGGCGGGTGTTGCCGCCCTGCTGCTGCTGGTCACGCTCGACGAGCTGGCGCGTCGCGGTGAGCTGCGGGTCGGCGCCGAAGCCGAGCACGAACGTCTGCCCGCGCGTCACACTGACCATCTCCGTCCGGCCAACAAAACGCCCATCAAGGTAGACATTGGTCGGCCCGGCGAGCAGGTCCCGGCCGGAGGTGTTCGCCGCCTCGGCCTCACGGTACACATAAGGCGTCAGCACCGGGTTGGCGACGTGATAAAAACCCGCGTCCATCTCGGTCTGGAGGATACGCGTCATCTGCTTGTCAGTGCGGCTCTGCAGGCTCACCGCGCCATCGATCGTGTAACTGATCGCCAGGCCCTGATCCGGTGACTGCACGACGACCGTCGGCAGCAGCCGATCCACCGGCTCGCAGAGCTCGATCAGCTGCAGGTCGTTGGCGATCAGGTTGCCCGACCAGGCGAAACGCGTGTTGTCCAGCAGGCTGACCTGGCTGTTCAGGCTGACGTTGTTGCGGAACTGGCGCTCTTGCAGTTCGTTGTAGTCGCGCGTGAGCGCTGCCTGCTGGCCTGGGCGGAGCGCAGAGTTCGGGGCACTGGGATCGGACAAATCAAACCCGTTGACCGAACGCCCGCCCTGGGCGAGCTGCTTGAGCGAGACCGGGAACGAAGCGATCGCCGGGCCCGAGGCGCTGATCATTGGCGAGGCGGTCGAGAGCGTGAGCTTGACGCCGTCCCAGTCCTCGCCGGTCATCTGCCGGATGAGCGCGTTGTACTCGACGCGGACCTTGTCGTTGCCCAGGTCGCCGCGGACGTTGTAGCTCGGCGACCAGCCGCAGTTGTTGACCAGGTAGGTCAGGCGGACGCCGTCTGCACCCGCGTCACGCCGATCCAGGAACAGCACCGCCTCACGGACCTTGGTCTGCGAGCGCCCGGCGAGCTGGTTGCGCTGCTGCTTAAGCGTTTGCTCCTGTTTGCGCAGCCCGCGCTCGACACCCTTGAGTTCAAGCAACTCCTTCGTCGCCGACTCGCGCTGCTCGAAGATGAACTTGGTCGTCTCCTGCAGCTGCTCGGCGTCGAGCACGCCCTTGGACAGCTCCGCCGTCGCCGTCGGCGCGGCGAACCCCTCGAGCTTGTCCAGGTAGGCGAAGCGTTTCTGGATCAGCCCCTGCATCGCGGTGTTCTCTTCGAGCTCGACCTGCTTCGCCGCGATCTGCTCGTCCAGCTCCCGGATATCCTCGCGCGGCTCCTGCCCGACGACCCGCTCACGGTAGCGAACGGCCCGGACGTCGATCGCCTCGCCGCCCTCGGCGAACAGGCTGTCCGGGCGGACCTGCACCGGCAGGCCCGCGACGATCAGCTCGATCGGGCCTTCGCCCTTGGGCACGCTGACCGTGCGCGTGATCTGCGCCTGGTCGCGGTATAGCGTCACCTCCGCGAGCCTGCTCTCAGCCTGCTTGGCCTGGGCGAACGCGGGGCTTGCCGAGAGGGACATCAACACCGTCAACAGCAACGAGAGATCTAGCCGAACGATTCGCCTGCACATGACCGGGCTCCTGTACCGAATGGATAACCACCGGACGACGCCCGCCCGGCATATGGGTTCAGACGCGCCGCGGGCGGTTGGGTTCCGAAGCATCCTGTATCCCGCCTACAATCCCGCCATGGCCGACCGCAACACACTTACCGACCGGGACCGCGCCTTCATCGCGAAGCAGCGGATGTTCTTCGTCGCCACCGCCCCGCTTTCTGGCGACGGGCTGGTCAACCTCTCGCCCAAGGGCCTGGACGGCACGTTCGCGGTCATCGACGACTGCACGGTCGCGTACCTGGACCTGGTCGGCTCGGGGGTCGAGACGCTGGCGCACCTGCGGGAGAACGGGCGGGTCTGCTTGATGTTCAACGCGTTCGAGGGCCCGCCGAACATCCTGCGGATCCAGGGCCGGGGCGAGGCGATCGAGCCGGGGCAGGATGGGTTTGATGAGCTGGCGGCAAACTTCCCCGAGCTTCCTGGTGTCAGATCGATCATCAAGGTGACCGCCGACCGCATCGCCGACTCGTGCGGTTTCGGCGTGCCGTTCTACGAGTACAAGGGCCAGCGCGACGACCTGCAACGCTGGTGCGAAAAGAAGGGGCCAGACGGGGTCGCGCAGTACATGCAGAAGAAGAATGCGAAGAGTTTGGACGGGCTGCCGGGCTTACGGTCTGCGAAAGCCTGATTGAACCCTTTTGCTTACTGCTGTTCGGCCGCTGCTTTGAGTTTCTCCATCCCGCGGGCGAACATCGGCCTGATCATCTTCGGCATCAGCCGGGCGAAGTAGCCGCCGATGACAGGCATGCCTGTGTCGCCGGTCATGGCCCATACCACGCGGACCCGCCCGTCGCCCGCCGGCTCGTGGGTCATCTCGGCCTTGCAGGCGTACTTCTTCGCGAACAGCAGGTCGTAGGCGATGCCATAGTCCTCGTCGCAGCGGGTGAAGGTCAGCTCGCCCCCGCCGGACTTGTCGGCCCAGGACTGGTGCGCCCCGACGCCGGTGGTCTGGCCGCGGGTAATCTCGATCGTCGGGTCCTTCTCCCGCCAGGGCTCCCAGTGCTCCCACTGCTCGAGGTCTGCGATCAGCGCGTGGATGCGCTCGCGCGGGGCATTGATCGTCGTATCGGTCGATACGCGGTAGGCCGTCGGCAGCAGCAGGCCGACAATGATGAATAGCACGATGACAACAGCGATGATGATGAGCGTGATAGTCATGAAGCCCCCTGTCGGTTGATGAGTCGTTGATCCATCGGATGATCCGAGTCAATGCGCGGGTCACCGGCCGATCGCCGCGCCCTGATCAAGGTACCAGGTCAACTCGCCGCCCTGAGGCGCGGGATCGATGCCGGTGATCGGCAGTTCGGCGATGTCCGGGCCCGCCTCAGCAAGCCGCCGCTCAATCTGTTTGAGCGTCGCGTGTTTGCCCATGCCCGTCAGCAGCACAACCACCTCCTTCGCGTGGTTGATCAGCGGGTAGGTCATCGTCAGGCGCGGCGGCGGGACGACGCGCTCGCCATCGTTCTCCGCGACCCACCGGTCCGTGATTTCCAGCGCCGGGGACTGCGGGAACAGGCTCGCGGTGTGTGCATCACCGCCCATGCCGAGCAGGATGAAATCAATACACGGCACTTCCGGGGGCGCAATCCCACCGAACGCGATACTCAGCTCTTCTTCATACACACCCGCCGGGTTCTGCTCCATCACCGGCATCGGGTGCACACCCTTGCGGGGGATCGGTACGTGGTCGAGCATCGCTTCGCGGACCATCTTGATGTTCGACTTCTCGTGGTCCTCGGGGACGCAGCGTTCATCGACGATCCAGGCGTGCGTCTGCTGCCATGGGAAGGCTCGGAACTTCGGGTCGGTGACCATGCGGACGTAGAACGGCTCGGGCGTGCCGCCGCCGGAGAGCGCCATGTGGAAGACGCCGCGTTCCTGTACGGCGCGCTGGGCGCTGCCGAGCAAAGCGCTGCCCAGGTCGTCGAAGAGTTGTTCCGCGTCGGGCGCGGTATGGATGTGGCCGGAGAGTGTCAACATCGGTTACCCATTCCTCCAATATCTTCCCTCACGTTGCATTACCAAATCCGATGCAGGCGGGCCCCACGTGCCGGCCGCATAATTCGGTAAATCGTCCTGCGGGTTCTCGGCCCAGTAATCAAGCACGGGCTGGACCGCGTCCCAGGCGCACTGGATCTCGTCGCGGTGCTTGAACAGGGTCTGGTCGCCGCGGATCGCGTCATGCAGCAGCGTCGCGTAGCCGTCCGGGGGCTGGGTCTGCCACTGCTCAATGTAGTCGAAGTCCATCACGACCTCTTTCATCTTCAAACCCGAGCCGGGGACCTTGCCCTCGAACCGCAGGCGGATGCCCTCGTCCGGCTGGACGTTGATGACGATCTGGTTGGGCTTGGTGGACTTGGTCTTGTCGCGGAACAGGCAGTGCGGGGTCGGCTTGAAGTAGACGACGATCTCGGTCTTCTTCGCCGCCATGGCCTTGCCCGAGCGGAGGTAGAACGGCACGCCGCCCCACCGCCAGGTATCGACGCTGAACTGCATCGCGGCGTAAGTATCGGTCTGGCTGTGTGGGTCCACACCTTCGGTGTCGCGGTAACCGATGACCGGCGAGCCGTTGACCGCGCCCGGGCCGTACTGCCCGCGCACGGCGATCTTCGGCACGTCCTCGGCGCTGGGGATGCGCAGCGCTTTAAACACCTTGATCTTCTCCGTGCGGATGTCCGCGGCGTCCATGCTCACCGGCGGCTCCATCGCAACGACCGACAACACCTGGAGCAGGTGGCTCTGCACCATGTCGCGCATCGCCCCGCCGGCCGGGCCGTCGTAGTAGCTGCCGCGCGACTCGACACCGACGGTCTCGCTCGCGGTGATCTGGATGTGGTCGACGTAGCGCTGGTTCCACAGCGGCTCGAAGATCGCGTTGGCGAACCGCAGCACGAGCATGTTCTGCACCAGCTCCTTGCCGAGGTAGTGGTCGATGCGGTAGATCGCGTCCTCATCGAACACGCCGGCGAGCGTACGGTTGAGCTTCGCCGCAGAATCGGGGTCGGAACCGAAGGGTTTTTCGACGACGATGCGTTGCCAGGTGCCCGGCCCGTCGATCGAGCAGTACTTGCGGCCCTCGGTGACCATGTCTGCGCTGCCGATGTTGTTGATGATCGGCTCGAAGAACTGCGGGGAGACGGAGAGGTAGAACAGCACGTTGCCGCCCGTGCCGTGCTGCTTGTCCAGCTCACAGAGGTGCTCCCGGATCGCGGGCCAGTCGTCGGGCTTGGTTGCGTCGCCGGCGTGGTAGTGGATGCACTGCTTGAACTCGGCCCACTTGGCGCCGTCGTAGCTGTCGGGTGCGAACTCGTGGAGCTCCTCCCGCCAGGCGTCGTCGGTGTACTTGGTCCGGCTGACGCCGACGATGCCGATATTCTTCGGCAGCATCCCGCTGTCCCAGAGGTGGTACAGGGCGGGGACGAGCTTGCGTTTGGTCAGGTCGCCCGAGGCGCCGAAGATGACGACGAGGCAGCCGGTGGTCTGATCGGTGTCTGGCATGGGTGCAGTAGAACCGCGATCCCCGCGGTTGGCAAACCGGTTACGCCGTCTGAGCCTGCTTGCTAGCCTGCTTATTCAGATACACGCTGACCACCATCAGGTCCGCGGGGTTGACGCCCTCGAGCCGGCCGGCCTGGCCGAGCGTCGCGGGCTTGAACTTGTCGAGCACGAGTTGAGCCTCGCGGCGCAGGCCGCTGATGGTGGCGTAGTCGAGGCCGCCGGGCAGGGGCTCGGCCTCCTGAGTGGACAGGCGATCGACCTCGCGGCGCTGGCGCTCGATGTAGCCGGCGTATTGGAGGTCGGCGAGGATTTCGGTGAGGACGCTACGTAGCTTCAGGTTGTTGGCCAGGCCTGAATCGGCCAAGGGTCGCCCGGGCTGCTGAAGCAGGCGGGCCAGGTCGTCGGGCGTCAGTTCGCTGCGGCGGGCATGATCGATCAGGCGTTCGCCGTCGCACTTGACCTGCTTTAAGTCTTGCTCGATCGCTGAACGCGCAGCCTGCCGCGCTTCAAAGACCGACCAGCGTGGATCATCGACCAGGCCCAACTCACGCCCCAGCGGCGTCAGCCGCGTCGCGGCGTTGTCCGACCGCAGCAGTAACCGGTGCTCGGCGCGCGAGGTGAACATCCGGTACGGCTCGACCGGCACCTTGGTCACCAGGTCGTCCATCATTACGCCGAGGTAGGCCTGGTCCCGGCGGACGCGGACCAGGCCCTCACCACGCGCGTGCCGCACCGCGTTGAGCCCGGCGATCAGGCCCTGGCCCGCGGCCTCCTCGTAGCCGCTTGTCCCGTTGATCTGCCCGGCGGTGAACAGGCCCGGCACCAGCTTGGTCATGCAGGTCGCGTCGAGCTGGTGCGCGAGGATCGTGTCGTACTCCACCGCGTAGCCGTACTTCAATACGACCGCGTCCTCGCAGCCCGGCAGCGAGCGGATGATTACGTCCTGCACCTCGGCGGGCAGGGACGTGCTGATCCCGTTGCAATACACCTCGTTGGTCTCGAGCGACTCCGGCTCGAGAAAAACATGGTGCGACGTGCGATCCGCGAAACGCACGACCTTGTCTTCGATCGACGGGCAGTACCGCGGCCCCGCGGTCGTGATCTGGCCGTTGTACATCGGGGCCTTGCCGAGGTTATCGCGGATCAGCGTGTGCGACTGCTCGTTGGTATGCGTGATCCAGCAGGGTGTCTGCGGCAGCGCGGGAAAATCACTTGCTGTCATGTCGCTGAACGGGACAGGCTGCCTGTCGCCGGGTTGCTCCTCGAGGTCTTCGAGTTTCAGTGATTCGCGCGCGAGTCGCGGCGGCGTCCCGGTCTTGAGCCGGCCGAGCTCGAAGCCCAGGCGTTTGAGCGCCCCGCTGATACCGTCGGCCGAGCCCTCGCCGACACGGCCGCCTTTCTCCTGGGCCTGGCCGGTGTGCATGATGGCACGCATGAAGGTGCCGGTGGTCAGGACAACGGCCCTGGCGTGCAGCGTAATCGGCTTCTCTGCGTCGTCGATGCAGCCGAACTCCCCGCAGCAGGCATCGGTCGGCGTCTCGGGCCCGTCGGTCGGCGCGGGCACGTAGCGGACCCCGACACACCGGCCGTCTTCGATCACGAAGTCGTCCACCAGCCCGGCGAGGGTGACGAGGTTCGGCCGGGTGGCCAGCAGCCGCTGGACCTCGCGGGCGTAGGCGTACTTGTCGGACTGGCAGCGCGGGCCGTGGACCGCCGGGCCGCGGCTGGCGTTGAGGACACGGAACTGGATGCCGGTGGCGTCCGCGGCCAGGCCCATGAGCCCGCCAAGCGCGTCGATCTCGCGGACGATCTGCCCCTTGGCCAGCCCGCCGATGCAGGGGTTGCAGGACATGGCCCCGGTCTTGGATGGGTCCATCGTGACGAGCGCGACGCGTCCCGAGCCAGTGGCCTGCAGCGCATTGGCCGCGGCCCAGGCGGCCTCCGCACCCGCGTGGCCACCGCCGATGACGATGACTTCGAACTCACGCCGCTTTGAGATCATCAGTCGCGAATTATAGCGAGCGGGCTGGCTCACTATTCATCGCCGTCTAATTAAGCAACAGAGAATCCGATTGCTTGAGATTTGTGCAATTGATTTCGTGTTGCTATGATCTTTGCCGTGCCAGGCTGACCGCCGGCCTGCACTGGGGTGGCTTCATGTCTTTCGGCGAGCCACAAATCACATCCCGCTAAACACCTGCCTTGGGAGGCCTGCATGTCCCGCCGCACCGCTGCGCTTGTTGCGCTTTGCCTTTTTACGTTTTTTCCCGGCGTCGCAGTCGCTGAGGAAGCCGCGCCGCCCCCCGAGATCGACACCGGCACAACGGCGTGGATGCTGACATCCACCGCGCTGGTGCTGTTCATGATCCCGGGGCTGGCGCTGTTCTACGGCGGGCTGGTGCGGACCAAGAACGTTCTGGGCACGATGATGCACAGCTTCGTCGCGATGGCCATCATCGGCGTGAGCTGGGCGGTGGTCGGCTACGCGATGTGCTTCGGCGACTCGCAACTCGGCGGCATCATTGGCTGGGACCCCGGCTACCTGTTCCTGTCGAGCATGGACACCGACGCCGGCAAGTACTATGAGATCGGTGACGGCCAGGCGATCCCATCATTCGTCTTCGCGATGTTCCAAGGCAAATTCGCGATCATCGCCCCGGCCCTGATCGCCGGGGCATTCGCTGAGCGGGTCCGGTTTCGCGGCTACTGCCTGTTCATCCTGCTCTGGTCGCTCTTGGTGTACTGCCCGCTGTGCCACATGATCTGGGGCGGCGGGCTGGTCAGCGGCGAGGCGATCGACCTGGCCGGCGGCACGGTGATCCACATCGCCGCGGGCACGGCCGGGCTGGTCTGCGCGTTTGTGCTCGGTGCCCGACGCAGCTACCCCAAGACCGCGATGCACCCGAACAACCTTGTGCTCACTTTGCTGGGTGCGGGCATGCTCTGGGTCGGCTGGTTCGGGTTTAACTCCGGCTCGTTTGTGACCTCGGACCTGGACACCGGCCGGGCGCTGGCGATGACGCAGATCGCGGCGGCGGCGGCGGCGCTGATGTGGGTGCTTATCGAGTCGATTCATCTGAAGAAGGCGACCTCATTGGGCATGGCCTCGGGCATCATCGCCGGGCTCGTCGCGATCACGCCCGCGGCGGGAGCCGTGACGACTGTCGGCGCGTTGGCGTTGGGCGCGCTAGGCGCGGCCGGGGCGTACGGCGCGATCCTCCTGAAGAACAAGCTCGGCTACGACGACTCGCTGGATGTCTTCGGCATCCACGGCGTTGCGGGCATCGTCGGCGCGGTCGGCCTGATGCTGTTTCTCCGGCCGGACACGGTCGCTGGCCTCAAGGCTTCCTACGCCGAGGAAGAGCTGGTATGGACGGCGGTGACCCAGCTGAAGCACCAGGCCATCGGTGTCGTGCTGGCGATCGGTGTTTCGGGCGTCGTGACCGCCATCATCGCGGTCCTCATCGACAAGACCATCGGCCTGAGGCTCAACGACCGCGACCAGCAGGCCGGTATGGACCACGCCCTGCACGGCGAACACGGCTACGGCCTGCTCAACCTCAACTAACCCCGGGAGTTTGGCAACACCGCTCTCGGCCGTTTTGCACGGACTCGCTTTGTCCACTGAACAACAACCCACGAGCCTGAAATGAAACTCGTCCTCGCCATCATCCAGCCCGACCGCCTCGAAGCGGTCCACCAATCGCTCATCGACGCGGAGATCTTCCGCGTCAGCGTGTCGCGTTGCACCGGCCACGGCCAGCAGTCGGATCACGACCTGTACCGCGGCCAGGAGGTCACGCCAGACCTGATCCCGAAAGTGCGCTTAGAGATCGCGGTCAACGACGACTTCGTCGAACCCGCGGTCAAGGCCATCATGGCCGGGGCCCGGCACAACGGCGGGGAGATCGGCGACGGCAAGATCTTTGTCCTGCCCATGGACGACTGTATCCGTATCCGCACCGGCGAGCGCGGCGGCGAGGCGGTCTGAGCCGGAGCGCAGTTCGCCTGCGGTTGTGCTCTAATTCATCTTGATGCTGGCGCAGATCGATTGGCAACAGAAGGTTCTTGGGTACTGCGAGCGCGGCGACGACCCCTCGTTCTGGGCCGAGCCACTCAACGCCTGGAGCAACAGCGCGTTCTGGGTCGCCGCGGCGGGTTTTGCGATCTACCTCGTAAGCACGCCGCCCGCGGGCGCCAACAACGACCCGTTGCGCCGGCCGGGCGTGCGTCGTGATCTTTGGCTGCTCAATGCCCTGCTCGTCGGGATCGGGGCGGGCAGTTTTTGCTTCCACACTTTCGCCGAGCGCTGGGCCGGGCTCGCGGATGTCGGCTTTATCGTGCTGTGGGTGTATTGGTACCTCTGGGTCACCGGCCGGCGGGTGCTGCGCTGGCGGGGCGTCTCCACGGCCGGCACGCTTGCTGCGCACCTGGGCCTGTCTATTGCACTGTTGGTGCTCACCGGCTGGTTCCTGATGAGCTACCTGCCGACCGCAGCAGCCGCCTACCTGCTCGCGCTGCATGCCGCGCGTTTCCCGCTGCCCGGCCGACGCTGGCTGTGGGGTTCGGCGGTCGTGTTTACTGTCTCGATGGTCATGGCCGGGCTCGACCGCCCGCTGTGCGATGCCATCCCGATCGGCACGCACTTCCTCTGGCACATCTTCAACGCGGTCGCCCTGCTGCTCGGCTCGGTCGGGCTGGCGAAGAACATCGGGCTGTCGCCGATGACCAGAGCGGAGCGCTAGTCTTGCTCCGGCAGCGGCCGGATCTGCACCTTGCGGTACTCGATCGGGGTGCCTTCGGCCTGGAGACAGATCGCGCCGCTGTCGGCCGAGCAGTCCCAGGCCTCGTTGACCAGGTCGCCGTTGACGAAGACTTTGACGGTATCGCCGCGCGCCTGGACGATCATCGTGTTCCACTGCCCGAGCTTGTGCTCCGAACCGTCGGTTGTGTTCGGGGTGCGCCGGCCTTTGGTACGTTTCTCGGGGTCTTTGACCATGATTGTTTCGCCGATGACCCAGAAGTCGCCGGCGTTGTTGTTAGCGAGCTGGACCTCCAGCGACTTGGGCCAGATGCTGCGGTTGCGTGGCGTGGAGCAGTGGATGAGCAGGCCGGAGTTGCCACCCTTGCCCGGCCATCGCCACTGGACCTCGATCTCGTAGTCCGTGTAGTCGTGCTCGGTGCGGATCACGCCCCGCGGCTTGCCGGTGTTTTTGAGGACGCCATCGACAACGGTGAAGACATCACCGGGTTTCGTGTCATCGCCCTCCAAGTCGTAGACCCAGCCGCTGAGGTCTTCGCTGTTGAACAGATCGATTGGTTTGTCCGGCGTGATCGGCTTGTCGGACGCGTGCTCCTCGGCGGCCGCCATAGGCAGCAGGCAGAGTGCGGCGAACAGGAAGGGGATTGCTGTCAATCGGTGTCGCATCATCTGCTCCGTGCGGGTTGTTGTGTCCAGATGCTGTTTCGAGATCGACGCGTCGGCGGAACGATCCGTACGCGCACGCGACCGGTTGGCGAGCTGTTAATCGCCGGGCGTCCAGGGCACGTCCTCGACGCCCGCCTCGAAATTCGCTCGGCGGGCCAGTGCAAACAAGAGGTCGGCCAGGCGGTTGAGATAAATCAGCGCCGCGGGATCAACCGGCTCCTGCTCGGCCAGCGCGGCCACACACCGCTCGGCGCGGCGGCAGACCGTCCGGGCCAGGTGCAACCGGGCGGCCAGGACGGTCCCGCCGGGCAGGATGAAGGTGCGCAGCGGCGGCAGCGGCTCGCAGGCGGTGTCGATCCGGGCCTCGAGCTCCGCGGCATGATCGGCCGTTAATCGGGCGGGCGAGGCTTGAGCCGACGCGGGGGTCGCCAATTGGGCCCCCAGATCGAACAATCGCCGCTGAACGGTAATAAGCGGGCCCCGCACCGCGTCAATCAAGCAGTCGGCTAGCGACAGGCCGATCGCGGCGTTCAGTTCATCGACGCAGCCGTAGGCATCGACCCGCAGGTGGTGCTTGGGGACCCGCTGACCACCGATCAGGTCGGTCAGCCCGTCATCGCCACGCTTGGTGTAGAGCTTCATGGCCGCATCATACGCCCTCGCGGGTCCGAGCCGGAATCGACCGATAGAGACTGATATACTCCTGCCCCGCCGCTGACCCCGCCTGACTGATATCCCGCCTGATGACCGCGATGACCTACCGTTTACGACCCCTGATCCTGCTGCTGATGCTGGCCTGCCTGACTGCGTGGGCACAGCCCTCGGCTGCAGCGCGCCTCGCGTCGGTCAGCGGGGAGGCGGGGGCCGAGAGTGTCCGCGATTCATCCACGTTCAAGCTCGGCGAACAAGACGAGCTCACCATCAGCTACAACATCACCAAGACCGGCGACGCGTGCAACGTCCAGGTCCGGCTCTTCCGCAAACAGGGCGACGAATGGCGCGTCGTCACCATCGTGCACCAGACGAAAGGGACCAGCCGGGGCAACAAGAACACAACACTGCCCGCGGGTGATTACAAGATCGAGGTCGTTGCGACCGACGCACGCTTTTCGGTGACGGTTGATAATTGAGCCTGACTTAGCCTGCCCGCTTCGGCTTCAGACCCGGGATCGCCAGCTTCAGGACCTGGTCTACATCCTCAACCAACTTGATTGTTAGCCGCTTGCGGACCGCGGGGTCGATCTCGTCGAGGTCGCGCCGGTTCTGCTCGGGCAGCAGCACGGTATCGATGCCCAGCCGGTCGGCGGCGAGGGTTTTCTCCTTGACCCCGCCGATGGCCAGCACCTTGCCGCGAAGCGTGATCTCACCTGTCATCGCCAGGCCCTTCTTCACCGGCCTGCCGGTCATCAGAGACACGATCGCGGTGTACATCGCCACGCCCGCGGACGGGCCGTCCTTTGGCACCGCGCCGGCGGGGACATGGATGTGCTGGTCGCTGTCGGCTATGACGCCCGGCTCACAGCCCAACGACTCCGCTCGGCTCTTGAATAGCGACAGCGCCGCCTGGGCGGACTCCTTCATCACGTCCCCGATCTGACCAGTCAGCTTGACGTTGCCCTTGCCGGCGTAGCGGGTCGCCTCGATGAACAACACCTCCCCGCCGACAGACGTGTACGCCAAACCGAGCACGACGCCGGGCACGCCGGTACGCGTGTCCAGGTCACGGATATATTTCTCGGCACCGAGATAATCGGGCACGGCGGCGGCATCGATAAGCGCCTTGGCAGGCACCCGCCGGGCTTGCGCGACCTTCGCCGCCACGCCGCGGCACACCGCGCCGACCTGCCGCTCGAGCTCGCGCACGCCGGCCTCGCGCGTGTAGCCGTCAATGATCTTACGCAGGCCATCGGCACGGAACGCGCAGTTGCTCGCCTTCAATCCGTGGTCTTTCATCTGCCGTGGCACGAGGTACTTGCGCGCGATCGCCAGCTTGTCGTGGTCTGTATAGCCGGGGATCTCGATCATCTCCAGCCGGTCCTGCAGCGCAGGCGGGATGTTGCCGACGTAGTTCGCTGTGCAGATGAACATCACTTTCGACAGGTCAAACGGCACATCGAGGTAGCGGTCGGTGAAGGCGTGGTTCTGCCGCGGGTCGAGCACCTCGAGCAGCGCGCTCGCCGGGTCGCCGCGGAAGTCGTTGCCCAGCTTGTCCAACTCGTCGAGCATGATGACGGGGTTGTTCGTGCCGCATCGGCGGACCTCCTGGATCAGCCGGCCGGGCATCGCACCGATGTACGTCCGCCGGTGCCCGCGTACCTCTGCTTCGTCACGCACCCCGCCCAGCGAGATCCGCGCGAACCGGCGGCCCAGCGCCTCTGCGATCGACTGACCCAGCGAGGTCTTGCCCACCCCCGGCGGGCCGACCAGACACAAAATCGCGCCCCGCCCGTCCGGGTTCAGCTTCCGCACCGCGAGGTACTCGATCAGCCGCTTCTTGACCTTGTCCAGATCAAAATGGTCGCGATCCAGGATCTCGCGGGCGTGCCTGAGGTCCAGCCGGTCCTTGCTTACCTTGCTCCAGGGCAGCTCCGCGATCAGTTCGACGTAGCTCATGATCACCGAGTACTCCGGGCTCGCCGGCGGGATCATCTCCAGGCGCGAGAGCTCGCGTTCGGTCTCGTCCATCACCTTCTCGGGCGGCGCGGCCTCGACCAGCCGCCGGTGCAGGTCGTCGATCACCTCCGCCGAGCCGTCGCCCTCGCCGAGTTCCTCTTGGATCGCGCGCATCTGCTCGCGCAGGTATAGCCGGCGTTGGCCCTCGCCGATGCTCGCCTCGACGTCCTGCTGGATCTTGTTCTGCAGCCGCGCGAGCTGGAGCTGCTGGCTGAGCAGACGGTGCACTTCTTTCGCACGCTTGCTGACGCTCAGTTCGTCGAGAAGCCGCTGCTTGTCGGGCAGGCCGATGTCCAGGTTCGCCGCGAGGTAGTCAACCAGGCCCGCGGGCGACTCGACGTTCATGAGGACATTGCGCGCCTGGTCGGGCGCGTTTGGCGTCAGGTCGATCAGCTCCAGCGCGAGATCGCGCAGCTGATTGACCGTCGCGGTAAAGGCTCGACCGCGCCCCGGCTTTTGGTTGAGGGGCGTGACCCGCGCGGTCATGTACGGCCGGGCCTTGACCAGCTTGTCCAGCCGGATGCGGTCCATGCCGTGGACGATCAGCGTCATCGTCTCGTCCTGCTGGCGGATGAGCTTGAGCGCGACCGCCGCGGTGCCGGTCTTGTACACGCCGTCGAAGCCCGGCTCCTCCTGCTCCTCGTCGATCTGCGCCGCCAAGCCGATGACCTTCGACTTGGCCAGCGATTGCTCGAGCAGCTGCCTGCTCGACGCCCGGCCGATGCCCAGCGGGATGATCGTTCCGGGGAAAACGATCGTCCCGCGCACCGGCAGGATCGGCAGCCGGGAAGGGATGTCCGGCTCGCCCACGACCTCCGCGACAGCGCCGGCAGGGTCCTGCAACACCGTCGTGCCTGAGGGCTTCTTCGCCCGTTTCCGCTTGGTTGTCCGCTTTTTGCTCACGCGCTATTGGCTTCCTTAATCCGCATCTTGATTCCTGACCGGCCGCCTTAACTGAGCCGCCGGCACCCGCGACCCCTAACCATATGCCGCGGACGCCGCTTTTTGCTCCGCGGCGTAACAAGCACGGGCCCGCGAGCATCTGTAGCCCTTGACAAATCAGCGCCGCGGATTGTCGGGGCCCATTCAGCGGCCTACAATCGCTCGTTTACCCTCGCCCTGTTGCATTGTATGAAAGTCCCCGCCATGACACCGCAACCATCATCCACTGCCCCCGACCAAACCGCGATGCCCGACGTCCAGGGCAGCGCCGACTCCCGGCAGGTGCCGATCAACAAGGTCGGGGTCAAGGACATCCGCTACCCGATCGCGCTCAAGTGCCCGGCGACAGGCGGGAAGCAGCACACCGTCGCCATGGTCAACATGTACGTCGCCCTGCCGCACTACCAGAAGGGCACGCACATGAGCCGGTTCCTGGAGGTGCTCAACCGCCACCACCAGGGCATCGATTCGAGCGATGTGATGGAGGTCGCCCGCGATATGAAAGACCGCCTCGAGGCCGAGGAGGCGCACCTGCAGATGAGCTTCCCCTACTTCATCGATAAGAAGGCCCCGGTCACCGGCCAGCCGGGCAAGCTCGACATCGAGGTCACCTTCGAGGCCGTCGCCAACGGCACCGAGGATATCGTGCTGGGCATCAAGGTCCCCGCGACGTCGCTGTGCCCTTGCTCGAAAGAGATCTCAGAATACGGCGCCCACAACCAGCGGTGCGAGATGGAGGCGCAGGTCCGTTTCGTCGATGGCCAGTTCATGTGGATCGAGGAGCTGTTCGAGCTGGTCGAAAAGTGCGCGAGCACACAGGTCTTCGCGGTGCTCAAACGCCCGGACGAGAAACAGGTCACCGAGGCGGCCTACGACAACCCGAAGTTCGTCGAGGACATCGTCCGCGACCTGGCTATCGCGATGGACGACGAGCCGCGGATCGCCTGGTACCGTGTGGCGAGCGAGAACTTCGAATCGATCCACAACCACAACGCGTACGCGGTGGTCGAGCGGGACAAGCGCGAAGATTAGTAATTCAATACAGCCCCGCATGTGAATGCGGTGCTATTCGCATCACGCGATGAGGCCCTTCACCACGCGCGCCGGCTCGACGCCGGTCAGCTTCACATCCAGGCCCTGATACTTGACGCTTAACCGCGCGTGGTCAATGCCCAGCAGGTGCAGCATCGTCGCGTGCAGGTCGCGGACGTGGCAGATCTTGTCAACGGCGTTGTAGCCGAGCTCATCGGTCTCGCCGTAGCTCACCCCGCCCCGCACCCCGCCGCCGGCGAGGAACATCGAGAAGCCCTTGATGTGGTGGTCCCGGCCGATGCCGCGTTGGCTCATCGGCGTCCGCCCGAACTCGCCGCCCCAGACGATCAGCGTCTCGTCGAGCATGCCGCGACGCTTGAGATCGGTGATCAGCGCGGCGGTGGCACGGTCGGCGGTCTGGGTACACTTGGCCAGGTGCTTGTCCATACCGTCGTGGTGGTCCCAGCCGCGGTGGTAGAGGTGGATAAAGCGCACGCCACGCTCGGCCAGCCGACGGGCCAGCAGGCAATTGCTCGCGAACGTTCCGTCGCCAGGCTTGCAGCCGTAGAGCTCAAACACGTCCTCCGGCTCATCGGAGAGGTCGGTCAGCTCGGGCACCGCGGTCTGCATCTTGAACGCCAGCTCGTACTGCGCAATCCGTGACTCGATCTCCGGGTCGTGGTGCTCGGCGTTGCGCAGCCGGTTCATCTCCTGCACCGCGTTGATCAGGTGCTCCTGCTGCGTCTTCTTAATACCCGGCGGGTTGTAGACGTAGTGCACCGGGTCGCCGATCGCGTTCAGCTCGACACCGGAATAACGCGAGGGCAGAAAACCCGAGGACCACTGCCGCGACGCGATCGGCTGGGGGTTGCGGGACTTGGCGTCGGAGACCAGCACGATGAACCCTGGCAGGTCTTCGCTGAGCGAGCCCAGCCCGTAGTTCACCCACGAGCCCATGCTCGGCCGGCCGCTGATCGCGGTGCCCGTGTTCATAAACGTGTGTGCCGGGTCGTGGTTGATCTGCTCGGTGACCATGGACTTCACGACCGCGATCTCATCGGCGACCGAGCCGATGTGCGGCAGGTAGTCGCTGATCAGCAGCCCGCCTTTGCCGTATCGCTTGAACGGCTTGATCGGCCCCAGGCAATTGAGCTTCTGTCCCTGGAGCTGCGCGATCGGTTGGCCCTTGGTGAAGGATTCGGGCATCGGCTTGCCGTCCATCTCGGCGAGCCTGGGCTTGTAGTCGAAGGTCTCGAGGTGGCTCGGGCCGCCGGCCATGCAGAGGAAGATGACGCGCTTGGCCTTGGGCGCAACGTGCAGCGGGTCGATCGCGCCCTTCAGCGGGTCGGGCGGTGCAGCCGCGGAGGCCTGGTCGGCCTGCATGAGACCACCGAGCGCCAACGCGCCGATCCCGAGCGACGCCTGGCCGAGGAACCGGCGGCGCGTGACGTGCTGGAACCGCTCATACTCCTGGTGGACCCGCTCGGCGTAGTCGGCATGGATAGACATCAGCAACTCACTTCGGTTCAGGGCCGGGTTATCGTCTCGTGCAGGTTGAAGATCGCGCGACAGACCTCGGTCCACGCGGCGTGCTCCGCTTTGTCCAGCGTCTCATCACGCGGGGACAGGCCGACCGTGAGCAGTTCGGACGCGGTGGTCGGGTCTGCCTTAAAGGCCATGCGGTTGTGCTTGAGGAGCTTGAGCAACACAACGGTTTCTTCATCGGATGCGTCTCGGGACAGCGCCTGCTGCATCGCCCAATCGATTCGGTTGCGGTCGTCGCCCTGCGCCTCGGTCAGGACGCGCTGCGCGAAATGGCGCGATGCTTCCACAAAGGTCGGGTCGTTGAGCAAGACCAAGGATGCCAGGGGGGTGTTGGAGACCGGCCGTTTGGCCGTGCATTCCTCGCGTGTGGGCGCATCGAAGGCCTTGAGCATCGGGTGCAGGAACTGCCGCTGCCAGTGAACGTAAACGCCCCGCCGCCACTGGCCGGCGTCGGTGCTCTGCTTGTATCGGCGCTTGGGGAAATTGAGGTGCGTGTAGTAGCCGGCGGGCTGGTACGGCATGACAGAGTCGCCGCCGAGCTGGTCCACCAGCAGCCCGCTGATCAAGAGCGCGCTGTCGCGGATCATCTCCGCGGGCAGCCGGCGCTGGCTCTGGCGGGCAAACCATTCGTTGTTCGGGTCCGCACGCAGCAACTCGTGCGTCGGCTCAGAAGAGAGTTGGTATGCACGTGTCATCACCATCGTCTTCATCAGCGCCTTGATATCCCAGCCCGACGCGATGAAGTGGAGCGTGAGCCGGTCCAGCAGCTCGGGGTGGTTCGGCGGCTGGCCCTGCCCGCCGAAATCGCCGAGCGATGTGCACAGCCCCTCGCCGAACAGCAGGTACCACAGGCGGTTGACCATCACGCGCGCGGTCAGCTCGCCGCTCCCACCTTCATCCATCGGCCGAGTCAGCCACCGCGCGAGGTCCAGCCGGGTCGGCACGGCATCGCCTTCGGGATTCAGTTCGCCCATGAAAGTAGGCACGGCGGGCGACATCACGGGACCGCTCTCATCCAGCCAGTTGCCGGCCGGCAGGAACCGTACCGCGCGGTACTGCTCGGGCGGGTGTTGTTTGCTGATCATGACCCGCCGGGGCTTGATCGAATCAATCGTGCTCTGGATTTGCTGCTTCGCGGTGTCATCGTGTGCCGCCGCCAGTTCGGTCTGCAGCTCAGCGATCCGCTGGTTGTCGAGCGGCGTGAGCACATCGAGGTGCGGCTTGCGCAATGTCGGATTGGCGTTGGTGCCCGGGCCGTTGCCGCCTTTCAGGCTCGGCAGGTGCCAGAGGTCGTCGATCTGGCCAAAGAACGCGGCGAGGGCGTAGAAGTCTTCCGCGGTGTAAGGGTCGTACTTGTGGTCGTGGCATTGGGCGCAGCCGATCGTTGCACCCATGAACGCTTCGCCGAAGTTGCGGACCCGGTCCGCGTCGTAGATCGCGGTGTACTCCTTCCGCTGGATCCCGCCTTCGTGCGAGGACTGGTACAGCCGGTTGTAGGCGCTGGCGATGACCGCGACCCCTTCCGGGTCTTCGACCATGTCCCCGGCGATCTGGTGGGTGATGAAGGTGTCATAAGACATGTTCCGGTTGAACGCCCAGATGACCCAGTCACGGTACGGCGAGATGCTCTGCGTCTGGTCGCCGTGATAGCCCACGGTGTCGGCGTAGCGCACGATGTCGAGCCAGTAGATCGCCATGCGCTCGCCGAAGTGCGGGCTTGCGAGCAGGCGATCGACCTGCTTCTCATACGCGTCCGGCGACTCGTCTGCGACAAACAGCTGCACCTGATCCGGCGTCGGCGGGAGCCCGGTCAGATCTAAGCTGAGTCGGCGGAGCAGCGCGACGCGGCCCGCGTCCTCAACCGGCGACAGCCCGCGCGCTTGCATCCCGGCCAGCAGGTACCGATCGATCCAATGCGTTGGCCATGTGTTGTCGTGGACAACCGGCGGCTCGGTCAACTTTGGCTTCACATAGGCCCAGTGCGCCTGGTACTCCGCGCCCTGCTCGATCCATCGCTTAATGAGCTTTTTCTGACGGTCGGTCAGCTCCTTGTGGCTTTTCTTCGGGGGCATGGGCAGGGCGCGGTCGTTGATACGCGCCCACAGCTCGCTCGCGTCCGGATCGCCGGGCACGACCGCGGCGACATCGTCGTACAGCACGCGCGTCGCCTGTTCGAAGGTGTGCAGGCTCAGATCCGCTTCGACCGCGTGCAGGTCCGGGCCGTGGCAGGCGTAGCAGTTCTCGGTGAGGATCGGCCGGATGTCGCGGTTGAACTCAACCCTGTCCGGTATAGCCTGCTCCGCATCAACCGCCTCTGCGGCCTGATGGATGGTCACCGGCGGGCTCGTCTCGGTTCCCGGGCCGGCTTGCCGATCGCCGCGGGAAAGCATGAATACAAAAGTCGCGGTGACGGCAACCACCACCAGGAAGCTCGCCGCGGTATGGACTCTCGTCGTCTTGACCATTATTGACATGATCGTATACCGGTCGGGCCTGGCGACCAATGCGTTTGTGTCATGACGCCTGGCACCGCCATATCATTTCTGACGACGATTACTGATACGCCGTACATTGGACCAGGCGAATTCATTCATGATGAAACGGGTGGCCTTCGACACAATTAAGTTATTGCTGAATCATTATTTACGATACGGACAGCCATTCCACCGTGTAATCCCGCAGCGGTGATCCAGCGGTACAGCCATGTGATTTGTGTTATACTGCATAGTTCCTACCGCAATCGAATACTCGCACTCCGGGCCAACGCAAAGGGAATTGATATGTCTCGGACCGCCGCATTTGCCAACGCTTTTAACGACATGATCCAGAAGGCCCGCCAGGAAGCCGATCAGCAAAAGGCTTCGATTCAGAAACAGCTCGCACAGGCCCAGGATGATCTCGAAAA
>JANQKT010000223.1 GCA_028280965.1 Phycisphaeraceae bacterium
AGCCCGCCGTGGAAGCTGACGACGCCGGCGATGTCCGCGCCGGAGCGCGCGAGCTCGAGCACGCCCGTCCCGCCGAAGCAGTAGCCGATCGCGGTGACGCGTTTGGGGTCGACGCCGACGCCGAGCACGGGATCGATCAACATGGCCTCAAGCCCGAGGTTCAGCCGCATACGGAAGAGTGCTCGGTCGTTCTTGAACCTGCCCGCCAGCGCGCCCGCCTCGCCGCGGTTCTTCGGCCGTTTCTCAACGCCATAGATATCCAAAGCGAACGCGACATAACCGAGTTCGGCGAGCTGCCGGGCCCGCCCCTTCTCATAATCGGTCAGCCCCATCCATTGATGGACGATCAGCACGCCGGGCAGCCTCTTTCCTTTCTCAGCTTGCTCGGAATCCCACGCGAGGTACCCGCGCAGCTCGGTGTCGCCGTCCTTGTACACAACGTCTTTGGTCTTCACCTCCGCGAACACAGTCGGAGCGGCGATAAGCAGGGCAACGAACAACAGAAGGGGTCGTTTCATCTTGGGCTCCTTGGAAAAACAGATTGTAGACGGCGCGGAGCCGAGAACAAAGCACCGCGCTCAAGGATTACAATAGCCGCGACGCGAAGCGACGCGTCGCCGGAGTCCTTACGACACCGTTGTCTTGCTTTGCCGGCGACGCGTCGCGTCGCGGTTGTTCATCCATACGCATTGCGAGGTCGCAATGGGCTCAGACATCAAACAAGACTTCTCCTGCGGCGTCATCCCCTACCGTGTTGTCAACGGCGTGCGGCAGTTCTTGCTCATCCAACACAACGCCGGGCACTGGGCCTTCCCCAAGGGCCACCCCGACGAGGGCGAGACGCACCTCGAGACGGCGCGACGCGAGCTGGCGGAAGAGACCGGCATCGACCGGGTCACGCTAGACGAAGATCGGCCGTTCGAGGAGCACTACGCCTTCACCAAGAAGGGCGGGAGGCGGGTCCAGAAGACCGTGGTCTATTTCGTGGGCGAGGTTGACGCGGATAAGCCGGTAACGCTGCAGCAGGCGGAGGTGTCCGATCACGTCTGGGCGGATGCGCCGGGGGCGCGCGAACGCATGACGTTTGAGGAAGGCCGGTCGCTGCTGGACACGGTAGTGGCGTATCTGGGCTGAGCAGCCGCCGCATCGGCACGCGGGGGATCACGCTCGAAATGAGATACACAGCACAGGACACCGGCCACGACAACGCGCTCACGCCCCCGGGTGCGGCCCGGCGGCTGCGTCATGCTATAGCGGCCGCCTGTGGAACTATGCCGGCTGTGCGGCCTGGAGCGGGGGCCCGACACCGTGTTGCATGCATTGTCGCACGGTGCGCTTGCCTCGGACGCTGTTGTATCCGTTGCTGGTGGTGCTGACCGTCGCAGACGGACCGGCAAGCCGCTGTTGTCGGCCACGAAAACGCAAGGCCCGTTAAGTCTTGGGATTTCGGGGTCGATGGAGGGGCTGTGCATCAGCGCGAGTTCGGCCGCCCCCGCATCGATCGAGGGAGCAGGCCTCCACTCACGGGCGGGAGCTGTGTGGCTCCGGCTTCCGGGGGCGGGGGCAGCCGAAAGCGCGCTGGCGTGTTGTTTCGGGGCGTGTTGCCCCGGCACGCCAAAGGTTAGTTCACTCATATGAGGAGAGTTGTCATGCATGCACGGAAGATGGTGGCCAAGGGCTTCACCCTGGTCGAGATTCTGATTGTGGTGGTCATCCTCGGCATCCTTGCCGCGATCGTGATCCCCCAGTTCACCAACGCGTCCGAGTCGGCCAAGTCGTCGTCGCTGGTCACGCAGCTCCAGTCGATCCGTAGCCAGATCGAGCTGTACAAAAACCAGCACAACGACGATGAGCCGGACCTGACCACGAACTGGAACCAGTTCACCCAGTTCACGGACATCGACGGCACGACCAGCGCGACCAAGACCGCGACCGCGATCTACGGCCCCTACATGCAGAAGCCGGCCGTCAACCCGTTCGAAGACAGCTCGGTGGTTGTTGGCACCCCGACGGCCGACGGCACGCCTGCCGCTGATGTCGGCTGGGTTTGGGATGGTGGCATCCTCAAGGCCAATATCGAGCTGCAGAAGGGCCGTGACCTGAACCTGCTCGGCGCCGCCGAGACCGAGAACGCGGACTTCGTCAGCTACTAAGCCACAGAGGGCGATTGTCGGACGGAGCCGACACCGAGCCTAGCTCGAAACCTAGCGCAGCCGAGGCACACCCGCCTCGGCTGCGTTTTTATGCGGACGCAGGAACCGATCTAGCCCCGCATGCGAATGCGGGGCCAAGCCAAACAGCAGCGCCAACCCGGGTCCTGCATTCACATGCGGGGCTCAAACCAGCCTAAACCCGTATCCCGACCGGACCGATAGCTCAGACAGACGCCATACCGGCCTCACTGCTGATAAGGATTTTCAACGATGAACAACAGCAAGTATCTGAACACCGTGCTGACCGTGATCGCCGTGCTGCTGGGGCTGAACCTGTGGGTGGGCGCGCACCAGTCGCCCGCCGCGGCGGCGATGGACCCGGCGACCGAGGCTCTCGCACAGGGCCGGACCGACGCCGGGGCCCAGCGCAAGGCCATGATCGACGAGCTGAAAAACCTCGGCAGCAAGGTCGACGCGATGAGCAAGAAGCTCGGCGACGGCTCGGTCAAGGTGACCGTTGAAAGCCTGCCGGATAACGACTGAGGGATTGAAGGTGTACCTGTTTAGCCGCGCCGCGATGCGTCGCCGGCGAAGAATGATAAATGCGTTACAGACGAGACAACGGCGACGCGTCGCGGCGCGGCTAAACCAGATTGACTGACATGCGCAAGCGCATCACAACCCGACGCCGACACGCCTACACCCTGATCGAGGTGCTGATCACCGTGGCGATCATGGGCCTGGCCGCGGCGATCGTCGTGCCCAACATGATGCAGGGCGGCACGCTCGGCGTGCAGGCGGGGGCGCGCATGATCATCGCCGACCTCCTGTTCGCGCAGAACGAGGCGATGGCCCAGCAGAGCGACCGCCGTGTGACGTTCGACCCGGCGGACAACAGCTACAAGGTCGAGAAGTTCGACACCACGACCAGCGCCTGGGTGCTCGAGCACAACCCCGTGCTCGGCGACACCGCGGGGGCGCAGAACTACGAGATCGACTTCGACGACGACGGCCGGTTCAGCGGGATCGAGATCGTCAGCGCCGACTTCAACGGCACGACGCGGGTCGAGTTCGACGACCTGGGCAACCCGTCGTCCGGCGGGACCGTGCGGCTGCGATTCGATGCGCACGTGTTCGATATCAAAGTCGCGCCGTTTACCGGCCGGGTCACCGTCGAAAGGGTGACCAACTGACAAGGCATGCAGGGGGATCGGGCCGACAGGGCGGCGCGGTCAGGGTTTAGAGGGAAAAGAAGCAGGGACAGCATGTTCGGATTCGGAGGCAAGAACAACAGGCGCGGCCCGATCGGCATCGCGCTGACAGCGCAGGCGGTCTACCTCGCCCAGCGCGGTCCGCGCGGCGGGTTTATCTTCGCCAGCCAGGAGCTGCCCGAGGGTACCGACCCGGCGATCCCGACCTACCACACCGAGGTGTCGCGCGCGATCGCCGCGACACTGCGCAGCATCCGTTTCGCGGGCAAGCAGGCCGTGAGCGCCCTGCCCGCGGAGATGCTGCAGTACAAGACGCTGCGCCTGCCGCCGATGCCCGAAGAGGACCTGACCCAGGCGGTCGCGTGGGAGGCGGCCGAGCGTTTCCAGGTCGGCGACGATCAGGTCCTGCAGCACTACAACGCCGGCGAGGTCCACCAAGGCAACGAGATCCGGCAGGAGATGATCCTGCTCGCGGCCGACCGGGCGACGGTTTACGACCACGCCTCGTCGGTCAAGCGCGCGGGGCTGCTGCCCATCGCGATCGACGCGACCGGCGGGGCGCTCGTCCGGGTCCTCGGGCCCGGCGCCGACGCCACGGTCGTCATCCACCTCGGCGAGCACACCGCGGAGATCGTCGGCGCGCGCGGCGGGCGGGTGATCTTCGACAAGCCCATCGCGCTGGTCAAAGAAAACGACACGATCGATGCCGGGGCGTTGGCCCGCGAGCTCGGGCTGTGCCTACGGTACATGTCCGTCACGTTCGGCGTGCACCAGCCCGATGCGCTTTGGGGCATCGGGCAGGGCGCGACGCCGCAATTCCTCGAACAGCTCAGCTCGGGCCTGGCCCAGCCGGTCCTGCCGGCGGCCCGGGCACGCGCACTCAGCGGCATCGACTTCCCCGAAGCCGATCCTTCGCGCTGGCTGGTCTCGCTCGGCCTGGCGATGCGGGATGAGCACGACGCGGTCGAGAGGGGGGCGGCATGAGCCGGATCAACTTCCTGCCCGAGTCGTTCGAGCGCGTCCGCCGACGCCAGCAGCGCCGCCCGGTCGAGTTCGCCGTCATCGGCGCGACCGCGGTCATGCTGGTCGCGATGTGGCTGTACACCGCCGGCCCGGATACGGCGCTGGCCCGTCAGTCCGACGAATTGGATCAGCGGCTGCTTCAGATCGAGCAGCAGCAGGCCGAGCAGGCCAGGCTCGAACAGGAGCGCGGCCGGCTCACCGCCCGGCTTCTGATCGCGCGGGAGACCTACCAACCGATCCTGGCCTCGCAGGTCATCGCGCGGCTCAGCGAACTGACACCCGAGCCGGTGCAACTGGCCAACTTCGAGCTGACCGCCGAGCGCCCCAAACCCGCCGCGGCGCCCAAGCCTTCAGCGAACGCGAACAAACAGGTCGTAGCCAGCGCCGGGCAGGAGCCGGCCGTCAAGCCGCGCGAGCCCAACCGAATGAATATCGCGCTGACCGGCCTGGCGCCGACCGACAGAGAGGTCGTGCTGCTGATCCGCGGGCTCGAACAGGACCCGGTGTTCTCCAACGTCACGCTGCGCAGCAGCCGGATGACCGAGACCCCGACCCACCTGGCCCGCGAGTTCCAGCTGGATGTCGAGATCGACCTGGACCGTCGATTCGTGCCGGCCAACCAAAAGCATAGGGGTGATCACGGTGCGGATTGAGACAGACATCGTCAAGACCGCCTCTGTCGTCGGCCTGCTGTGCGCGGTATACGGCGGGGTTGTGCTATGGCCCAGCGGGAAACAGAACAAGGCGCTGGCAGCAACGATCCAAGACAAACAGGACAAGCTGGACGCGTACCAATTGCCCGACCTCGACCCCTTGCGTTCGGAGATCTTCGAGCTGCGCACCGAGCTGCGCGAGCGGCCCGATTCGCTGCCCGTCGGTGACCTGCACGACCGGGTCCTGCACCATGTCTCGAACACACTGATCTACCACGGCATCACCGAGTACGACACGTCGTATCGACAGCCACAACGCTATGCACGCTTCGCGGTGACACCGATCGATGTGCAGTTCAGCGGCGGGTTTGTCCAGGCGTTTGATGTCATCCGGCGGATCGAGCAGGAGGACCCCGGTGTCCGGATCGAGCGGCTGGAGATCAGCGGCCAGCCCGACAACACCTCCGGCTACGTCACGGTGAACCTACAGATGAGCAGCTTCTACCTGCCCCGGCAGCGGGAAGGGGGCCGGCGATGAAGAAGAGACTGCGGCGCTTCTGGCGGCAGGCCACCGCCGATAAGAAAAAGTTCGGGATCCTGGTCACGTTCGTGGCCATCGGCCTGCTGCTGTGGGGCCGGCTGATGCTGCTGGAAAAAGTCCCGCGGCACGCGACGGCCGACCCCAGCGGACAGCCCGCACAGGCCCCGGCCGGGGCCGAAGCCCCCGCCGGCAGCTCGGCCGCCCTCACGCCGCTACCAGAGGTCCGGACCGATCTGGGCGGCGAGCTAGCCCTGAACCTCTTCGCTTTCCGTCATGACCGTTACAAGTTACGGCCGGACGAAGAATCGGGTCGTACCGGCGTCGAGTCGGGTCAGGGCCCGGACGATGAACGCAAACGGCTGCTGGCGGAAAAGGCGCGTGACCTCCGCCTGCAGAGCGTGATCCAGGGCGCCTCGCCGATGATCGTCATCAACGGCAAGGTGCTACGGGTCGGCGACTCGATCGAAGAGTTCGAAGTCGCTTCGTTTACTGACCGTTCGGCCAAAGTGACCCGCGACGGCCTGACTTTCATCATCCCCATGTTGTCTGACTAGCCAGACGGGACAAGCACACGGCCGGGAACCGGCAAGGAGTAATGGACATGCGAAAGATGTACACCACCAAGCGTCTGTTGGGCACCGCGGCCGCCGCCGCCGCGCTCTTTGCCGCCGCGCCCGCCTTCACCCAGGACGGCGGTGAAGAGGTCGAGCTCTTCGCCGAAGACGGCAAGGACAACGGCGACCAGAAGGTCGAGGTCGGCGCCACCGGCGAGATCGACCTGCACGTCAAGGAACTGGAGATCACCAAGGTCCTCCAGCTCCTGTCCATCCAGAGCAAGCGCAACATCATCGCCTCCAAGAGCGTCGAGAACGCCAAGGTCTCCGCGGACCTGTACGGCGTGTCGTTCGAGGACGCGCTCAAGTCCATCCTCGAGCCCAACGGCTTCGGCTACGTCGAGGAAGGCAACTTCATCTACGTGCTGACCGCGGAAGAAATCGCTGAGCGTGATCTCAAGAACCGCAAGCTCGCGACGAAGATCCACCGGCTGGACTACCTGCGTGCCGACGAGGCCGCCGCGTTTGTCACGCCGATGCTCTCAGACAACGGCGCGATCACCGCCAGCGGCAACGTCGAAGACGGCATCGACCCGGGCCTGGACAACCCCGGCTCCAACGGCTACGCCGGCCCGACGACCCTGGTCATCCGTGACTACGAGGACAGCATCCAGGAGATCACCACCGTACTGGAAGAGCTCGACGCCCAGCCGGTCAACGTCATCATCGAGGCGACCGTCCTCCGCTCGACACTCACCGAGAACAACCAGTTCGGCGTGGACTTCTCGCTGTTCACCGACCTCACCGGCACGACCCCGCTGAGCATCGTGGACAGCCTGGTCAGCGGTGCGCCCGACAACCAGCGGGCCGGCGGGATCGTCTCCGACCAGGGCTTCGATACCTCCAGCAGCGTCAAGCTCGGCTTCGTCGCCGGCGACGCCGCGGTCTTCATCAGCGCCCTGGACGACGTCACCGACACGACGATCGTCGCCTCGCCGAAGGTCACCGTGCTGGACCGCAACGCGACCAAGATCCTTGTCGGTGAGAAGATCGCCTACCTCTCGACGACCGTGACCGAGACGAGCGAGACCCAGACCGTCGAGTTCCTCGAGGTCGGTACCCAGCTCAACGTCCGCCCGTTCGTCTCCAGCGACGGCAAGATCCGCCTGGAGCTGCGCCCCAGCGTGTCCGACGCGACCATCCGGACCATCGGCACGACCAGCGCGCCCGACGAATCGACCGTCGAGCTGGTCACCAACGTCATCGTTGACTCCGGTCAGACCGTCGTGCTAGGCGGGCTGATCACCGACGACACCTCGATCAGCCGCAGCCAGGTCCCCGGCCTGGGCGATGTCCCGTTGCTAGGCGCCGCCTTCCAGGGCCAAGACGACACCGTCAGCCGGTCGGAAGTCATCTTCCTGGTCAAGGCGACCGTCGTCGGCAACGAGACGCTCAACGCGCTCGGCGACGAGGGCCTGGCCCGCGTCGATGTCGCCCGCCTGGCCGAGCGTGAGCAGCTGCTGCCCTGGTCGCGCTCCAAGCTGACCGCGGCGCACATGATGAACGCCCGCAACTACTACGACCAGGCCCTCACCCTCACCGGCGAGGCCCGCGACGAGATGATGGCCGAGGCGCTCTACTGCGTCGACATGGCCCTGCACATGAACCCCTCGATGGTCGATGCGCTCATGCTCAAGGAGCAGATCACCGGCCAGCCGAGCTACATCACCTACGAAGACAGCATCGTTAAGGACACTTACGAAGCCGTGCTCGAGCACGAGCTCAAGGCCCTGGGCGTGCCCGAGCTGCCGCTTGAAGAACAGCCGGTCGAAGACGAAGCCGCTCAGGCGTTCGACCTGATCGAGCCCGAGCCGCTGAGCCAGCAGGATGCGCCGCAGTTCGACCTGTTCGGCGAGCCGATCGAGCCACAGCCCGAGCCGTTCGCCGAAGCGCCGGCCGAGCAGGCCATCGAGCCGCAGGCCCAGGCCGAAGCGGATGCGGAAGCCGAGATGGACGACGACGCCTGGCTGGACCAGGTCCTCGCCGACCAGTTCGCGGAAGAGAACACCCAGCCACAGGCCGAGCCTGACTCCGCTGAAACGCCCGAGCAGCCCGCCGAGACGACCGAGTTCGCTCAGCAGCCCGCGACGGAAGAAGCGACCGAGCAGCCGGCCGAAGAAGCGGTTGAAGAGACCGTGGAAGCCCCGGCCGAGCCCGAGCCGACGGAGATCAGCGGAGCGCCGACCAACACGGCCGACGACTTCGCGACTGAAGGCGGCGAACAGGCCCAGCCGCAGACGGCCGAGGTGTTCGGCTTCTCCTGGCGTTCGCTGACCACGGCGCAGCTGCTGCAGCTCGCCGCCGAGGCCGCCGAGTCTGCCCAGCAGGCCGAAGCGGAGTTCGCCGAAGAGTCGGCCGAGCCCGACACGACGACGGCCGACGTCCCGACCGACACGGAATAAGAACCGTGGGGCGATAAGAGGCCGCCCGATCAACCTGTCAGACAACACAGCGCCGCTCCAGGCCTTGGAGCGGCGTTGTTTTTTACCCCGCCGATCAGACGCCGGTCCAACCCGCCGATACATCCATCAGAACCGTTACACCCACCCACCGGGAGTTGTTATGAAACCGATGCGCCCGCTCGTCCACGCCTCGCTCGCCCTGTCGCTCGCCGCCGGCCTGGTCGGCTGCAACAACAAGAGCTACACCGACCAGGCGACCGAAGACGCGATCGCCGGCTGGAACGCCGTCAAGTCCTCGATCGCGATGGAGATGGCCGAGTCGCACTTCAGCGCCGGGCAGATCAACCTCGCGGAGAAGACCGTCGAGGACGCGATGCAGGCCGACCCGGAGAACCCCCAGCTCTGGCTCATGGCCGGGCGCGTCGCGCTCGAGAACTCCGAGCTGGAGATCAGCTACCAACGCTTGGCCAAATCGATCGAGTACGGCGACGCGATCGAGGACTACCACAACGAACAGAAGGCCAAGCCCTACTACTACCAGGGCATCATCGACCAGCGCTGGCAGCGGTACGACTCTGCCAAGGAGCGCTACACCAAGGCCTACCAGCTCGACGCGGACAACGTGTCCTACTTCCTCGCCCGCGTCGAGATGATGGTCCAGCTCGACGACCTGACCGGGGCGACGCGCGAGCTGGAAGAAAAGACCAGTTACTTCGATCAAAACCCAACGGTGCGGGCGCTGTTGGCCCACATCCACCGCCGGCAGGGCAACCACGAGAAGGCGGCGCTGTGGTTCAAGCAGGCATCGATGCTCGCGCCCGAGGACATGAAGCTCTTGGAAGAGGTCGCGCGGTCCCAGGCCCGCATCGGGCGGCACGATGAAGCGGCCCGCACGCTCAGACAGCTGACCGAAGGCGAGTACGGCGAGCGCCGGACGGACCTGCACCGGCTGCTGGCCCAGACGTATGAGGCGCAGGAGAAGCTGCGCGAGGCACGTGATTGCTACGGTACGCTCACCAAGCTCGACCGCACAAACATCGAGGACTGGTCCAAGCTCGGCGAGCTGGCTTATCGGGTCGGCGACGAGGCCGCGGCCCTGCAGGCGGCCAACCGGCTGATCAACCTCTCGCCGGACGACCACCGCGGGTTCTTGTTGGCCGGCATGGTGTGGAACAAGCGCGAGCGGCTGGACCGGGCGTTGAGCATGTTCGACAAGGCCGCGGAGCTGGCGCCGGACAACACGACGCCGCTGATCCTGCGCGGCATCGCGCTGCAGAAGAGCGAGCGCCCGGCCGCCGCCGCCGACGCCTACAAGCAGGCGCTTGCAATCGACCCGGAAGACACCCGCGCCAAGCGGCTGCTGGCCAGCGTCAGCGAGCAGCTGCACTGATCGGACCCGGCCGCGGTTATCCGGAACAGACCAACGCATACGGATGCACGGCGGCCCTCACAACGGGCCGCCGTTTTCTCATTCCTGTTAATCCACCTCTCTGACTGACCGACATAAACGGCAGACGTGATAGCCGCCGTAGGGTCCGTCTATTTGTTATAGCCACGGACGTGGCGGAGCAGAACCCATGAGCCGGCCCCGCATCCTGATCGCCGACGACGAGCAGCACATCGTCAGCCTGCTGTCCGTGACCCTGCGTCGCCGGGGCTACGAGGTGCTGACCGCGGACAACGGGCACCGGGCCCTCGAGCTCGCCGGCCTGTTCGAGATCGATCTGGTCATCCTCGACCAGAACATGCCGGGCATGTCCGGCACCGAACTGGCCCAGCGTTTCGGCGACGCGGTCCCCGTCCTGATGGTGACGGCCCGCCCCGAGATCCAGCTCGCCGACTACCCGCACATCAACGCCGTGATCCACAAGCCGTTCAGCCCGAAGGTCCTGGTCGCCCAGGTCGAGAACCTCATCGGGCCCGGCGAGCTACCCCTGGAGCAAAGCGCATGAAACTCAACTACGAAGATAACGGCCCGGTCACCGTGCTGTCGATCCGTGGAGACCTGTCGGTCGACGAGACCGACCGCTTCCAACGCGAGACGCTCCAGCGGCTGGAGCAGGACGTGCGCGATGTCGTGCTCGACCTCGAGGCGCTGGACTTCATCGATTCCAGCGGGCTCGAATCGCTGCTCTGGCTGCAGGACAAGTGCGCCGAGCTGCTGGGCCAGGTCCGACTCGCCGCCTGCCCGGACCACATCCAGAAGGTCCTCGAAGTCACACGCCTGTCCGGCCGGTTCGACTGCCACCCGGACGTGGGCACCGCGGTCAAATCGCTCGGGCACCCGGAGCTGGGATAAACCAACACAACACGGCTGACTTGCGCTGAGACGGGGGGGCCGTCATCGGAGGGGCGCACGCTGATGAGCAATCAACCCAACACCAAACCCGGAGCACCGATACGCGTCGGCGATCTGCTGGTCGACCGCGGGCTGCTCACGCCCGAGCAGCTCGGCGAGGCGCTTGACCATCAGCGCAACACCGACGGGCGGAAGCTGCTCGGCGACACGCTCGTCGAGCTGGGCTACGTCACCCAGGAACAGGTCATGGAGGCGGTGGCGGACAGCTACGGCCTGCCGTTTGCGTGTATTGATTCATCGCTGATCGACCCCAGCCTCAGCGAGCTGCTGCCGGTCGACTACTGCCAGAAGCAGGGCGTCGCGCCGATGTTCCTGGTCGAGGGCCGGCTGACCGTCGCGGTCAGCGACCCGGCGAATGTGTTCCTCGCCGAAGAAATCACCCGGCTGACCGGCCACCAGGTGCAGCTGGTCGCGGCGACGCTGGGCGACATCCGCGAGGCGCTGTCGGGCCTGCGGCAGGACGCGGGCGATATCTTCGTCATCGACGAGGCGGAGGACAGCATCGATGTAGACGCGCTGGACGTCGTCCGGCAACACAGCATCGACGAGGAGGACCTCGCCGCCTCCGCCGGCGAGTCGCCGGTTATCAAGCTGGTCAACTTCATCATCTACTCGGCGGTGCGCGAGTCGGCCAGCGACGTCCACATCGAGCCGGACGAGGGCCGGCTGCGCGTGCGCTACCGCGTGGACGGCGGGCTGTATGAGAAGATCACCCCGCCAGTGCACCTGCTGCCCGCGCTGGTCTCACGCATCAAGATCATGTCCGCGCTGGACATCTCCGAACGCCGTGTCCCCCAGGACGGCGCGATCACAATCCGCATCGATCGGCGGCAGGTCGATCTGCGGGTCTCGACCATGCCGGGCAAGTTCGGCGAGAAGGTCGTTATGCGCATCGTGGACCAGAAGAACGCCGTCGCCAGCCTCGACAAGCTCGGCTTCTCCAACAAGATGCTGCTGACCCTGCGCGACCTGATCAGCCAGCCCAACGGCGTCGTGCTCGTCACCGGGCCGACCGGCTCGGGCAAATCGACCACACTCTACGGCGCGATCGCCGAGATCAACCGCGAAGACATCAATATCAGCACGGTTGAGGACCCGGTCGAGTACAACCTGGTGGGCATCAACCAGTTCCAGACCCACGACCGGGCGGGCTTCACCTTCGCCAAGGCCCTGCGCGCTCTCCTGCGTCAGGACCCGGACGTCGTGATGCTCGGCGAGATCCGCGACCAGGAGACCGCGACCATCGCGACCCAGGCCGCGCTCACCGGCCACCTCGTGCTCTCGACGCTGCACA
>JANQKT010000234.1 GCA_028280965.1 Phycisphaeraceae bacterium
TGTGCAGCAGCGGATCATCAAGTTCGGCAAGGACGCGTGTATCGAGGCCAACATCCAGGGCCTGCACCCGCGCATCTCCGAGATGGTCGGCCGGCTGCACTACCGCACGTCCTACGGCCAGAACATCCTCAAGCACTCGATGGAGTGTGCCTATCTCTGCCAGGTCATCGCCGAGGAGATCGGGCTGGACGGCAACATCGCGCGGCGGTGCGGGCTGTTGCACGATATCGGCAAGGCGATGGACCACGAGATGGAGGGCGGGCACCCGGCGATCGGCATGGAGTACTGCCGGAAGTTCGGCGAGAAGGAGGCGGTGCTCAACGCGATCGGCGGGCACCACGACGACATCCCGCACACCACGCCCTACACCGCGATCGTCATGGCCGCCGACGCGATCAGCGGCGCCCGCCCCGGCGCACGACGCGAGACATTGGACCGCTACGTCAAGCGGCTCGAGCAGCTCGAAGGCATCGCCAAGGACATGAAGGGCGTGCGCGAGGCCTTCGCGATCCAGGCCGGCCGGGAGGTCCGCGTCATCGTCGACCCCGAACGCGTGGACGACACAAACTGCAACTTTATTGCCAGGGACATCGCCAAACGCGTCAGTGAAGAGATGACCTTCCCCGGCGAGATCAAGGTCACCGTCCTCAGAGAGATGCGGACGGTGGAGTTCGCGAAGTAGGTTTTGTCCACAGATGGCGCGGATTTCACAGATTCAAGCCAAGGAGCTGAGTCATGGTGGAAGAACGTGACCCGAGAACTTATGCAATCATTGGCGCTGCGATGGAAGTGCATCGGGTGATTGGCCCGGGCTTCTTAGAGAAGGTCTATCAAGAAGCCTTGGAAATCGAGTTCCAAGAAAGAGGCATCCCGTTTGAACGTGAAAAGTTACTGCGTATTGAATATAAGGGCCGGGTACTGAACACCAAATACTTTGCAGACTTTTTGTGTTATGGGCAAGTCATTGCTGAATGCAAAGCGCAAGCAGATTTGACTGGTGTGGATGAATCGCAGCTAATCAATTATCTCAAAGCGACCGGTATGAAAGTTGGTCTGCTTCTGAACTTTGGTGCGCCGTCGTTACAGTATCGTCGCTTGGTGTATTGAATCTGTGCTATCTGTGAAATCTGTGGACAAAACGACCATGTCCGACACCCACGCCCAGCTCCGCTGCCCGTCTTGCCAGGCGGTGATGCAGACCGGCTTCCTGCCCACCAGCCAGGGGATGCACTTTATCCGTGGCGACGGCCGGTCCGCGTCGCACTTCGCTGAGGGCCTGCCGGGCACGCACGCGATCATGCGGACCAACAAGCTGCTGGCATGGCGGTGCAAGGCGTGCGAGGTCGTCGTCTTCAGGTACGGGCGGGACAACGCGCGGACCATCGAACGCCTGCTGGATGACGGCGCGATCAGCGAACAGGAACTCGAAGAACAGCTGCGGACGCTGGACGAGAACGAGAAGGCGTAGCGCGGCTTGCCGCGCTCAGCAACTCTAAAACTTAAACCGCTCGCGCAGTTCCTCCGGCATCAACGGGCAGGCCTCGCTGGGCTTGGCAAAGAGCCTGTGCCGCACCTTCGCGACCGTGTCGTAGCCGAGATCACGCACAACGCGGGGGATCAGCCGCATGAGGATTGCGCCCAATCGGTGCCAGCCGCCGAGCCCGGTGAGGATGTGCAGGATCGCGCTGGATTTGCTGAGGATGCGCCCGTCGTCGGTGCGGACGACGATCGAGTCCGGCAGGCTGCGGCGCTGCTCGGGCGTGAGCAGCGCTTGGATCGTGTTGCCCTGCAGGGGCGCGAAGTAGAACAGCCCGCCGTCGTGGTCCGCGTGCAGCACGACCTTGACCCACCGGTGGCAGAGCCCGCAGTAGCCGTCATAAAACATCGCCTCCGGCTCGGCCGGGATGATGCGCTTCAGCCAACGCGGGTCGAACGCAAGCACGTGTAAAACGGTGAGCACGATCGCGGCCAACCACCAGCCCGCGAGCGCGAGTACCAGCAGCTGGAACACGCCGATCACGACCCACGTCACTGGCCTAGTCATCCGCACCGGCCAGGCGAGGGCGTAGACCAGGTAGCCGATGACCAGCGCGAGCGACAGCCCCTGTGGCACGACCGTCGGCAGCCCGGCGAAGCCGTCGGGCCAGAGCCATTCCCCGCCGTGCCACTTGCCCGTAGACGCGGCCCAGACGCCGAGCGCGAGGTAGGCGACCGCCAGCGGCCAGCCGACCGCCGTGGCGATCCGGGCAGTCGGCGCGTCCGATGCCGGGGCGGCGGTCGAGCTGAGGGTCTGCTGGGTCATTGCGAAGAATTATAGTCCGCCCGATCCGGTTCTTTGGCGCTCGGATCGCGCCCGTACAGAGATATCATCGGCACAAACCGGCCTCGGATTGATCACGCAGTCTACCGATGGATGGCCCGCCCGCGTGGTCTGCTAAGCTGGCCCGATGCCGACTTACGAGCCCTTCGACTGGTACGAGACCCCGGTCTATTACGACATCATCTTCGACGCCGACACCGGGAAGCAAGCGGCCTTCCTCGAGCAGTGCCACGCCAAGCATGCGCAACCCGCACCACCCCCCATGCCCACGCCGTCGCGCAGCGACACCGTGAGGTCAAACCCACTCACCATCCTCGAACCCGCCTGCGGCACCGGCCGGCTCATGGCCGAGTTCGCCGCGCGTGGCCACCGCGTCGCCGGCGTTGACCTGTCCGAGGGCATGCTCCACTTCGCCCGCAAGCGTTTTAAGGACCGCTGTGTCAGGGGCAGCGTACTCAAGGCCCCGATGCAGGGTTTTGACCTTCATGATTTTCCAAAAAAACAACCAGGTTTCGACCTGGCCCACATCCTCGTCAGCTCGTTCAAGTACCTGCAAACGGAAGACGACGCCGCGGCCTGCCTCCGATGCGTCTGCGACCACCTCCGCGTCGGCGGAATCTTTGTGCTCGGCGTCCACATCGCCGACCCCGACGAGACCGGCAACACCCTCGAACGCTGGCGCGCCCGGCGCGACAACCTCGACGTGATCTGCACGATCCGCTCGAGCCCGCCGGACCTGAAGGGGCGTACCGAGCATCTCCGCAGCCGCATTGTTGCGAGAGACATAAGCACCCCGGGGGCCGAGCCGAAGCGCTATGAGTCCAACTGGACGTTCCGCACGTATACCGGCCGCCAGTTGAAGTCGCTCTTACGCAAGGAGCCGCGGCTCAAACATGTTGGAACCTACACCTTCCACCACGATATCAACACCCCGACGACGCTGGACGGGGACGATCTGGGATTAGTCTTGATTTTACGACGCGAGCAATAGCACTGTGTCGCGCGTCACCCGCGGCACATCAAACCGATCGCTCCCTTACCGTTCAGGCCGCCCATCGATCGGCTCGCCTGAGTCACACTTCAAACAATCCAACACCTGCCCAACCATGCCCGCACGCCCGGCCTCCGTCATCACCCAGGGCCGACACACCAGCGGCGGGTCGTGCCGCACGTGCTGGTTGTGCCCGCACGCGAGCTGCGCGACCCAGTGGCCCTCGTCGTCCTGGTGGTAGCCGGTGATGGGCTGGTGCATGGTCAGGCGAGTGCGGGTGTAGCGTCTTCTTCTTCGATCCGCTCAATACCTTCTTGCCAGTACTCACGGAACTCCGCCGCCGTCTTCATGGGCTGGACGCTCCGCCGCAGGCCCGGCCAGGGCTGGAGGTGCGGCGAGTACTTGCTCGTGCGGAAGCGGATCGTGTTGACCGCGACGCGCTCGCCGCGGCGCTTGACCAGGTGCTCGAAGTGGTCGAGGACAAGCCGGGCACGCTCGGCGCGCGGGAGCGGCGGGGCGGTCTTGCCCGTCTTCAAGTGATAGGCGATGTCGCGGAAGAGCCACGGCTGGCCCATCGCGCCGCGCGCGACCATCACGCCGTCGCAGCCCGTGATATCGATCATCTCCTTCGCGTCTTCCGGCGTCTTGATGTCCCCGTTGCCGATCACCGGGACATCCGGGTGGTGCCTCTTGACGCCCTCGACGGTCATGGCGATGCCATCCAGCCGCACGCTCGGGCGGAAACGCATCGCGGTCGTTCGGCCATGCACGGTGATCGCTTTGGCCCCGACATCGCAGAGCTGACTGGGAAGCGTGTCCGCGATGATCTGGTCGTCGTCCCAGCCCAGCCTGATCTTGCACGTCACCGGCGTCTTAACCGCGTCCACGACCGTCTTGCAGATCGTCACCGCGAAGCCGGGGTCGCAGAGCAGCTTGCTCCCGCCGTTCTTCTTGGTGACCTTGTCGACCGGGCAGCCCATGTTGATGTCGATGATCGCGGCGCCCTGCGCTTCGGCCCAGCGTGCCGCCTCGGCGAGGATGCCCGGCTCGGCGCCGTAGAGCTGCATTGCGACCGGCCGGTCCTCCGGCGCCGTCGCCGCGAGCCACTGGGTCTTGTGCGCCTCGTTCAGGATCGCCTGCGGGCAGAGCAGTTCCGTGCACGTCAGCCCGACCGCGCCGTAGGTCCCATCGCCGACGTCGTAGCGAACATCGCCGAGGTGCCCGCATTCGCAGGGCACACCCCCGACGCTGCGCACGACCAGCCGGTTGGCCAGGTCGAAGTACCCGGCGACCGGCGCGAGCAGCAGGTTGGTGGGCAGCGTGATATCGCCGATGTGCAGTTGCATCTGAATGCTTCGCCTATCCATCATCGCGGTTGAGGAAACCGCCGACGCCCTCGCGGATGCGGTCTTCAACGCTCGGTTTGTCGTCGCCATTTTCTTCGTCTTGATCACCGTCCGAGCTGCCGCCGAGGAGGTTGCCGACAATACCGCCGAGTTCGCCGCTCAGGTCGTCGCCCAGAGCGTCTTTGAGCTGGGCCTGCAGGGCACCGGATGCCTTGCCGATGTACTGGTTGAGCACGGCCTGGCCGGCGTTATCCATCAACGATTGCATGAACTGTTCGTGGTCGAGCTTGAATCGCGGTGCTTCGATATCACCGTTGACGCCGAACGCGATGGGCAGTTGCTCGATCGGCGTGGGCTCGATACCCGGCAGTGCAAGCGTTGTGTCCTGCAGGACAAACGTCAGCGGCAGGTCCAGGCCGACGGCGTCGGACCAAGCGCCATCGATGCCCGCGCGCCAGGTCCCGCCGGTGAGCGTGGATTGACTGCCGAGGTCGAGGCCGGCGAGCGTCTCGTCCACCGACTGGTTCCGCAGCGTCAGCTTCAGCTCGCTCTGCTTGTCTGTCAACGCCGCCGGGGCAAGCACAAGGTTCATATCAAACGTCTGCGCACTCGACTTCACCGTCACGCGTGGCGGCTCGTCTACTAACGCGGGTTGTGTGGACAGGTTCGTGGCGCGGATGTCCAGCGTTTCTTCGTCAGGCCAGGATGCGCGCAGCTTGTTGACCTGCACCTCTTTGATCAGCACGGTCGGGCTGCCTTCGACGAGGTGCGCGGCGCGGACGTCCGCACGGCCGTACCGGTCCGCCCAGTCGCGCAGCCTGTCCTTGACCGACTGATCCTTGGCTTGCTGATCTTCCGGGGGGCCCTTGAGCTTCTTGTACCAGTCGTAATAAGTTTCCAAGCGCTCTTTCCAGCTCCTGGCCTGCTCGAACCATTCTTCGAGCGACTTGCCCTCGCCGGTCGGCTCGGGCGGGGCGGGGCGCCTGCCGATGAGCACGCCCGGGCGGTCGCGCTTCTCACCCTGCACCGCGTCGTCTACGAGGATCTGATCGATCGTGATCCGCTTGCGCAGGAGGTCCGTGGTCGAGACCTTGGCGACAACCTGTTCGGCGCGGATCAGGTCGTACGCCAGGTTGTCCGGGTCGGCCATCGCGAGCCGATCGACCGTGAGCTGCCCGCTGGCGAGGTCGAGGTCCACGCCCTCGAGGTCAACCGTTGCGCCATGGAACTGCTCAAGCTGGCCGCGCAGCAGCGTCGTGATCAGCGGGGCGGAGGCGAACTGCTGCACGACCACAAGCAGGACGACCACGAGCGCTGCGAACGCGACGCCGAGCGGCCGGATCGGGTTGCCGATCTTCTTCTGTTCGGACAGCTCGGCGTAGGTCATCTTTGCCTTGCCGCCGAAGAGGACCCACATCAGGACGCGGACGCTGCGCTTGCTGACCCAGTCGGCGTACTGCTCGCTGTCGGCCTCGACCCTGGCCATCATCTTGCGGAAGTTTGAGATGACCTTGATATAGCCGATGCCCAGCGCGCCGCCGGTGATCAGCGCGAGGACGACCCCGCCGGTCGTGACGTAGTAGTCAAAGCCCATGAGCGCGGTGACGGGCGCGTTGATGAGCGTGCGCATCAGCGACTGCAGCGGCCCGTCCACGAGCACCAGGCCGATCTCGAACGAGACGGGCATCAGCGCCAACGCCGCCAGCTTGCACAGCCCGGCGGTGACGGTCGCGATGAAGAAGTTCGCGTTGAGGATCGCCAGCAGCAGCACGACGCCGATGAGGTACAGCGGGGCGTTGCCGAACGGCGGGGCGAAGCCGATAAGCGCCCCGAGCAGCGCGGCGGCGACGATCTGGTACGGCTTGGCCTGGCCGCGGAGGGTCTTGCCGATCTTGCGGATGATGAGCATGGCGGCTCCTAGGTGAAGTCTGCATTTATTTTATCCCAATTGTGTATCTCACCCGACGCCATATCAGACTGCTGCGCGGCTTCTCGTGGTAAGACGCCCGCATTTTTTGACGTCAGGGTCAAGCGGGTAGCCGCGATTTGCTGCGGCGGGCTCGGCCTGCCGATAGAGAGCACAGGACGCATTTCTGAGGCGAGACACGCTATGCCAAACCGATCTGATCTGTCTGTTGTTCTTGCCTGTTCCGCGCTGTTCTGTGCCCTGTTCTGGCCGGCCACACCTGCTCAAGCCGCCCCGAAGGTGGCGAACCCCGACCTGACCGCCGGCGGCGCGATCCCCGAGGAAGCCAAGCACGACTGGAACCTGGGCGCAACCGGCGCACGCGGGTGGATGTACAGCGACCGCCTGGTGACGACCGATGCCCGGCAGGTCGCGATCACCAAGGTCGAGCCCGGCAGCCCGGCGGAAGGTGTGCTCCAGGTCGGCGATGTGCTGCTCGGCGTCGGCGGTGAGCGGTTCGGCTACGACCCGCGCACGGAGATCGGCAAGGCGCTGACCCGGGCGGAATCTCATGCCCAGGGCGGCAGGCTCGTCGTGACGCGTTGGCGGGCGGGCAAGACGCAAGACGTTGAGATCGGGCTGCCCGTGCTTGGCAGCTACAGCAAGACCGCGCCGTACCACTGCGCGAAATCCCGCCGAGTGTTTGAGCAGGGCTGCGCCGCCTTGGCCGAGGCGATTGCCGACCCGTCGTACAAGCGCAACCCGATCGAACGCTCGTACAACGCGCTCGCGCTGCTGGCGAGTGGTAAGGAAGAATACCGACCGCTGTTGAAGCGCGAGGCCGAGCACGCCGCCGCTTCGACGCCGGGCGGGTACCAGACTTGGTGGTACGGCCCGGTGATCACGTTCCTCGCGGAGTATGTCATCGCGACCGGTGACAAGTCGGTGATGCCCGGGCTTGAGCGGCTGACCCTCGAGGCGGCAAAGGGCCAGAGCGCGGTCGGCTCGTGGGGGCACCGCTTCGCGCTGGGCTCCGGCCGACTCAGCGGGTACGGGATGATGAACGCGCCGGGCGTGCCGCTGACGACGGGCCTGGTGCTGGCGCGCGAGGCCGGCGTGGACGACCCGGCGCTCGACCTGGCCATCGAGCGCAGTGTCAGGCTGCTGCGTTTCTATGTCGGCAAGGGCTGCATCCCATACGGCGATCATCACCCTTGGATCCAGACACACGACGACAACGGCAAGAACGGCATGGCCGCGGTCTTGTTCAACCTGCTGGGCGATATCGAGGCGGCGGAGTACTTCTCCCGCATGAGCGTCGCGTCCCACGGCGCCGAGCGCGACTGCGGGCACACCGGCAACTTCTTCAATATCCAGTGGGCGGTCCCCGGCGTCAACCTGTCCGGCCCGCACGCGACCGGCGCGTGGATGAAAGAGTTCGGCGGCTGGTACTTCGACCTGGCGCGCCAGCACGACGGCACCTTCCGTCACCAGGGCCCGCCAAAACTGACCGGCGATAGATACCGCAACTGGGATACGACCGGTGTTTACTTGCTCGCTTATGCGATGCCGCTCAAGAAGGTCCGCCTGACCGGTAAAGGACAGTCCGCAGTGCCGCGTCTGGGTGCAGGCGAGGCGAGCTCGCTTATCGCGGACGGCCGGGGCTGGGACAACAAAGACCGCAACAGCTTTTATGACAAGCTCAGCGAGGCGGAGCTGGTCGAGCGGCTCAGCAGCTGGTCGCCGATCGTGCGCGAGCGTGCGGCGATGGCGCTGGGGCGCAGCGAGGCCGAGGCCACCGGGGCGTTGCTGGAGCTGCTCGGCTCTGAGGATTTGTACAGCCGGTATGGCGCGTGTCAGGCGCTCAAGCACTGCCGAGGTGAGCGTGCGTCGGCGGTGCCGGCATTGACGAAAACACTTGAGGCGGACGACCTGTGGCTGCGCATCCTCGCCGCCGATGCACTCGCGGGGATCGGCGAGCCGGCGAAGGCCGCGGTCCCGAAGCTGCTCGAGCGCCTTGCTAAGGTGGAAGCCGAAAACGACCCACGCCGGATGGAGCAGCGTTACCTGTGCTTTGCGCTTTTCAACGGGCGCGGCGGCCTGATCAGCCGGTCGCTTGAAGGCGTTGACCGCGAGTTGCTGCTGGACGCGGTGCGTGTCGGTCTGAAGAACGAGGACGGCCGGGCACGCGGGTCGATCGGCTCTGTCTACCGGCAGCTGACGCTGGATGAGATCCGCCCGCTGCTGCCCGCCGTGTATCAGGCGGTCGTCGAGCCGGCGCCCAGCGGCGTGATGTTCGCCAGCGGCATCCGCATCGAGGGGCTGAACGTGCTGGCCAGACACCGGGTCAGCGAGGGGATCGACGCGGCGGTCTACCTGCTTGAACACCAGAACGGCTGGGGCAGCAACAAGCGGACACCGTCCATCCTCAAGGCCCTGACCAGCTATGGCGCCAACGCCCAGCGTGCGATCCCCGAACTCGAGCGTATCGCCGAACTGCTGGCCAAGGGCGACCCGGACCAGCGCAAGCGCGCGAGCCCGGAGCTGGAACAAGCGGTCCGTGACGCGATCGAACAGGTCAAGGCATCAAACGATCGGCCGGATCTGATCGAGATCGGGCAGGACCAGCTCGGCCGCGCCGGCGATGAATGACGCCTTGTTTGCACGAACTGTCAAACGGGTTGAGGCCTGTCCATAGGCCCGGCGGGTCAGATCGCTGGCACCCAAGCCATCTCGCGTCGCAACATGGCCGAACCGCGAACCTCGAACCGCGTCCGCCGGGGTTATTGCCCGGTTGTGATGGCTGTGTTGCGTGCGTCAGGGATGACGATACTCAGAATCGCAGGCCGGATGATCCGCCGCCTGGCGTTAGCCGATAGCGGAACTGCTCAAAACTGATTGATCCAGGGGACGAGGTTTATGAACGGTTTCATCAAATTCGCGATCTCGCTGCTCGTCATCCTGGCGATCGGCGTGGCCTTCTTCAAGAGTGATGACCTGTTCGGTGATACCGAGCGGGCGGACAACGACCGCGACGCGATCCAGGGCACCTGGGCGGTCACGTATGCGGAGTCGAACGGCATCCCCGCACCGGCCGGGATGTTTGATCACAGCTTCATCACCTTCACCGGCGAGGACATCGTGATCCAGGACAGACAGGGCAGCTTCAAGATCAGGCCGTCACGCGGGCACGGCAGGATCGATGTTTCCTACGGCCTGAGGACCGACCGGGGCATCTACCTGCTCGACGGCGATCACCTGATCCTGTGTTTCCACACCAACGGCGGCAGGCCCGATGACTTTGAGACATCGCCCCATTCCTACCTCACACTGTTCGAGCTGACGCGGTACTGAAGACAACCGCGCTGTGCGGTCGCTGCGGCGTTCCCTAACGCCTCGGCCGGGGCTTGCCCGCCGCGTCCAGGAAGAACTTGCGCGCCTCGCCGGCGAGGTAGAAGCTGCCTGTCACGACGATCAGGTCCTCGCGCGACACCGCACGGGCGGCGAGCTTGAGCGCGTCCGGCAGGTTGTCGGCGACCTGGGCCATCTTGCCAGACAGCTGGCTGAACTTGCTGAGTAACTCCGCCTGCTCGACCGCGCGGGGGTTGGCCTTGGCGCGGGTGAAGATGATCTTGTCCGCGCCCAGCGCGACCTGCTCGAGCATGCCGTCGATGTCCTTGTCCTGGCCGCAGCCGAAGACCATCACCAGCGAGTCGTAGCTGACGTGCGCGCCCAGCGACTTGATCAACGCGCCGATCGACGCGGCGTTGTGCGCGCCGTCGATCAGCACCCGTGGCTTGTCGTGGACGAACTCCATCCGGCCGGGCAGGTCGGTATCGGCCAGGCCCTGGATGAGCTTCTGCTCCTCGAAGTGGAAGCCGTGGGCCTTGAGCTTATCGAGGATCGCCAGCGCCAGGGCGCAGTTGTGCGCCTGGTGCTCGCCCTTGAGCGGGACGGCGAGGTGCTCGAACTTGCTCGTCTCGGTGTTGACGCAGACCCGGCAGTGCGGGCCGAGCTCCTTGTTCGCCTCGAAGCGGTAGGAGAAGTCGATCTCTCCGCCGGTCGTCTCAAGCGTAGTGCCGGCCTCCGTGGCGACCTCGGTCAGTGCATTGGCGGCCTCGTCGTCCTGTTTGATCGTGAGCGCCGGGACCCCGGCTTTGAAGATCCCCGCTTTCTCGCGTGCGATCGCGTCGATCGTGTTGCCCAGCAGGTGCGTGTGGTCCAGCGAGATCGACGTCACCGCCGTCACCAGCGGCGTCACGACCGTCGTGCAGTCCAGCCGCCCGCCCAGCCCGGTCTCGAGCACGGCGACGTCAACCGCCTGATCCGCGAAGTACTTCAACGCCGCGGCGGTCATGATCTCAAAAAACGTCGGCGGCCCGCCGGTCAGCTTGTTCTCGACCTTCGCGATCTCGCGGAAGATCTCGGCGCACTCGTTATACGCGATCATGTCGCCGTTGATCGTGATCCGCTCGCGCAGGTCGATCAGGTGCGGCGAGCTGAACGAGCCGACCGTGTACCCGCAGCCGTGCAGCATCGACGTCACCATCGCGCAGACCGAGCCCTTGCCCTTGGTCCCGGCGACCTGGATGCACTTCAGCTCCTCGTGCGGGTTGCCCAGCAGCTTGAGCAGCTGCCTCATCCGGCTCAGCGAGAAGGTCTTGTTGTTGTACTTGACCAGCCGCAGCCGCTCGTTGTCCACGTGGTCGTACAGCCACTTCAGCCCCGTCGTGTAGTTGGTGATCGACGACGCGGCGGACTTGGCCTTCTTGCCGCCTCCACGGGCGGGACGCTTGGTTCGGGTGCTTGGCATAGAAAGGAGATCGTACCAAAATCAACGTTTTGAGTCAATTGCGAAGCGTTAAGCTATTTATTCACAAGCATTTGCGTAAAAACACCCATTTCGGGTGATCCTCCCGATGAACTGGTTTGAGCCTGTTAGACGCTAAGATGGGCGCTTTGACGAGTCATTGCAGACGGTCAGGAGGCGTAAATGATTATCAGGACGATTGTTGCAGCGTTTTTCGGTGCATGGTTGACCGGCTGCGGTGCCGCCAGGCCGCCGGCGCTGGTGTACGTCGCCGGGCCGACCCACGACCTGTTTCTGATCGAGCCGGACTCGCAAACCGTCACGCCGCTCACCGGCAGGACCGAACAGGTCGAGGCCGACCCGTGCCTGAGCGTGGACCGGTCCCGCGTCGCCTATGTCATTCGGCAGGCCGACGGCGGGGCGGGCCTGAACATCATGAACCTCGACGGCGACGCCGGCCGATCGATCGAGCCGATCTACCGCTCCGACAACCCGCTGTTCACACCCGCGTGGTCGAACAACGGCAAGCGCATCGCGTTCGTCGAGCTGGTCGATGACCGGTTCATGCTCAGGCTCATCAACGCCGACGGCAACGGCCTTCAAGACGCGGGCTTCGGCTCCAGCCCCAGCTGGCGGATGGACGACCGGGCGGTCTTCTTCAGCTCGCGCGACACGCCCGCCGCACCCGCCGGCGACCTGATGGTGCGCGAGCTGAAGACCGGCCTGACCCAGCCGCTCGCGCTGCGTGGCAACGGCTTTACCAACCTCCAGCGCGCCGTGTCGATCGTCTTCACCAAGCTGCCCTACAGCCGGCGGAACGAGGCCGTCTGGCTGATCGACGCGAACAACCGGCAGACCCGCCTGAGCGAGCCGAACCGCGACTACCGCGATGTAGACCCGGTGCACATCAACGGCACCCCGTACGTCGCGTTCACGCGCATCGATATCGAGACCGACAACGCGATGATCTACGTGGTGGACCGCACATCCGACGACCCCGTCGCCGTGCCGCTGTTAACCGGCGAAGGCCCGGCGTACACCCGCGGGGGTGAGCGGATCAAGGATTAAACGCGCTGGGTGGCCGGCGCCTGAGCTTATGAAGTGAGTAGGCCGGGCTTTAGCCCGGCAGTCATAAGAAGTTTTTTGCCGGGCTGAAGCCCGGCTTACTTTCCAATCATTGACTGTCCGCCCATGTACGGCCGTAGTATCTCCGGCACCGTGATCGTTCCGTCTTCGTTCTGATACAGCTCCAGGATCGGGATCAGGATCCGTGGGCTGGCGGCGACGGTGTTGTTGAGGGAGTGGCAAAACACGGTTTGTTTCTTCTTGCCGTCCGGGCCGGTCTGCTTGTAGCGCAGGTTTAGTCGGCGGGTCTGGAAGTCGTAGAGGCGCGAGGCGCTGTGCGTTTCGCCGTAGCTGTTGCGCGAGGGCATCCAGCACTCGACGTCGATCATGTCGGCGTTCTTCTGGCCCAGGTCGCCGGTGCAGCATTGGAGCAGGCGGTAGGGCAGGCCGAGGTTCTGCAGCAGCTGCTCGACGAAGCCGATCATCTTCTGGTGCCAGTCGCGGGATTCCTGTTCGTCGGCTTTGCAGATGACGACCTGCTCGACCTTGTCGAACTGGTGGATGCGGTACAGGCCGGCGGTGTCCTTGCCCGCGGCGCCGGCCTCCCGGCGGAAGCAGGTGCTCACCGTCGTGTAGCAGCGCGGCAGGCTGTCTTCGTCGAGGATCTCGTCCTGGTGCAGGCCCATCAGGCCGACCTCGCCGGTGCCGGTTAAGAACTGGTCGTAACCGCCGCCGCGTTTGGTTTCTTCGATGTGGTAGGCCTGGTCGCGGCCGCCTGGGAAGAAGCCGGTGCCGACCATGCAGTCTTCTTTGACGAGGACGGGGACGGACATGGCCTTGAAGCCGTTGTCCTGGACCATGAAGTTGAAGGCGTACTGGAGGACGGCGTTGTGCAGGCGCATGCCGTCGCCGGTGAGGACGTAGGAGCGCGAGCCGGCCATGTTGACGCCGCGTTTGAAGTCGAAAAGGCCGAGCGACTCGCCGAGCTCTATGTGACTTTTGGGTTCGAAGCCCTTGTTGTCTTTAAACGATTTGACGGGATCAAAGCCGTCGGGGTTCCAGGTACGCAGTTCGATGTTGTCGTCCGATGTCTTGCCGACGGGGACATCCGGGTCTGCGGGTTGCGGGACCTGGAGCCAGATTTCGAGGCGTTGTTCCTCCAACTCGCGGGCCTTGCCCTGCAGCTCGGCTTCTTTGCTCTTGCCTTCTTCCGCCTTCGCTTTGAGCGATTCGACTTCCGCGAGGATTTGCTGCTTTTCTGCCTCGCCTGCTTTCTTGACCTTCCCCATCAAGGGGCCGATCTGCTTGGCGATCTGGTTGCGCTCGGCGACGAGGTTCTGTAATTCAGTCTGCGCGGCACGCACCTGCTCGTCCAGCGACAACAGCGCATCGATATCGATCGGCGACTGCTTGTCGGCGGCGCCCTTGCGGTACTTGTCGGGGTCCTCTCGCAGGTCTTTGAGGTCGATCATGGGCGGTAGTTTAGCGGCCGCGCCAAAGGGATGCGGGGGTGTCGCGGGTGGCGCGCAGCGTCCCGATTCGTGTTGGAATTGTTGCGGATCGCACGGGACGCTGCGCGTCTCCCGCGACACGGAGGTGGGTATCTCTGCCAGGCCGCGCGGCGGAGGGTCTTCATCGCGGCGCGGGTCAGGGCCATCCTTCGCAGCCGGCTGGCGGTCTTGCGCAGGTCGCCGGTCTCGGGCGCGTCG
>JANQKT010000007.1 GCA_028280965.1 Phycisphaeraceae bacterium
CTTCGAGCACGCAGGGGCGCCGGCCGAGGTCTTCCCAGGCATAGACCAGCTCGGCTTCGTCGCCGGCGTGCAGCACGCGCTGGCCCTTGCCGTCGTACCCGCCCGACGACGTCTTGAGCACCGCCGGGACACCGATCTGTTTCACCGCGTCGCGCAGCTCGTCCTGCGATTCGGCCTTGGCAAACGGCCCGACGGGGATGCCGTGCCGCTGGAGCGTCGTCTTCTCGCGGATGCGGTCCTGCGCGACGCGCAGCACGTGCTGGCCCGGGCGAACGGGCGCGTGCTTTGCGCAAGCCTCCGCCGTCGCCGCGGGGACGTTCTCGAACTCGTACGTCACCGCATCGACGGACTGCGCGAAGGCCTCCACAGCGGCAAGATCGTCGTACGCCGCGATCGTCCTGTCATCACACGCCTGCGTCGCCGGTTCGCCGTCCGCCGGGCAGAAGACGTGCGTGCGGACGCCCGCGCGCCGGGCCGCGTGGCAGAACATCTGCCCGAGCTGCCCGCCACCGAGCATGCCGATGACAGGTGTTGATCGGGTGAGCTGGTGATCTGGTGAAGCGTCAGTCATAGGCAGACGGATTGTACCGGGAGCATGCGCGTCGTCGGGCGATTGTCACAGCACGCCCAAACCGATAGCGCGACCTGGGCCCGACTAGTCCGCCAAATCAGGCTTCATCAAATCACTCAATATCAGAGCACCGCTTCCTGGTCCACATCGCTGTGGTACTTCAGCAGCTGGTCCACGCGGTTGTTCTCGTCGCAGAGCACGACGTTGGCCTCGTGGTCGTCGAGTTCCGCTTCGTTCAGCAGGCCGTAGGTCAGGATGATGACCTTGTGCCCGACCTCGGTCAGGTGTGCCGCGGCCCCATTAATCTCGATAGCCCCGCTTCCGGGAGCGCCTCGAATGATGTAGGTCTCGAACCGCTGGGCGTTGTCGATGTCCAGCACCCAGACGGCCTCGTTGGGCCGCATGCCCGCCGCGATAAGCAGGTCCGCGTCGATCGTGATCGAGCCGACGTAGTCCGGGTCGCACCGCGTGACGGTGGCCCGGTGGATCTTGCTGAGCATCATCTTCCTGAGCATGGCGGCGGCCTCCCGCAGCGGGGCGGGTCTCCCAAAACCTTATTGTAGGTCCGTGCATCCCCGCGGTCGACCCCGGCGAAACCCTTTCGCCGCCGCGTGCAAACCGGCTCTACCCTTGTTTAAACACCTGATGGCTGATACAAATTCCGATCATCGCCTGCTGCTGGTGCTGGGCAACCAACTCTTCCCGCTCGCCCAGCTTCGGCGGGGCGGTTTCAAACGCGTGTTCATGGCCGAGGACCACGGCCTGTGCACCTACGTCCGGCACCACAAACTCAAGCTCGTGCTCTTCCTCGCCGCGATGCGCAGCTACGCCGACGAACTCCGCGGCGCGGGCTACGACGTGAGCTACACCAGTCTCGAAGACCAGCCGGCGGGCAACGCATCGCCGACCTACGAGCAGAAGCTCGCCGACTACCTCGACGCGAACCCAGCGGTCACCGAGCTGGCCCACTTCGAGATCGAAGACAAGTTCTTTGAAGAACGCATCGCGTACTTCTGCGACGCCCGCGGCCTGCAGCGCACCGAGCTGCCCAGCCCGATGTTCCTCACCGAACGAGACCGGTTCGCCGACTACCTCGGCCACGCCAAGGGCAAGCCCTTTATGGCGCGCTTCTACGAACAGCAGCGCAAACGACTGGGCCTCCTGATCGACAGCGAAGGCAAGCCGGTCGGCGGGAAGTGGAGCTTCGACGCCGAAAACCGCAAAAAACTGCCGAAGACGGTCGCGATCCCCGAGACGCCGTACGCCCGGCCGACCGATCACGCCCTTGAGGTCATCGCGCTGGTCAACGAGCGCTTCGCTGACCACCCCGGCTCCCCGTCATTAAGCGGCGACGGTGCGGAGGTCTGGTTCCCCACGACCCGACGGCAGGCGCTGGCCTGGCTGCGCGGATTTCTGGACCAGCGGTTTGATCGGTTTGGCGACTACGAAGACGCGCTGAGTACCCGCGGCGACTGGCTGTTCCACTCGGTGCTGACCCCGGTGCTGAACCTCGGGCTGATCACGCCGAGGGAGGTCGTTGATCGTGCGCTCGCGCACGCCAAGGCCAACAACACGCCGATCAACGCGGTCGAGGGCTTTGTCCGCCAGGTGATCGGCTGGCGTGAGTTTGTCCGCGGGGTTTACCGGCATTTCTCGGAGAAGCAGGAGCAGGCCAACGCGTTCGGAAATCACAGGCGGATGAACAAAAAATGGGAGACCGGCGAGACCGGCCTGCCGCCGCTCGACGACGCGATCAAGAAAGCAATCCGCCTCGGCTGGACCCACCACATCGAGCGGCTCATGGTCCTCAGCAATTTCATGAACCTCTGCGAGGTCCAGCCGAATCAGGCCCACGACTGGTTCATGCGCCTGTTCGTTGATTCGAGCGACTGGGTGATGGGCCCGAACGTCTACGGCATGGGCCTGTGCTCGGACGGCGGGGTCTTCTCGACCAAGCCCTACATCTGCGGCAGCAACTACCTGCTGAAGATGAGCGATTACAAGAAGGGAGACTGGTGCGATGTCGCCGACGGGCTGTACTGGCGGTTCATCGACCGGCACCGCGCGTTCTTTCTGTCCAATCCGCGCATGTCGGTCATGCCGCGGTCACTGGATAAGATGAAGAGCGAGCGGAAGCAACGTATCTTCGCGCTCGCGGAGAACTTCATCGAAGATGTCACGGAGGCCGGCTGATGCGGCGGGTGCTGGTCACGGGCGCGACGGGCTACATCGGCGGGCGGCTGGTCCCGCGGCTGATCGAGCGCGGAGACGCGGTGCGCGTGCTGGTACGTGATCGCGGGCGGGTGGTCGGCCGGCCGTGGGAGGGCATGGTCGATCTCGCGGTCGGTGATGTGCTTCGGCCCCAAACGCTTCCCGATGCGCTCGAGGGGATCGATACGGCGTACTACCTGATCCACGCGATGACCTCGGAGGGCGACTTCGCCGAACGCGATCGACGCGGGGCCGAACACTTCGGCCTGGCCGCGAAACAAGCGGGCGTGAATCACATCATCTATCTCGGCGGGCTCCAGCCGGGCGATGACGCGATGGCCAGCCCTCACCTCGCCAGCCGGGCCGAAACCGGCCGGGTACTCGCAGGACACGTGCCGACCACCGAGCTGCGCGCCGGGCCGATCATCGGGTCCGGCTCGGCGAGCTTCGAGATGGTCCGCTACCTCACCGAGCGGCTGCCCGCGATGGTCGCGCCACGCTGGATCAACAACCTCGTCCAGCCCATCGCCGTGCGCGACATCATGGCCTACCTGCTCGCGGCCGCTGAGCACGAACCGGTCGGCGTTGTTGATGTCGGCGGCGAGCAGCTGGCGTTCAAGGCCATGATGCACGGCTACGCCGAGGTCCGCGGGCTCAGGCGACTGATCGTCCCGGTGCCGGTCCTGGCCCCTAAGCTCGCCGCACGCTGGGTCGGGTTTGTCACGCCGATCCCCAACCGCCTGGCCGTGCCGCTGGTCGAGGGCGTGGTCCGGCCGCTGATCGTAAAAGACCAGCGGGCGCGAGAACTGTTCCCCGAGGTCGAACCGATCGGCTACCGCCGGTCGGTCGAGCTCGCGCTGGGGAAGATCCATCTTGGCGAGATCGAGACGCGTTGGTCCGGGTCGCTCGGCGAGCGCGCGGTCCTCAGCCTGCAAGACTCAGGCGGGATCATCCGCGAGGTCCGGCGTGTGCCGGCGGCCTGCTCCGCCGACGCCCTGTACCGCGCCTTTACCTCGTTGGGCGGGGAACGCGGCTACCTCACCTTCAACTGGGCATGGCGCCTGCGCGGCGTCCTCGACAAACTCGCCGGCGGGCCGGGCCTGCGGCGTGGCCGGCGTCACCCCAACGAACTCCTGCCCGGCGAAGCGATGGACTTCTGGCGCGTCGAAGAAGTCGTGCCCGGCGAACGCCTCACGCTCCGCGCCGAGATGAAGCTGCCCGGCGAGGCATGGCTCCGCTGGGAAGCCCGCGAGGAAGGCGACGGCCCGTTCCTCGAACAGACCGCCGCCTTCCGCCCGCGGGGGCTGCCCGGCCTGCTGTACTGGTGGTCCCTGTACCCGGTGCACCTGGTGATGTTCACCCGCATGGCCCGCGCGATCGCGCAGCGCGGCCGCGAACTGGATCAGCGACATGCCTAATAAACAGCAACGCAACCTGCCGACCAAGACCTGCCCGGTCTGCAAGCGTGCTTTTGCCTGGCGAAAGAAGTGGGAACGCGACTGGGAGCGGGTGAAGTACTGTTCGAAGGCGTGTGCGAAGCGGAGCGGAAGCGATTCAATCAATCGTTAAAGATTGGTGGGTTTGCTTCTCAGTATTCGATAACTCAATAGATCGAACTACTGGGAAATAGCAATGAACCTGATCACCCGACTAATCGGCTTGAACATCCTCGTCGTCATGCTGCTCGGTACCGCGATGCTCGGCGGCAAGCTGGCCATCTACATCGACATCCCTAGCATCGTCCTAGTCCTCGGCGTGCTGTTTGGCGGGGCGCTGTTGTGCTTCCCGGTCGCGCAGCTCGGCGACGCCTTCGCTGCGGCGATCGCAGGCGACACCGCGCCGCCCGTCACCGAGTGGCAGCGCCAGTCCCGCATCGCGGTGTTCGCCCGGCTGTACCAGCTGGCCTGGGGCGGCGGGCTGGTCGGGGCGCTGCTCGCCCTGATCGCCATGCTGTCGGACCTGTCCGACCCCGGCTCGATCGGCGCGGGGATGGCGGTCGCGCTGCTCGCCC
>JANQKT010000016.1 GCA_028280965.1 Phycisphaeraceae bacterium
CGGTTCCGCGAGAACCTGCTGGGCAAGCGCGTGGACTACTCGGCCCGCTCGGTCATCGTCGTTGGGCCCACGCTCAAGCTGCACCAGTGCGGCCTGCCCAAGAAGATCGCGCTCGAGCTGTTCCAGCCGTTCATCATCCGCAAGCTCAAGGAGCACGGCCTAGTCGATACGATCAAGTCGGCTAAGAAGATGCTTGAGCGCCGCGACCCGGAGGTGTGGGACGTCCTCGAAGAGGTCATCCACCAGCACCCGGTGCTGCTCAACCGCGCGCCCACGCTGCACCGCATGGGCATCCAGGCGTTCGAGCCGGTGCTCGTCGAAGGCAACGCGATCCGCATCCACCCGCTGGTGTGCACCGGCTTCAACGCCGACTTTGATGGCGACCAGATGGCGGTCCACCTGCCGCTGTCCGTGGAAGCGCAGGCCGAGGCGTCGGTGCTGATGCTCTCGCCGCACAACATCTTCTCGCCGGCGAACGGCAGCCCGATTATCTCGCCGTCGCAGGACATCGTGCTCGGCGTCTACTACATCACCGTGCTGCCCGAGGGCCCGAGCGAAGCGGTCGTCAACGCCGCGCAGGGCACGGCCTCGGCCGATGACCTGGACGACGCCGGGAAGGCCGAGCTCAAGGCGATCCCCGAGTTCAAAGACAACGCCGAGGCGTTGATGGCCTACGAACTCAAGAAGATCGGCGTGCACACGCCCATCGTCCTGCGCCTGCCCAAGGGCCGTTTCTCCGGCCTGGTGCTGGCGGAGAAGGGCGATGTCGAAAACCTGCCCGAGTCCGGCCGGGTCGTCACGACCGTCGGCCGGCTGCTGTTCAACGACATCCTTGAAGAAGGTATGCCGTTCTACAACTGCTCGCTGGGTAAGAAGGGCGCGTCCCGCGTCATCGATGACACCTACGCCTACCGCGGCCGGCCGGCGACGATCGGCCTGCTCGACGCGATGAAGTCGATCGGCTTCGAACGTTCTACGACGTCGGGCCTGTCTTTCGGCATCACCGACCTGCGTATCCCCGCGAAGAAGCAGGAGCTGATCGACGCGACGCAGAAGAAGGTCGATCGTATCGAGAAGGCCTTCCACGCCGGTGCCATCACCGAGCGCGAACGCTACAACCAGCTGCTCGACCTGTGGACACACTGCCGTGAAGCGGTTAAGGAGCAACTGCTTGAAGAGCTTAAGAACGACCGCCGTGATGATGACGGCAACCTCGTTCCGATCGATGACGCCCAGGCCGACAAGTACCTCAACCCGGTTTGGGTCATGTCCCACTCCGGCGCCCGTGGTAACGTCAGCCAGATTCAGCAGCTGGCCGGTATGCGTGGCCTGATGGCAAAGCCATCGGGCGAGATCATCGAGACACCGATTAAGGCCAACGCACGCGAAGGCATGTCCGTGCTTGAGTATTTCTCGTCAACGCACGGCGCGCGTAAGGGTCTGGCCGACACCGCGCTGAAGACCGCTGACTCCGGCTACCTCACGCGTAAGCTGTGCGATGTCGCTCAAAATGTCTTTATCACCGATCACGATTGCAATAGTAAGCGTGGAATTACAAAGCGCGCCCTCTATAAGGGCGAAGAAGTCGATGTCCCGCTGCGCGACCGCATCTTCGGCCGCGTCGCACGCGAGACGATCGTCAACCCGATCACCGACGAGGTCATCGTCAAAGAAAACGACATGATCACCGCCGAGGCCGCGCGCAAGATCGAGGACCTCGGCATCGACGCCGTCACCGTCCGCTCGCCGCTCACCACCGAAGCGGCGCTCGGCATCTCCGTTCTCGACTACGGCATGGACCTCTCCACCGGCCGACTCGCCGAGCCCGGCCTCGCCGTCGGCATCATCGCCGCCCAGTCCATCGGCGAGCCCGGCACCCAGCTCACCATGCGCACCTTCCACACCGGCGGGGTCGCGACCAAGGACACCATCGAGACCTCCTACGCCGCCGGCGCCGCAGGCACCGTCGAGATCCTCGACGCCAACGAGGTCCCCTCGCAGGACGACGAAGGCAACGACTGTCTGGTCCCCCTCAAGCGCAACGGCGAGCTCATCATCCGCGACGACAAGGGCCGCGAGCTCGAGAAGTTTGCCCTCCAGTACGGCTCGTACATCCGCATCAAGCCCGGCGACACCGTCAAGGCCGGCCAGACCCTCGTCGAGTGGGACCCGCACCGCACCCCCATCCTCGCCGAGAAGGACGGCAAGGTCCGCTTCGAGGACATCATCCCCGGCGAGACCGTCCGCGCCGAGTCCGAGCAGCAGGCCAAGGGCACCAAGAAGGCCGCGGGCGGCGGCGGCGAGGCCCTCGTCGTCATCGAGCACAAGGGCGAGATGCACCCCCGCATCGTCATCGAAGACGAGTCCGGCAAGACCCTCGACTTCCACTACCTGCCCGCCAAGGCGCGTATCGACGTCAAGGAAGGCGATGTCATCAAGGCCGGCCACATGGTCGCCCGCCAGCCCAAGGAAGCCTCCGGCTCCGCGGACATCGTCGGCGGCCTGCCGCGCGTCACCGAGATCTTCGAGGCCCGCAAGCCCAAGGACGCCTCGGTCATGGCCGAGATCTCCGGCACCGTCCAGATCCGGTCCGACAAACGCAAGGGCAAGATGACCATCACCGTCACCGGCGAGTCCGGCCTCGAAGTGGACCACCACGTCCCCCAGGGCCGGCACCTCAACGTCCACACCGGCGAGTTCGTCAACGCCGGCGACGCGCTCATCGATGGGCCCCAGGTCCCGCAGGACATCCTCCGCATCAAGGGCGAAGAAGCGCTCTTCAACTACCTGCTCGAGGAAGTCCAGAACGTCTACCGCGCCCAGGGCGTGCCCATCGACGACAAGCACATCGAGGTCATCCTCGCCCAGATGCTCCGCAAGGTCCGCGTCGATATGCCCGGCGACGCCAACCTCCTGCCCAACGAGGTCGTCGACAAGTTCCGCTTCCGCGAAGCCAACCAGCAGGTCGCCAACTCGCTCAAGATCAAGGACCCCGGCGACTCGACCCTGCCCGTCGGCACCGTCATCGACAAGAACGAGCTCAAGGAAGTCAACGCCAAGCTCGAAGCGGACGGCAAGGAACCGGCCAAGGGCATCAAGTGCAAGCCCGCCGTCGGCCAGACCCTGCTGCTCGGCATCACCAAGGCGTCCCTCCAGTCCGAGTCGTTCCTGTCGGGCGCCTCCTTCCAGGAAACGACAAAGGTGCTGACCGAGGCCGCGCTCGCCGGCAAGTCCGACGACCTGGTCGGCCTGAAGGAGAACGTGCTGCTGGGCCACCTGATCCCGGTCGGCACCGGCTTCCGCGACTACCAGTCGATGGGCGTGAAGTACCTCGCCGAGCCCCCGCAGCCCGAGGCCCTGGACGTCGAAGAAGAGATCGCCGCCGCCGCCGCGCTCGCTGAAGCCGCCGGCGCCGAAGCCCCCGACGACATCACCACCACCATCGGCGAGTCCAAGCTGGTGGCCCAGCTGCTGGGCGATGAGAGCAACGGGAAGAAGTAACTTTTCTTACCGCAACGAGTGACAACTTGTGATTAAACGACAGCCCCGCACTCATGTGCGGGGCTGTCGTTTGATCATGGTCGGGCGACCTGTCCCTGAGCCTGCGAAGGATCAGATCGAAATTGTAGTTTTGGATGTGGCTTTGACGATGAAGCACAATGTTTATATTACCGCAGTTCGCAGGTTATAGTCAGAAGAGCCAATCGCCTCAAAGGAGTGATGCGATGAATAGTACAACAGCCAGGGCGGCTATAACGATCAGCGATCTTGTAATCAAAAACCTGCCCGATCATCTCCGAGACGATCTCGAAGATTTTCGTATCAGTTATGAACGAGACTCCGGCCCGACTGACCTCGGGCGTTATTACACGACGATGCGTCCCTATGACGAGCAGATGTGGCTGCTTGAGCACCATGCCAAGCTATACTGGGATGGCCTGCCGGCATTTCTGCGCTGTTACATGACCCAGGTCATTCGCGAGTTGACCCGGGATGGCTCGCTTGACGACCTGCCAGACCTCTGGTTAAGAGCGTATCAATTAGGATTCCTGGGTCGGGTCGCTTGAGCCATGGTCAGAACCCTTTTCTTTGTCTGCCTGTTCCGGATCCGATGTTGGCTGAGCCGATCCGCTCCTGGGGCTGGTATACTGTCTGGTCGGGGTGTAATCGAAAGGTGATTGCTGTTTGTCCGCCGCGTTTTGGGCCGCGGTTTGATAGTCCTTTTGGTACTCAAGCCTGACTCGGCCCTTGTCCGGTATTCCGTCATTGCCAGGTGTGACAAAGCAGTACACATAGTCGTCAGCATTCGCTAATTGGTTCTTCGGTAGCTCCTTTATGGGTGTTGCTGAAGCGATTGCTTTCAGTTGTTCATACAAGCCATCAACCGCCCGCTCATTGATTTGCAGTGCGAGATATGACATCGCATCATCAAGTGAACTGCCTTTTAGATTCAGGTTCTGCGTGATGATTTTGAAAGGATAGAAAGAGTCATCAGGCTCCGGTGTTGGCGGTGAATTTGGCTTGCTGACAGGAGCCGGGCAGTTGTCGTTGCAGTATGGGTGGAGGATGTGCCATCCGTGCCCAGCAGCCATCTCGCGGAGAAATCCATGGTTCCAGAGGTGATAATGTGGCATGCGAGGGAAGAGCAATTCAGGGTGCTGGTGGCAAACAGCCGCGAGCAATGAGTGGTCTGCGAAACCACGCGCCAGAATAACCTGGCTTCGTGGCTTGTTCGCGTTGCCTTCTTGCGGCTGTTTGTTGTTGAGGTCTGCTTTGCTTTTGTCGACTACTGGGGCATCGCCTTGCTCTTTCTGGCTCTTTGATTGGGCGGCGGGTTGATCGCTCCTTGCATTGACTTTAGCCAAGACACTTTCTACGCGCGCTGCCTCTTCTTGGTTATACGTCGAATGAAGCAGAATAATCACATCCGCTTGTGACGCCCAGGTCTGCGCGGTTTCAATGTCCGTGGTGAAATCCTGGCACGTAATATTTTCAGGGTGCTCAATACCGGACTGAGGATGGTCTGGCAGCTGTTTTGCCCAATCAAGCAATAAAAAATCATCACGAGCGATCTTGTCATGGTGATAGGCGAATAGCTCTAAGCAGTAGTGATCCTTTTGAATCGACGGATCATTGGGGGGGCGGACTTTCAACCGCCGAATAAGTTGGGCGGTGCGTCTGCCGGTTCCGCAGTTGATGATCATGCACTTGATCAATGGCACTTCGATCAAAGGTGCCTCTGAGATGCGTTTCACCGATGTTGCCTGGATCACGATATCGCAATACTGATTGCACGGTAATTCATTGCCCTCTTCGTCTGCATGGTCTGTATCGACGGGGATCAGCAAAGGGCTCTCGCCTTTTTTGGGCTTGGGTATGGCCTTGGCCGTTTGTTTGTATTGGCGGTTGAGCGCCTTCTGGTAACCCCGATGCTTAATCGGCTCGTCCGAGGCATAGGCGAGACGCACCATAACAAACATAAAAAAGTGTGCGGCCACCGCGAGCGAGACCGCGAGTTCTTTAATGGTGATGTGTGTAAATAGCGTTAGTTTATAGAGCTTCTCTTCCTGGAAGGCTAGGTAGAGTACGATTGCGCCAAAGAGCGTAAACGCCAAGAAACTATCCAAACCCATCCAAAGCAGTTTTTGTAAAGGTACTTTTTTATTGGGCAACTCGCTGTGTGCCGCATGTTTGCGAAAATGGTTGATTTCGCGGTAATCAATGATTGACCAGCCTGCATAGACCGCGAAGAAGACGAAGGTTGTTATCAGCTTGGACATTTCAAATCGGAACCTAAATGTAGTTGTCTTGCTATTGCTTAGATCATGAAGCATCTCATTGATTGGTTCGGGTACTAATAAGACAAAAACCAAGGGTATAAAGTAGACCAGGCAGAGCATGATCAGCGGAATGGCTTCACCCCAATGGAATTGCTCGATTGGGTGCTTGATGAGTTGATTCCATGCCACGACTCCAAGGTATGTTGCATGAACCAAGAAGATCAGGGAAGCGACAAGCATGACCCAGAAAACATCTCGGAATTTGCCGCGGATTTTTTCTTCAATACGATCCCCCGAATCAGAAGTGTTCAGGTTCGCAGAGGTATCGCTGCTTTGCGCCTCGGTTGTGAGATTGTTCGATTCATCAATGGGTGTTGCATGCGAAACCGATGCCAACGTCTCGTAGAATGTCTTGAATGCGGGATCGTAGGTGACTGCAAGCAGCAATGTGTAGAGGAAAATTCCAAGAGGAGCGAGGAGTACTAGGCCGGTAGCGACACCCTTCGCAATACGCTTGTATTTATAAGAATTTGTTGAAAATTGTGATCGCAAGCTCAGTCTCTTTGATACATGAGGACCAGTTCATAAGTTAACCGGATGTTAGTCAATCCCGTACTTCTCAGGCACATGCTATCTCAACAGGTCCGAGAAGTCGAGATTTTTTTCCTCTATTGCTCTGTATAAGTCGTTGTGCCGCATCGCAATACATGATTGTGCGCACGGACCCGGGTGTTCGCCCTCTTTCGAGAGGGACCTTTCCCCACCCGGAGCACCACGATGGGCCTGCTGGATCAACTGCTGCTGGAGGCCTGGTGCAAAGTCTCCAAGGAGCTGGAAAACAAGCCCTACAAGCTCGCTCGGCGGCTGCGCGAGCTGTGCGCGCCCCAGCGCATCGACTGGCCGGGCGTGACGATCCACGAGGCGGCGAAACAACTCGGGCGCGATGCGCGGACGGTGTACCGGTGGTCGGACACGGGCGCGCTGCGGATGCGCAAAGAACACGTGCCGGGCAAACGCGGCAAGCCGTCGCGCTTCGTCTGGTCGAACAAGGCGATCGACCCGCAGGCGGATGATGGGCGCGGGCCGTGGGAGGTCTGGGGCTCGCTCTGGCAGGTAAGGTCCCCGAGGGCTTCGAGCAGTCGGTCGAGCGCACCCCGCGGCTGCGCGACTCGGCGAAGGACTGGCGGACAACGAACGACGCCTGGCCTGGCCGGTTCCGCGGGTGGGACTGGCTGTGCCCGGGGCGGACGATTGTTGATGGGACGCCGGCCGGGTGGCATGTCTCCTGCGGGCGGGTGTGCAAGAAGCTCTGGCTGCCGCTTCAGGTCTGGACGATCGGCAATGCGCTCGGAGAGCGCGCGGGCGCGGCATGGGGGCACATGCCGAAGCTTGAGCAGGGCGGGCGCGACCTGGCCTGCGCCCGCTGTTGGGGGCTGCGGTTTGACAACGACGCGTCCGAGCCGGCGGAGGCGTGGAACCGGTTCGTGTCGGCGGTGAGCGGGGGGGCTGTTGTACAGCCGGGAGGTCGACCGCCGGGCGGTGTGGGAGGTGGCGTGAGCGGTGGGGTCGCTGATTTAGCTGCCGTAATAAGGGTTTTCATGATTCATTTTTTCGGCCTGTTACACTTCTGCGGGCTGATGCGTCAGGTTTGAGTCGCCAATATCAGGGCCGAGCATTCGCGGGCCCGCCGGTCTTGTTCATGTCACCCCCGGAAGTAACACCTCGGAAGGAAAAACGATGATGAATCTGAAGCGCAGACTATTCGCCGCGATGATGGGCCTGCTGCTGTCGGTCGGTGTTGTTCAGCACGTCGCCGCCGACGACCACGAGGCGCTGCCCGACCCCGACGGCAAGCCGGCGGACATGACCCAGCCCGTGCAGGTCTTCATCATCATGGGCCAGTCCAACACGCTGGAGATGGGCAGGGTCAAGGGCGACAAGGCGGGCTCGCTCGAGTTCGCGGTGAAGAACGAGGAGCTCTACCCGTTCATGGTCGATGACGCGGGCGACTGGACGAAGCGTGGCGATGTCCGCAACGTTCACGTCATGGGCAGCGGCGGGCCGGGCAAGACACGCGAGATGCGCAACGACTGGCTGACGGTTTCGGGCAACAAGATCGGCATCGAGACCGGCATCGGCCACCAGCTCGGCAACGCGATCGACGCGCCGGTGTTGATCCTGAAGAGCTCGATCGGTAACCGGAGTCTGGGTTGGGACCTGCTCCCGCCGGGCAGCCCGTCGTATGAGTTTGAGGAGAAGGGCAAGACGTGGGTGTACGCGGGCTACGGGCAGAGCCCGCTGCGCTGGGAGAAGGGCACCGAGCCTGAGCCGATCGGCTGGAAGGCGGGCGTGCAGTACGACGGCGACGTCGCGCGGGCCAAGGATGTGCTGAAGAACCTCGGCAAGTACTACCCGGGCGCAACCGAGTACAAGGTTGTTGGTTTCCTCTGGTGGCAGGGCGACAAGGACCGCTACAACGCCGGGCACGCGGCGAAGTACGAGGAGAACCTGGTCAACCTGATCGCGTCGCTGCGCAAGGGCTTCGATGCGCCGGATGCGAAGTTTGTCTGCGCCACGCTCGGCCAGACGAGCAAGGAGAACGCCAGGGGCAACGAGAAGCTCATCCTCGACGCGAAGTTCGCCATCAGCGACCCCGAGAAGCACCCCGACCTCAAGGGCGATGTCGCGACCGTCTACACCCACCCGCTGAGCATGGGCGGCGCGTCCAACGGTCACTACGGCGGCAACGCGAAGACCTACATGAACGTCGGCCTGGGCATGGGCGCAGCGATGGTCGAGCTATTGAACGATGATGAATAGTTGTCGCGGCTTTGTGTGACTGCGAGGAGTGCCAAGGATTCAGCCCGCCGGCCGTATACTGGATGCATGGCCGACCTGAAGAACCCCAAGCTCATCTGGCTCAAGGGCTGGTTGTTCCTCGCCGCCGGCCTGCTCGCGTCGGCGGGGCTGTTGTCCGAGGCGTTTTCGTGGAGGGTCGCGCTGCTGCTCGCGGTCGCGGTGTGGTGCTTCTGCCGGTTCTACTACTTCGCGTTCTACGTGATCGAGCACTACACGGACCCCGGTTACAAATTCGCCGGGCTCTGGGACTTCGTGAAGTATGCGCTGGGCCGGCGGCGGCGTAGCGAGGAAACTTGAGCAGCAGTTCCACTTAATCCATCGCCGGCAGCTTCGGTGGGGTGATTCGTCGGCGGCGCTCCTCCAGCGACTCGAGGAACGCACGCAGGTCCGCGAGGTCGGCCTGGCTCAGGTCCAGCCGCTGGATCAGCGGGTCCTTGATCGGGAAGTTCGGGTCGTCTTCCATCCCCTTGCGCGGCTTGAGGTCGGGCATGCCGACGTTGTACAGGTTCAAAACGTTCTCGAGCGTGAACCGGCCGTTGTGCATGTACGGGGCGGTCTTGGTGATGTTGCGCAGGGACGGCGTGCGGAACGAGCCCATGTCCTCGACCTTGTTCGTGACCCGCCACCGCCCGCGGTCCTCGAAGTCCTTCTGGCCGTACGCCGACAGCCCGACGTTGTGGAAGTCGTTGTCGGTAAACAGCGGGCCGTGGTGGCAGTTGGCGCAGCGCGCCTCGTTGCGGAATAGGTGCAGCCCGCGGACCTGCGCATCGGTCAGCTTGTCGTAGTCGCCGGCCATGAAGCGGTCCAGGTCGCCGCGCGTGCTGTTGACCGTCCGGCAGAAGGTCGCGACGGCCTGTGCGATACGGTCGGCGGTGACGCGCTGGTCGCCGAACGCCTTCTCGAAGTGTTCAAGGTACTCCTCGCTCGAGCTGATCTTCGCCTCGACGTCGGCGAGTTCGGCGTGCAGCTCGTCGGGGTTCTGCATCACCGCGAGCACGAGCTCCTCCAGCGAACCCGCCCGGCCGTCCCAAAACAGCGTCGTGAAGTGCCCGGTGTTCTTGACCGTCGGCGCGTTGCGTCTGAGCAGCAGGCGGCGGTCGCCGAACGACGCGGTCCGCCCGTCGGTCCAGGCCAGGTCCGGGTCGTGGCACGAGGCGCAGGCCATCTGCCCGCTGCCGGATAGGCGCGGGTCGAAGAATAGAAGCTCGCCGAGCTCTTCTTTCTCTTCGGTGTGCGGGTTGTCGTCGGGGAAGACCGGGTCGGGCACCGGGCCGAACTCGACGAACGCGACGCCTTCATCGATCAGGGCCGGCGGCCACTGATCGACCGGCTTTTCATATAGTTCGCGCAGCGCCGCTGCGCGTTCGGCGGGCGACGGCCCGGCCGGTGTTGCATCAGTCCCGGTATCCGATGCGCTTCCGGGATCGGTTTTACTCCCGGGGGTGCAGGCGAAGATGATCGCGCCCGCGGCGATCAGCAGCAGCGCGCCGCTGAGGCGTGTCAACAGTGGATTGCGTTGTGGGGTCATGGCGTGTTGTTGTTGCCGGTGCTGGATTGGCCGGCGTTGGCTTCGGTGGCGAACTTGCGGAGGGCGACGTGGCCGTCGATGTAGACCGCGTTGGTAGAGTTGAGCGCGTTCTTTGCGGTCTTGTCGTGGATGTTGACCTGCTCATTGGTGGTAATCACCGGAGGGTTGCCCCCATCAGCGCGGCCCGGCCGACCCTCGACGAGGTTGTATGTGTCCCAGATGTAAAACTGCTCGGTCGTGCTGCGGCCGAACTCGGTTGTCGGCAGGCGGTCTAGAAAGCTCGCCGCCAAGAAAGAGTATGTGTTGCCCAGGATCGCAAATCGTTCGATGTTGCGCGGGCAGACCCAGGCATCGGACTGGCCGTCCATGAACCCGCCGTCGTCGAGCACCGCCGCTAGCCCGTATGTTTCTTCGTTCGGAATGCCGAACCGGCCCCACTGCGACTCAGGCGGCGCCACGGTGCCGGGCGCCATGCGGTACGAGTAGCTGCCGACCAGCGACGGGCCGGGCAGCTTGTCCTTGTTCTCTGTCGCCCAGGCAAACGATGCGGTGTAGGCCTGCCTCAGATTGGATAGGCACTGGGCATCACGCGCCGAATCGCGCGCCCGGCCAAGCGCCGGCAGCAGAATCGCGATCAGCAGGGCGATGATGCTGATGACGACCAGTAACTCGATGAGTGTAAACCCTAACGGGTATTTATTATGTAATCGGCCTGTTTTCATGGCTCTGACCTAGTTTCGGGCAGGCGATTCATTATATAATAGCGATCTCGCGTGGTGGAGCAAGTTTTATTTGACTCCCGCCGAATCGTTGTGCCGGAGAAAGGATCCTGCCTTGCGTTTTTCGTCTTTTAGAACCCTCGCGCTGCTCGCCGCGGCCCTGCCGGCCGCGCTGCCCGCGGTCGCGAACGACAACACCGTCCTCGAAGTCGACCAGCCCGCATCGCTGCTGCTGCGCCAGAACGACCCGGCCTTCCTGCTGCCGGACTTCGAGCCGGTCACCTCGATCCGCAGCGTCAACGCGACGGGCAACGGCGGGTACATCGTCAACGCCAAGGCCGGCATCGCGTTCGGTGACAACTACTCGATCAACCCGCCGCTCGCCCAACTCGCCAAGGACCACATCTACGGCGATCTCGACGGCCTGACCGGCGCACCGATCCAGGCCGAAGACACCGCTGCGGTGATCAACATCGGCGGGACCGACTACGCCCGGGTCCAGTACAGCAACCTCATCCATCACAACCCGGCCAGCGGCAACTTCGTCTACGGTGCCGATATCGACCTGATCCCCGATGCGCCCAACAACGACAACCGCATCGATGATGTGTTGTTCGTCGGCGACACGCCGGTGTTCATGCCCGGCGATGCGCTGCCGGCCGACGGCGGGTTCATCGGCGGGACGACCAGCGGCCTGAGCTTCATCGACGGCGCGGGCGATGTCGCCTACTTCCGCGCGACCTACTCCAACGGCGCCGTCACCGACGGCACGGGCGTCTTCAATACCAGCGGCGACGCGCTGCTCTACGCGGGCAAAACGCTGGGCGCCAGCGGCGATTCGGTGCAGGCCAAGTCTTTCGCGCTCGGCAATTCGGCGATCTCCGACGACGGTTCGCACTACATCATCGACTCGGATGTCGGCGTCGGCTCTTCCGTCGATGCGCTGATCGTGGACGGCGTGATCCCGATGACACCCACCGGCACGTTCCTCAAGGACGGCAACGCGCTGGTCAGCGGCGGGGCCGAGGAGTTCACCGGCTTTAACCAGGTCGCGATCAACGACCACGGCAAGTGGGCCGCGAGCGCGTTCACCAGCGCCGACTCGGCCATCGACGACGTCCTGCTGGTCGACGGCGAGGTCGTGGCCCGCGAGGGCGATGTGCTGCCCAAGATCGGCGGGGGGAGCGCCGCGGCGCTGGATGGCATCGCCCAGTACGCCGATGTCAACAACAACGGCGACGTCGCGTTCTACTTCGGCTCGTCGACCAACGCCGGCGCGATCGTGCTCAACGGCCGGGTTGTCCTGGAGATCGGCGACGCGGTCGGCAGCGACACGTTCACGAAGTTCGCCCTCGGGCCGATCGCGCTTAGCGACCGGGACAGCAACGGTGTGGTTGACTTGTTCTTCGAGGCCGCCGACACCGGCGCGTTCTCGTCCAACGATTTTGGTCTGTACCACCTGGCGATCAGCGTCACGCTGCCCGCCGATCTGGACAACGACGGCGACGTCGATGACGCCGACTTCGGCCTGGCCTTCGCCGCGTTCTCCGGGCCCGGCGTCCCGACGGGCAACCCGGACGCCGACCTGGACGGCGACGGCGATGTGGACGATGCCGATTTCGGGCTGGCCTTCGCCGCGTTCACCGGGCCCGGCGCAGCGGCCAACGTGCCCGAGCCCGCATCCGCCGTCGCTGCGCTCTCGCTCTTATTGTTTGTCCGCCGCGATCGTCGGCGGGTCTGATCTTGCTTGATGAACACACTTTGTCCGCCTGCACCCTCTGTTCCCGTTAGGAGAAGAACCATGAAAGCACGCTTCACTTGCACCGCACTGATCGGCTCGCTGGCCCTCGCCGGCTGGGCCTCCGCCGCCGTCCCGTCGCTCGTCTTCACCGAGGCGCAGGCCGGCAACGGCGTCGCCGAGGCGACCTTCCTCGAGACCGTCGCCGTCTCCGGCGGGGTCGCCTATTCGTTCCTGCGTGACACCACCACCGCCGATGTCGGGACGATCACGTCAACGGCCGACGGCGTCAGTTTCACGACGGTGTTTGACACCACCGACTGGGCGACGACCGGCTCGGCCAACGACATGGCCGCGGGCAACGGTGTGGCGATCGTCGGCGGCAACGCCCGCTTCGTCAGCTTTTTTGACAACAACGTCTACGAAGTCAACCTCGGCACCGGCGCCGTGACGGAAGTGGTTTCCAAGGCGACGATCGATGGCGTGCTTGGCGTCAGCGCGAACCTCTCTGCTTCGTTCGAGGTCGGCTCGGACGGCACGATCTACAGCTACGACTCGCCGACCGACTCGATCATCCAGATCACCCCCGGCAACGTGGTCTCGGTCGAGGTCTCCACCGGCGACCTCGCCGCCACCAGCATCGGCGGCATCGGCATCGACGGCGACACGATCCTCATCGGCGACAACACCAGCGACTCGCTCCGCGGATGGAACACCGTCACCAACACGATGTCGACCATCCTCACCGAGGCCCAGATCGACGCGGTCGCCTCGACCGCCGGCGACGCGAACGACGGGACCGTCGGCTTCGGCGACATCTTCAAGGCGCCCGACGGCTTGGTCTACTTCTACGAGTCCGACGGCGACGACCTCTTGTCTTATGACCCCACCGACCCGGCCGGGACGCTGCAAGTGGTTGTGTCGGAGGCCGAATTCACCGCCGGCCCCAGCGACGACACGCCCGGCCAGCTCGCGTGGTGGGACGGCAACATCGCCTACACCAACGGCAGCGACGGCTTCTACGTCGTCCCCGAGCCGACCTCGCTGGTGCTGCTCGGGCTTGGCGGCCTGCTGATCGCCCGCCGGCGACGCGGCTAAGCATCAACGACAACGCACGAATCAAAACGCCCTCCACCGCGGGGGGCGTTTTTCGTTGTGTGTCAACAACGGGTGTGCTGGCCTCACTCCGCCACGGACAAAACAAACGTGTCCGTCACGCCGTTGCGGGTCGTAAACGACAACACGTTGTCCCTGATCGCCGCGTTCAGCTGCATCATCAGGTTCATGCGCTTGTTGGCCGACGCGACGTAAGGCAGGCCCAGCGATTCGTCGCCGTTGTAAACGATGTAGCTGTAGACATCGTTCTCCGCGTCACCGCCATCGAAGACCGCCGCGTGGGCGTGCCGGTCGTGGCGGAGCACCCTATAGCCCGGGTTTTTCAGCGCCGCCCGGGAGTAGGATTCGAACTGCTCGGGCGGCTTGCCGTCACGGTTGAGCAGCAGGCAGTAGTGGTGCGTGGACATCTGATGCAGGGGCTGTTCACTGACAACCGATCAGATCAGCGGCGTCGTGCCGGGCACGGGGACCGGCGGGACCTCGCCCTGCTCATAGGATGGTGGGGTCAGGTCGAGCTCGGATTCGTTCATCGCCCAGTCCCACTCGACCTTCTTCGCGGTCCAACCCGCGAGCTGGCCCATGACCGCCATCATCGTGGATTCGCCGATCTGCTTCGATTCGTTGAGCGGCTCGCCGGCGCGGATCGACTCGACGAAATGGGTGTGCTCGTGGATGTATGGGCTGCCTTCCTGCTTGTAGGTCGCGATGCGGCTGCGGTCCCAGCCGAGCAGGAACGCCTGCGAGGCGGTCGTGATGAGCCGGCCCTTGCTGCCCATAAACATCTCGCTGACGTTGCGGTCCGAGTTCGGTGTCTGGCGGACCTGCGCGTGGAACTGCTCGCCGTCCGGGTACTCGTAGCAGATCGCGAAGTGGTCGAAGATGTTGCCGTAGATCGGTTGGGTGTAGGCCGCGCGCCCGCCGCTGCCGTACGCCGACCGGCAGGGCCCGCCCATGACCCAGTGCATGATGTCGATGACGTGGACCAGCAGCTGGCCGATCATCCCTCCGCTGAGCCAGTTGAACCACCACCAGTTGCGGAGCATCCAGTCCATGTCGCTCTCGCCCTCGAGCCTTGGCTTGGGCGTGCGGCCCGAGTTGCGGCAGTAGAAGAGCGATCCGCCGGTGATGTTGCCCAGCCGCCCGTCATGGGCCGCCTGGACCGCGGCGCGGTAGTGCGTGGCGTGCCGGCGCTGCGTGCCGGCGAGGACGCCCAGCCCGCGCTCTTTCGCAACCTCGCCGGCCTTCATGAACCGGCGGACGCCGACCGGATCGACCGCGATCGGCTTCTCCGCAAAGACGTGCTTGCCCGCGTTGACCGCCGACTCGACGTGCAGCGGGCGGAAGTGCGGGTAGCCGGCGCAGAGCACGATGTCGCAATCGGACGCGATCACCTGCTTGTAGGCATCCAGGCCGACAAAGGCCGTCTCGTCCGTCACTTTGTAAGAACCGGGAACGGCGGCCTGGATCGCCTTGCGCGCCCGCTCCAGGTGCTCGGGGAACAGGTCGGCCAGGGCAACGACCTCGATGCCGGGTGAGGAGCGCGCGATGTCCACCGCGGCGCCCGTCCCCCGCCCGCCGGTACCGATGACGCCGACCTTCAAGGTCCCCGGGGCCTGCGCGAAGGCGTAGGGCGCCACGGCCCCGAGCGCCGCGGCCCCCGCGGAGGCGCGGATCAAGTCACGGCGGGTCAGTGGGGGGTCAATCATGAAGGTTCCTTTGTTGTGTCCTGCGCGATCAGAGAGTTGGGTATCGTTTCAGGTGCGGCAGGCTTCCAGCCTGCCGCCACGACGAAGTCCTGAAACAGGATTACTTCGAGCTGCGCTCGAATGGCGGGCAAGATGCCCACCCTGCCTTTCACACATGTTCTGAAGATTATCTTGCGTCCTCCAGGTTCTTCGCCGGCGCCAGCCCGGTGATCGGCGTCAGCTCCATCTTGCGGACCTCGACCTCCGAGCCCTCGGCCTGGAGCGAGATCTGACCCTCGCTGGCGGTGCAGCCGAAGCCGTCGTTGACCAGGTCGCCGTTGACCCAGACGCGGATCTTGTCGCCCAGGGCCTCGATGACCATGGTGTTCCACTCGCCGGGTTTGTTCTCACTGCCGTCGGTCAGGTTGCGGATGTGCCGGGACTGGCCCTGCTTGCCGCCGTAGTTCTCAGGTGGGCCCTTGCGGCGTTCGGCCATGTTCGGCACCGAGATGTTCTCGTGGATGCACCAGAAGTCGCCGGCGCTGCCGTTCTGCATCTGGACCTCCAGTGATGCAGGAAACATGTTGTAGAGCGCCCGCAGACGCTCGCTATCGGTGTGGACGAGGATGCCGCAGTTGCCGGGCTTGGCTGCGAACCGGTACTCCACGACCAGGCGGTAGTCCTTGTAAGACTTGTGGGTAATCAGGTGGCCGCGCGGCGTGCCCTTCGAGACAAGCTTGCCGTCGCGCACGATGAAGCTCGGTTCGATCTCCGGGTTGCCGTCCGCCTCCGGCACGTCGACGAACCAGCCGTCCAGCGATTTGCCGTCGAACAGGGAGATGGCCTTGGCGGCGTCGCCTCCGCATGTCTCGCAGGTGGTGGCCTTGCATGCCGCCAGCGTCGCCGCGCAGGCCAAGAGCAGGGCGGCGAGCCGGGTGGTCGATCGAAACATCACATGCTCCTTGTTGGGTTGGTTGTTTTCGAGTCGGTTCAAAACAGTTTAGGTGTTTTCAACCGGATTGATCAGTGTCCTGCAGCATCATGCTGTCCAGAGCACGGTCAATCTTTCTGCTACTCCCAGCAGCGGGTCACAAACTGATCGACGATCGCGTTCCGGGTTTAGTACACGAGGGCATCCGCCCTTAGAGCAGTTCATGTAAGTACGTAGCGAACGAGAGACGGGGGCAATCCCTCAAAAATGGCACTACCCCCTTGTGTACGCTACATCAGTGTTTGAGCCGCTCTAGGAATCCGCAAGAGGATGTACAGTTCCTGGTGTTGCACGCCATCAAGGCCGTCCGACCGCGCTAGTCAGAGCACCGACACCCGGGTCGATTTGCGGTCCTGCTCTGGAGGAGGAGAGGTCGCCGCTGGCCGGCCTCTGTCCTTGACACGCCGGGGATGAGGCGGAGGTTGCGAGGGTCATGCGGTTTGAGATCGGCGTGCCCGGCCGATTGGACCCGAGCAAGCCCTTCGGGCATCATGTGGGTTCGAACACCTTGAGGCACGGCCGACCCTCCATTCAAACATCTCATAGAAGGGCATCGCCATGGTGGCTACGCGACGCGACTGGATACTGGCGGCGGGGGTGATGGCGGCACTGCTGCTGGCGGGGTGTACCGGTGCGGCCCGCGTGTCTGCTGGCGCCGCGGACCATCCCAACATCGTCGTCTTCCTGGTCGATGACATGGGGCCGATGGACACCTCGGTGCCCTTCATGACCGACGAGGCGGGCCGGGCGAAGAAGTACCCGCTCAACGACTACTACCGCACCCCGAGCATGGAGAAGCTCGCGGCGCGGGGCGCCCGGCTCAACAACTTCTACGCCATGAGCGTCTGCTCGCCGACGCGGACATCGATCCTCACCGGCCAGAACTCGGCCCGCCACCACGTGACGCAGTGGATCCGCTCGGAGTCGAATAACCATGGCGAGTTCGGCCCGCGCGACTGGAACTGGACCGGCTTCGATGACGCAAGGGCCACGCTGCCCGGTGTGCTCAAGGCCGCCGGCTACCATACGATCTATATCGGCAAGGCGCACTTCGGTCCGCTGAAGCACCCGACCCAGTCGCCCAGCAACCTCGGCTACGACGTCAACGTCGCCGGCTGGTCCTGGGGCGAGCCCGGCAGCTACTACGGCGAGGACGGCTACGGCAAGACCGGCGGCAACCCGGCCAGGGCCGTGCCCGACCTCGACAAGTACCACGGCACGGACACCTTCCTGACCGATGCGCTCACGATCGAAGCCAAGGCGACGATCGACGATGCGCTGGAAACCGGCAAGCCCTTCTTCCTG
>JANQKT010000028.1 GCA_028280965.1 Phycisphaeraceae bacterium
CCTTTGGGGGCCGAAAAATAAACTGCCACACTTTAATTTTGCCCTGTACTGTAATATCACCAACACCCCGGGCAACGCGGCACACAACGCGCAGACCGACGGCGTCAGCTTCGCCGTCGCGGTCGAAGGCGGGACCGTCGACCGCGGTGCGATTTTCTGGCACTACCCCCACACCTCCGACCAGGATAACGGCAGCGCTCTGGTCACCGGCGGGACGTTTGTCTCCGCGGTCCGCAAAGGCGATTGGAAGCTGATCTTCTTCTATGAGAGCCGCACGTACGAGCTCTACAACCTCGCGGAAGACCTCAGCGAAACAAACGACGTGTTCGAGCAGAACTCCATCGCCGCGGAGTTGAGCACACTGTTGCGGAACCATCTGTTTGCAATCGATGCGCAGCTGCCTATCAGCAAGGCGACCGGCCAGGAGGTTGCCCTCCCCGACCAGGTCGTCGACTCAACGTTTGACCTGTTCTACGATGCGCAGACCGGTGAACTGATTGTTGATACCAACGGCGAGGACCTGCACGGCTATTTGATCGAAGGCGCCGGCTTCATCGAAGAAAACCACACAGCTATAATGAGTAATGGCTCGCTGACTTCGAGCGATACCGAGTTGGCCGAGGGGAGCCTGACACCGATCAGCGGTGTGTTGAGTTTGGGTGCGGTACTGCCGAGCAACCTTACCGAGTCAGAACTCAGTGCTATCATCGGGCCCAACAGCCGCTACGTCGGCGATCTGGGCACCGCGCAGGTGAACTTCGAACTGCTCTACACCGCCAACCCGATCGACCTTGACGGCGACGGCGATGTGGATGATGCGGACTTCGGCCTCGCTTTTGCCGCCTTCACCGGCCCCAACAACGGCCCGAGCAGCAACCCCAGCGCGGACCTCGACGGCGACGGCGATGTGGATGATGCCGATTTCGGCCTCGCTTTCGCCGCTTTTACCGGGCCGAGAGCTGCTGTCAACGTACCCGAGCCCGCCTCATTGGCGCTGCTTGGCTTGGGCGGCCTCATGATCACCCGGCGACGCCTCGGATACTCAAGCGCCTGATCCGGCCGACAACACACAATGCAAGGAAAGGGGATCGCCCAATCACATCACTAGGCATATCAACTGGCCAATGATCGGATAGGAGAAGCGATCCTAGAGCGTCTGTGGGGATGTTGTTGAACGCAAGAAATCATTTGCCAAAATCACCGCCGTCTTGCGGTTTTTAGTGTATCGAACCGCTATACGGTGCAATCAGAGACGGTGGTTGGTCACTGTTTGGCCTGCAGCCTGCGCGTGCGATCGTACGGCGGATGGCCCGGCCGCAGCTCTGCGGTATGTAATGGCCGTTACGTCGGTGTTCGAAGACGTCGTCTTCTTTTTTGGCTCGCCGAGCAGGTGCTGGCATATCGATGGGATTGGCCTAATGATCTTCTGTGCCTTGCTGTTGGCACGCGTTGTTGCAATGGATGGTGAGGCGAACAACCGGTGGGCCTTTCGGTCTGGGTTCCAGGGCACAGACCCGGTCCGGTGGGCCTTGGCAAATCAGCTTGCCCTGCTGTATCACCGAGACGGTGTCGGCGACGAGTAGTGCCTCGGCGGGGTCGTGCGTGACCATCAGTGTCGCGACGCCTGCTTCGCGCAGCAGCTTCAGGGTTGTGTCGCGCAAATCCTCGCGTAGTGTGGTGTCTAAACCGGTGAAGGGTTCGTCGAGCAGCATGAGCTTGGGGCCGCTTGCCAGTGCTCGTGCGAGTGCGATGCGTTGTTGCTGGCCGCCGCTGAGGGTGTAGGGCATCTTGTCGGCAAACTCTACCAGGCCGACGCGTTCGAGCCAGTTCTGCGCAGCCTTTCTGCGTTGTGACCGCGGCGTGCTTCGCATGCCGAACATGACGTTACGCAGCACGGAGAGGTGCGGGAACAGTGCGTAGTCTTGAAAGACATAGCCGACGGCCCGATGCTCGGGTTTGCGGTGGCGGATTGACCGGCCACTGCTGCTGACCGTCTGGCCCTCTAGCAGGATCGTGCCCTGGCTTGGACGCTCCAGCCCCGCAAGCAGACGCAGAAGGGTCGATTTACCACAGCCCGAATCGCCGAGCAGGCAATGGACTTGCCCGGCGTGCAGCGTCAGGCTCAGGTCGCTTAGTACCGCTGCACCTCTTTTATACGCGAAGCTGACGTTTCTGACCTCAGCGACGGGCGGCGCGATCGGCGGGGTGGTGTTGGTGTGTGACGGGTTGTCGTGCTGGGTCGTTTGGGCCGTCATGGTGTTGGGCCTGTTGCGTGCGCGGATGCGAGGTATAGGTCTAGCCGGTTGGCTTGCCTGGTTTGCCGCTGGCCATCAGCCACGACAGCATGATGACCGGGATCAGCCCGATGCCGACGATGAGCAGGGCGGAGAACGCAGCCTGCTCCAGCCGCTCGTCACTGGCGAGTTGGTAGGTCCGCACGGCAAGGGTATCGAAGTTAAACGGCCGAAGCATGAGCGTCGCGGGTAACTCCTTCACAACGTCGACAAACACCAACAGCCCCGCAGCGAGGACCGAGGCCCGCAGCATCGGCACGTGCACCCGCAAAGCTAGGCGGAGACGCGACGCGCCTAGTGTGCGTGCCGCATCGTCGAGCGAGGGCTTCACTCGGCCGAAGGCTGACTCGATCATCGCCAACGCGACGCCGAGGAACCGGGTTTGGTAGCCCAGCAAGACGGCGAAGATCGTGCCGGTGAGTACGAGCCCGACCACCTCGTCATAGAGCCAGATGGTCAGGTCGTTGATCTTGAAGTCCAGCCAGGTCATCGGGATCAGCAGCCCGACGCCCAAGACGGTGCCGGGCAACGCGTAGCCCAGGCCGCTGATCCGTGCGGCGATGGCGGTCACGGGCCCGCGTTGGAGTCGGTGGGCGTAGGCGATCAGGATGGCGAAGACGACCGCGGCGATACATGCGATCGAGGCGAGGATGAGCGAGTTCTTGCCGTGGTCGATCGCGATCTCTGCCGCGCGTTCATCGCCGGTCGTGACTGCCATGTGGATAAAGACACCCACGGGAAGTGCGAAGCCTGCGAGGATCGGCAGCACGCAGGCTGTTAGTGCGCCAAGCGAGCCGGCGACGCCGAGCCGCTGCCGCTTGATGCGCTGCAGGCGGGTCGAAAGCTGGTGGTGACGCGCACGGCGGCGGGCTAAGGCTTCGATTGCGATGGCGACGACAACAAAGCCAAGGAGCAGCGACGCGAGCTGAGCGCCCGCGGTCCAGTTCTCCAGCGGGATCGCGGCGTGGTACACGCCGGTTGCGAGCGTATCGACCGCGCAGTGATCGACGGCCCCGAAGTCGGCGAGGGTTTCCATCAGGACCAGCGCCGTACCCGCCGCGATCGACGGCCTAGCAAGCGGCAGGGCGACCCGGAGGAACGCCCGCCATGGCCCGTGCCCGAGTGTCCGTGCGACTTCGAGCGAGCAGGCGGACTGTTCAAGGAACGCGGTGCGTGCCGCGAGGTAGACGTAGGGGTAGAGCGTACTGCTGAGGATAAAGGTCGCGCCGCTGCGCGTGCGCAGGTCGGGGAACCAGTAGTCGCCACGCTCCCATCCGAAGCCGGCACGCAGGTAGGTCTGTACAGGCCCGGCGAACTGAAACAGGTCGGTGTAGGCATACGCCGCGAGGTAAGCGGGCACGGCCAGCGGCAGGATCAAAGCCCAGCTCAGAACTCGCCGGCCGGGGAAGTCGCAGGCGGTGACCAGCCAGGCGGTTGCCGTGCCAACGGTGGCCGCGATCGCGCAGACGCTGACCGCGATGATCGTGGTGTTCTTGAGGTAGCCCGGCAGCCTGGTCTCGGCCAGGTGCGACCACTCGCCCCGGCTGTCCTGCGTCAGGTGGTACAGCACGACGAACACAGGCAACGCGACAATCAGGCTGATTGCGACACACAAGAGTGTCCAAATCGAAGGCAGGTAGCGGAGAAAGAAAAACAGACGGCGCCGCCTGGCAGCACCGTCTGCAAGTAGGGTCAGGGGGCCGGCGTTGGGTGAAGAGGATTTCACAGAGCCGCCAGCTTAACACCTCACCGCCAGCTCGCGCGGTCCATGACCCGCACGGCTTCGCGGTTGTTCTTGCCAAGCTCCGCCGCGTTCAGCGAATCTTCCTTGAATTCACCAAGACCCTTGAGCACCGGCGTCAGCTCGATGCCTTCGACTACCGGGAACTCGTGGTTGTCCAGGGCCCAGAGTTTCTGAGCCTGCTTGGTCGTCATGAACTCGATCAGCTTGATCGCGTTGTCCTTGTTCCGCGAGGTCTTGATCACGCCCGCGCCCGAGACGTTGACGTGTGCGCCCCGGCCGTCCTGATCGGGGAAGATGATCCGGATCTTCTTCGCAGCCTCGTTGTCCGACTGCTTGTTGCCCGCGATCATCCGCGCGAAGTAGTAGTGGTTCGCCACCGCGACTCCGCCTTCGCCGGCCGCCAGGGCGCGGAGCTGGTCCGTGTCCCCGCCCTGCGGCGTGCGGGCCATGTTCGTGACGATCCCGTTGGCCCACGCCTGGGTCTTGGATTCGCCCATGATCTTCAACCGCGAGGCGACCAGCGACTGGTTGTAGAGATTCGACGAGGAGCGGATCAGCAGCTTGCCCTTGAGCTTGGCGTCGGCCAGCTCCGCGTAGGTCTTGATCAGGTCATCGGGCGCATCCTTGCTGACATAGATGCAGCGGACACGCTTGGAGAGCCCAAACCAAAGCCCGTCGGGGTGACGCAGGCTCGCGGGGACGCGGTCTTTGAGCAGCGTCGAGTCCACCGGCTCGAGCACCTCGGCATCGACCGCCAGTTGCAGCCGGCCGGCGTCAACGGAGATGAACACGTCCGCCGGGCTCAGGCGGCCTTCGCGCTTGATGCGGGCAAGCAGTTCGTCGGCCTTGCCCTCGATCAGGTTGACCTTGATACCCGTTTCCTGGGTGAACGCTTCGTAGAGTTTGTCATCCGAGTCGTAGTGGCGGGAGGAGTAGACGTTGACCACATTGTCGGCGGAGGCGCCCGCGGGGCTAAGCAGACCCACAAGCAGCATCACGGCAATCGTTGTCCAGGTTCGCATCATCGGTCGTGGCTTTCTCTGCCTTAGGCAGTCTGTATTATGAAATCGGATGAAAAGGCGCGATGTTTCTGCGACAAAGTCTCAATATATAGCCGCAAGGGTCGGCCTTGTCTAGCTTGGGCACATCGCTGTTTTTTGACACGCTGCCCGGAAGCCGCCACCTGTTATGTGTCACAAGCTCGGAGTCATAATCCTAGTCTCGAGCCCGACCAGAAGGGGTGTCGCATTCTTCAAGCCTGTTTAGCTTGTATCCCGGCTCGCGGGAGATCCGTGACCGCTGTGTACGGGGTGATTGACATGGCAGAGGCGCATGGCTATCATCTCTTTAGCGAATGAGACTCGTTCTCTATATTTCGGGATGAGGTTTGGGTTGCGTGCCCACCTGTTGTGCCACAGTTCCAGTTGTTTGGCTGATTGTCAGGAGTTTGATGCTGGTGCTTCGTGTTAACACGGCTCTGCTTTGGTTCTTTTGTTGCCGCAGGGACGCACATCACGCACCGCGCTCACAGGAAAGGTATGAATGCGATGAAAGCTTTTATTTTTCTGGCACTGTGTCTGAGCCTGAGTTTTGCAGCGTTCGCCGAAGACCAGAAGCTCTGCCCGATCATGGCCGGGTCGGAGATCGATGTAAACGAGGTTGCTCAGTACAAGGGCAAAGAGGTCTACATGTGCTGCGCCACTTGTGTAACGGCGTGGGAGTTGAACCCGGATTACTACGCCGTGGCGGCGATGTCGATCGAATCTGAGAAGCCGCCCCTCCCACAGCTCGAAGGGGTTGAGCTCCCCGAAAGCAAGCTGATGAAGCAGCGGTTCTGCCCGATACGCCGCACCGTGATTGTCTGTCCCGAGAGCCCCTCGATTGAGTACCGGGGCAAGACGGTCTATTTCTTCCGCTCGTCGGACATTCGGCGGTGGAACCGCGACCCGGAAGGCAATCTCGAGAAGGCGCGGAAGGCGGGCCTGCTCCCGCAGTTTGATGAAGAGAAAGAAGAGCGAGACGAGTCGGCGGGCTAAACTGTGCCAGATTCGCGCTTGCGTTTTCCATTCGTCGCTATAAATCAGAAGGGTGGGGCGGGTAAATTGCTCACCCCACCCCTTGTTTGGCGTATCAAATTTTAACGCCTTGCCCAACAGCAGTGAGTTGTGATGCAAAGACCACAGCGTGCAACCCGGCAGTTAACAGTCCTTCGATGTGCCGAGCTTTGCTCGTATATGCGACGGATTACGATCGGCGGGCCCGCCCTCAGCGACTTCCCGCCCAACGCGGCGGGCAGCTATGTCAAGCTGCTTATCCCCAAGCCCGAGGGCGATGGGCATACCTACGTCCGGACGTACACGATCCGTCACTACCGTCCCGAAGCGAACGAGATCGACCTGGATATCGTGCTGCACGGCGACTTCGCCGCGGGCCCGGGCACGCTCTGGGCGGCGAACGCAGGGCCAGGCGATCCGGTCGCGATCAACGGGCCGGGGGCCGGCACGATGGTGGACCGCACCGCCGACTGGTTTTTCTTGGTGGGCGACCTCACCGCGGTACCCGCGATCAGTGCCAACCTCGAATGCCTCGATTCGAACGTCCGGGGATACGTGGTTATTGAAGTGCCAGACCTGCCACAGCGTCCTCAACTGCCCCGGCGGGACGGCATCGCGGTCGTGTGGGCGACACCCGGCGAATCGACCGGCGGTTACCCGCCACTGATCGGCGCGGCCCGGTCGGTGCGGTGGCTGAAGGGCCGGCCGTTTGTTTGGGCTGCTTGCGATTTCGACCAGATGAAAGACCTCCGGCAGTACTTCAAACGCGAACGCGGCCTGAGCAGCAAGGACCTTTACATCTCCAGCTATTGGAAGAAGGGCGTGCAGGAAGAGCAGCACAAGGCCATCAAACGCGCCGATGCGGATCTTGAAACGGCTAGTCCCTGAAGCGTTACGCCGGCACGGTTTTCGGCGTCAAGCCGCACCAGGTCCGCAACCCGACCGAAGCGGTCATGTTCCACGACTCGGGCCGGATGCAGTCGCTGACCGTCGTGGGCCGCGTGCCATGGGGGTTCCCGCCCACCGGCTTATCGCCCAGCAACCAGTACTCACCCGTCTCGGGCCAGCAGATGCCCACCTTCCACGCGCGCCACGGCGGCGGGGGCAAAGAGGGCGTCAACAACCAGGTCGGCAACGTCGTCTGGATCGATGGCCACGTCAGCAACGAGCGGCCGGTCTACTACCCGTCTTACAGCCTTGCCCCGTCGATCGCCATCTGCGGCATCGAGTTCGCCAAGGGTGAATACTTCCCCCGTTGGCAGAACAACCTGTTTGTCAGCGCTTTGGCCCACCAGGAGCTGCGTCGGCTGAATATCCAAGACGGCCGGGTGATCTATCAGGAGGTCATCCTCAAGAACGCGGGGCGGGTCCGCGATGTCGTCAGCGCCCCCCGACGGCAAGCTGTACGTTGTACTCAACAATCCGGGCAAGGTGCTGAAGCTGGCCAACGCCGGCGCGGGACTGCGCCAGTGATCCATGTCAAAAGTAGCTAAATCCACCACTTGGATACAAGGCCGTTGAAAAGAAGCGATCTAATCCCTGTAGAGGCCGAATTGGTGCACTGGATTTTTGATGGCTACCTCGATCACATCATCCAAGTATTTGTCAGATACGACAACGAGCCTCGTCTGTATCAAGGGGTTGGTAATCGGCCATTGGAGACTCATCAGCCGAGTCAGTTAAACGGCTGCATGCAAACAGTCTTCTTATCGACATGAGCCGGTACGTTCGGGTCATCTTCGAAGAACCAATCGACGTCGTACTCCCGGCAGAGCCCGGCTTTGCATACATCGACTTCGGCAAGATCACATCCCTTCGACCAGTAGATCAGTTCATCGTAATGGATGCCCTATTCTCGCAGGCCTGATTGGGTTGTGTCCCGGCCCGACTCATCCCGGAACGTGATGATGAGAACCCTGTGCCCGCCTGGATCAGCGTCCGACGAATGAATGCAAAAAACCCGGGATGGCCGGTGATCGTGCCGTCAATATCCAGCGCGATTGCCAGTATCGGTTTAGTCATAGCCCTTTCATCGGTTGGTAGTCTTCGGCTGATGTGCAGAATCGCCAGTGCCCACGAAAAACAGGCACTCTCAATAAGACACGCCATTGAAAGCCTGCCTAACAATCTGGTAAGTGGTTGTCACATTTTGGAGCGGCCTGGATAAGAACATTACATGCCTGTGATCGCGCATTGGGCAGCGGCAGGCACGCACCTGGCTTCACACCGATTGGGAGTTCGACTGCGATGAGACGACTGCACCGGCGCCTTGTTCGATTCGCAGCGATGGTGTTAGCCATGTCCGGTCTTTCTGCGGCTGCGGAGTGGCCGCACTGGCTCGGGCCGCAGCGCAACGGCATGGTTGTGGATGAGGCGTTTACGCCCAAGTGGGTCGAGGCGGGGGGCGAGCCGCGCGTGCGCTGGGAGAAGGACATCGGGGTGGGCTATACCGCGGTGACGGTCGCGGACGGCCGGGCGTACACCGCGGGCTGGCGCGGGGGCAGGACGACGCTGTACTGCTACGACGCGAAGAGCGGGGAAGAGGCGTGGTCGTTCAGCTTCGAGATGGAGAAGTTCGACTACCTCAACTCCGGCGGGCCGTCCGGCTCGATTACCATCGAAGACGGCAGGGCCTACAACCCGACCCGCGACGGGCGGCTGTACTGCCACGATGCAGAGACCGGCGAGGTCATCTGGGAGAAGAACCTGATCCATATGCTCGGCGTCAAGCCCGCGGTCTGGGGCGTTGCCTGCTCGCCGATTGTACTCGGCGACCGCATCTACATGGAACTGGGCCGGGTCGTCTGCCTGGACAAGAAGACCGGCGACATTGTCTGGAAGACCGACGACTACGGCTCTTCGTACGCCACGCCCGCGCCGTTCACGTTCAAAGACAAGGATTACCTCGCCGTCTTCCCGCACACTGGTCTATACATTGTGGAGCGAGAGACGGGCAAGCAGGTCGGCCACCACCCCTGGACGACGGAGAACAATATCCATGCCGCGACGCCTGTTGTGAATGAAGACGGCAGCGAGGTGTTCATCACCTCGGGCTACAACACCGGCTGTGCGATGCTCAAGTTCGATGGCGAGGGGTTGGAGATCATCTGGGAAGGCAAGGCCCTGCGCAGCCAGATGCCGACATCGGTCCTGCATAATGGCTACCTGTACGGCTACGACATGGCGACGCTGAAGTGTGTCGATGCGAAGACCGGGCGCACGAAGTGGCGGCAGCGCGGGCTGGGGCAGGGCACCGCCATCGCGGTCAATGACTCGCTGCTGGTGCTGTCAGACTCGGGCGAATTGATCACTGCGCCGTTGACGCCTGACGGCTTCAAGCCGATCGCCCGGGCGAAGATCATCGATGAACAGAACATCTGGACCGCGCCAACGATCAGCGAAGGGCTGGTGTACTGCCGGGGCAGCAAGGGCACGTTGGTCTGCATCGACATGCGCAAGGAATAACGTAAAAGACTCTGCAATGACCCAAACGGGGGTGAGCAGATCTATCTTATTGCTCCTGTCCCTCGTCCTACTGGTCCAGGATTGAGATTGCCTTGGGCGTGATGGTGTTCACGGGGATCCCCGCCTTCAGCGCGCGCTTCATCGGCCTGCTTGGTGCGTGGCGCGGCGATCAGCAGGTCCGGCTGCATCTTGATTGACTGCTCGATCTGTCTGATATGCTCCTCGGGTTTGCTCTGCGCGTCGAAGATGACACGTTTTAGGTCTTCCCGATCCTCGGCCAGTTCCTGGAATCGTTTGTTCTGTAACGCGTGGCACGGCACGTTGTTGCTGGCCTGGCAGAAGATCACAAGCCGGGAGGATGCGTCCGCTGCACCGTCATCTAGCAAATCGCCGGGCTCGATATCATTTGATCCCTAGCTGGGTTCATTCGCTTCGTTGGTGTCGGCGTCCGCGCTTTCCCCCGCTCGGAACGGGTCGTGGGCTTGTCACCTGCCGTAATGTCGTCTTGTGCAACTACCGCAATCGCATCATCAGCGGTAAATGCGTTGGCAAGCATCATCCCAAGAAGAAGCAAGACGCAGCAGGCAGCCCGGATAAACATGATTGAAAGCTCGCTTGAATACGATTCGTGATCTGCGGGTGATATCGGGCGGATGCTATCGGATCATACCGATTCGGCCCTGTTATCCCATGCATCGAAAAACCCGGAACGTGCTGCGATCGGTGCCGATCTTTGCACGTTCCGGGTATTGCCGGGTTGGCCGCTAGCTTTGCCAAGCACCTTGTTGCCGCCCGGCTATGCGTCGTCGATTACTTGCCGGTGATGGGTCTGGAATCGAGGATGTAGGTCGCTTCGGGCTTGAAGTCGGGGTCTTCGATCATCTTCATGCCGATCTCAACGGCCTTGTCCACACAGAGCGGGTACTCGAAGGTCGCGTCGAGGTCGCCGGCCTCTACCCACTTGACGCCTTCCTCGGCCAGGCCGTCGATACCCACGATGATGGCGTCCTTGGCGGCCTGCTCGTTCTTGCCCTTGATGACCAGGTAGGCGCCGTGGGCCATCGGGTCGTTGTGGGCGTAGATGACATCGAAGTCGCCCTCGGTGGCGTTGTAGGCCTCGGTCATCTTCGCGCGGGCCTCGGTCTTGGCCCAGTTCGCGGTGGCGGTGTGGACGACCTCGATCTTGCCGGCGTCGATGTGCGGCTGGAGCACCTCGAACGCGCCGTCGTGCCGGTCGTTCATGGCCTGGATCTCGCTGCCCTTGAGCTCGATGAGCTTGCCCTTGGGCTCGCCGTGTTTCTCGGTCAGCGCTTTCACGATGAACTCGCCGGCCATTCTGCCGATCGCCTTGTTGTCGCAGCCGATGAAGGTGTCGTAGTGCTTGCCGGTGGTGTTGCGTTCCAGGCAGATGACCTTGATGCCCGCTTCCTGGGCTTTTTCCATCGGCTTGTTGGGCGTGGCGTTGTTCAGCGGGGCGACGATCAGCAGGTCGGGCTGCTGCTTGATGGCCTGCTCGATCTGCTCGACCTGCTTGGTGCCGTTCTTCGCGGCGTCGTAGATGACGAGCTTGACGTCGTCGCGCTCGCCGAACAGTTCCTCGAAGCGCTCGTTTTGGGCGGCGCGGTAGGGCTCGGCGTTGTTGGCCTGGCAGAAGATGACCAGGTACTTGGCGTCCGAGCCCGACCCGCCGCAGCCGGCGAGCAAGAGTGTGGACAGCGTGGTCAGCGCAATCATCGTGAATGCGGAAAGGCGTGCAGGCATGGGCGGGTCTCCTTGTTTGTGTGTCCGGTTTGTGGCGCGGGGTTGCTTCAGTTCTTCAGCGGGCCGATCCGCAGCCAGGCGGGCAGGGACGAGCCCTGGATCATCTGCGCCGCGACGGCGAGGATGATGACGCCGGCCATGATGACCTGCTGCTCGTTGGAGCCGATGTTGTTCAGGCCGAGGATGTTCTTGAGGATCATAATAATCAGAAGTCCGAGGACCGAGCCGAGGATGCTGCCGCGCCCGCCGGCGAGGGATGTCCCGCCTATGACGACCACGGCGATGACGTCCAGCTCTGCGGCGACGCCCTGGGTCGAGTCCGCGTTCTCGTCGAGGGCGCAGCTCAGCACGCCGGCGACCCCCGCGAGCATGCCCGTCAGGGTGTATACGGCGACGAGCATCCGCTGGGTCGGCAGGCCGGCGTAGTCGGCGGCCTTGGCGTTGTCGCCCAGGGCGCGGACGTAGCGGCCGAACACGGTGCCCCACAAGAGCAGCGCGAAGACCGCGGCGAGCACCACGAACGAGCCGATCGTCACCCACTTGGAGGCGACGATCTCGATGAACGCGTAGCCCTGTGTGCCCTCTTCGTTAGGCAGCAGCACGGTCTTGTTGTTGGAGAACATCTTCGCCAGCCCGCGGATGCCGATCATCGTGGCGAGGGTGATGATGAACGGCTGGACCTTGAGCTTGGCGATGAGCGCGCCGTTGAGCGCGCCGACGACGGTGCCCGCGAAGATCCCCAGCGCGACCGCGGCGATCCACGGCGCGTTGGTGTCGCGGATCACCAGCCCGGTGACCACGCTGGCGAGCAGCAGGATGCTGCCCACGCTCAGGTCGATGCCCGCGGTCAGGATGACCAGCGTCATGCCCAGTGCCATGACGCCGATGATCGCGTTGGTCCGCAGGATGTCGGTGAGGTTCTCGAGCGTCAGGAAGATCGGCCAGCCCTTTGGCAGGGTGACGGTCATGAATCCGAGGCTTTCTTCCTTCGGGAAGCGCTGGCCGGGGCTGATGATGACCGCGGTAATGAACAACGCCACCAGAACGATCAGCGTCAGGGTCAGGTCGCGGCGTTGGGCAAGGACTTGAAGCAGTTTATTCATCGGGATTCACGGGGCCACACCTCAGCGAGGTGGCGGGCTGCCGAGGGGAAGGGTCAGGCCGATACCACGGGCCCGGCGGTCGCGTAGGTCAGGATCTCCTCCTGGTTCGTCTCCGATCGCTTCAGGTCAGCAACCGATCGGCCCTCGTTCATCACGATGATCCGGTCGCAGCAGCGGATGAGTTCGGGCAATTCCGAACTAACCATGATAATGGCCTTGCCGCGTTGTGCCAGCTCTTCGATGATCTTGTAGATGTCTTCCTTCGCGCCGATATCGACGCCGCGCGTCGGGTCGTCGAGGAAGAACAGGTCCGCGTCGGTCAGCAGCCACCGGCCGAGCAGGGTCTTCTGCTGGTTGCCTCCAGAGAGTGACGAAACAGCGATGTGCGGGCTGGCGGCCTTGAGCCGGGTGGTCTGGCCGACGGCGTCGCAGCGGCTGGCTTCCTCGCCCCGGCCGATCCAGCCGGCGGGGCTGATGCGCGGCAGGACCGCCAGCGAGGTGTTCTCGCGGACCGACATCTGCATCATCAGGCCCTCGGTCTTGCGGTCCCGCGGTAGCAGGGCGACGCCGGCGCGCATCGCCTGCCTCGGCGAGCCGAAGCCGATCTGCCGGCCCGCCAACTCAACCGACCCGCCGGTGATCGGGTCCAGGCCGAACAGCGCCCGGCCGATCTCACCACGCCCGGCACCAACCAATCCGGCCAGGCCGACGACCTCGCCACGGTGCACATCAAACGATACATCTTTTAGCGCCGGGGTCTGCAAGCCGGCGATACGCAGCATGGGCTGTTCTGTCGCGTGGCTCGGCGAATGCTTGGACGTATCGACATCGTGGCCGATCATCATGCGGACCAGCTCGGCCATATCAGTCTCTGCGGCGCGCTTGGTCCCGACGTACCGCCCGTCGCGCAGCACGGTGACGCGGTCGGCCAGGCGGAAGACCTCGTCCATCTTGTGGGTGACGAACACGCACGCGACGCCCTCGTCGCGCAGCTGGCCGATTACCTCGAACAGCCGGTCCACCGCGTCGTCGGTCAGGGCGCTCGTGGACTCATCAAACACGATCAGCCGGGCGTCCATCGACAACGCCCGGGCGATCGCGACCATCTGCTGGTGAGCGACGGGCAGGTCGCCGACGAGTGTGCGCGGCGAGATGTCCAGCCCGATGCGTCCCAGCGCCTTGAGCGCGAATTCATCCATCCGCTTGTAGCGGACCAGGCCCGACTCGCCGAACCGGAGGTTGCGGATCGCGATGTTCTCCGCCACGCTCAGGTTCGGGAACAAGTCCAGTTCCTGGAAAATGATCGTGATGCCCAGCCGCTGAGCGTCGGTCGGGTTGGCGATGCGGACGAGCTGGCCCTCAACCTCGATGTCGCCAGCGGTGGCGGGGACGGCCCCGGCGATGAGCTTGCCGAGCGTGCTCTTGCCCGCGCCGTTCTCGCCCATCAGGGCGTGGACCTCGCCGGGGAAGAAGGTGACGTCAACATGGTCGAGCGCGACGACGCCGCCGTAGCGCTTGCAGATACCAGACGCGCGCAGCAGCGGGTCTTGCGTCGTCGGGTCGGGGCCGGGTTGTGTGTCGGGCGGGCTTTGTGTCACGTGGGTGGATTGAGCCTGGAAAAATCGGTGCGGCAATGGGATTGATCCGGAGATGATATCAGCCAGACGCACCTTTATGAGGGTGAACGGCGGCCTCGTCAGGATACACAGCAAAAAATAGAATACCTACCAATCGGTAGTGTCAAAAGTCTGGCGCCTTGCTGAATAGAGGTGAGGGCGATCATAGGCCCGCCCGGACTTCAGGCAGCGTTCGCTATGGAACAGCACACAGGCGATTTCGTGCGTCTTTACGCCGCCAACCAGCAGGCGCTGTACCGCTACATCCTGATGCTGGTCATGGACCCGAACGACGCGAACGATATCCTCCAGGAAACCGCCGTCGCGTTGTTCTCTAAGCACGATCAGTACGACAAGAACCGGCCGTTTATCCCTTGGGCCAAGCGGTTCGCGTACCTGCAGGTGCTTCAGTTCCGCAAGAAGAACCGATCACGGGTCGTCTTTGATTCGGACATCATGGACCTGGTCGCCCAGCACGCCGACAGGCTGTCGGCGATGGAGTCGGAGCGGGGCATGGCACTCAAAGCCTGCCTCGAAAGGGTCCCCGCCCGGGGCCGGGAGGTCCTGGAGTACCGGTACGGCACGAACATGTCGGTTGAGGAGATCGGCCAGCAGGTCAACCGCTCGCGGGTCGCCGTCTACCGCCAGCTCTCTCGCTTGCGCAAGTTCCTCTATGAGTGTGTCCGCGAGCGTCTGGATCGGGGGGCGGCGGTATGAGCGGGCGAAACCTCAACAACGAGATCGAGCGCGTGCACGAGCTGGTTTCACAGCTCTGCGAGCAGGGGTACGAGCCCGAGCGGGCGGCCGAGCTTAATGCGCTGCTGCGGTCGGCACCGGAACTGATTGAGCCCTGTGTCGAGTACCTCGATGTGCACAGCCACATGATGACACAGGCGTTCTGGCCGCTCGCCATGGACGCCGAAGACCAGGACATCCTCAACGAAGTGTTCCGCGAAGCGGTAGATGCCAAGCGGCTGCACGAGGCGGAAAAGCTCGCGAAACGCTCATGGGAGCGGCAGCAACAGGATGAGGCGGAGCGGGTCGCGCAGCGGCAGGCCGAATCGAAAGAGTCCGGCCCGATCGTGATCGTGATCCCACGCGTGGCGGTGTTTGCGGCGGCCGCGATGGTGCTGATCGCAGGTGCGATCGGGCTGTCCGTTCTATTCTCCGAAGACTCCCCGCCCGGCTCAGCGATGCAGGAGCCGGAGGAGCAGACGCCCGCGCCCGCACCGGTCGTGCTGGCGAAAGCCGTCGATACGCGGTGGGCCGGCACCGCGCCGTTGCCGGGCAAGCCATTCGACATCGAAGTGCGTTACAGCCTGGACTCGGGCATGGCCCTGCTTGCTTTCGGCGAGGACGAGACGGTCGTCGTCGAGGCGCCCGCGGCATTTACCCTCACCGGGGATCGGCGTTTGGCGCTGCACGCCGGCCAGGTTGTCGCCCGCGCCGAGCCGGGGTTTGCCATCGAAACCGAGCAGGCCCTGATCGTCGACTTGGGCACGGCATTCGGTGTGTCCGTCGAGCCGGCGGGGCGGATCACGACGCACGTCTTCGAGGGAAAGGTCCGGCTCGAGAACCTGGGCACCAACTCGGGCGCCCACGCGGATCGTGCCGCTGTTGAGATCGATGCGGGCGCCGCCGTCGCGGTCAACGATGCCGGCACAGTCACCCCGGTCGAGTTGGACCCCCAATCGTTCCTGACCGCGGCCAAGCTGGATATCTACGCACAAGCCGCGGCCGGCTCTGCATACCACCAGTGGCTCGTCTCGTCTTACGAGCTTCAGCGCGACCCGGACATGATCGCCTACTACCTGTTTGATCAGGCCGATACCAAAGCCGGTCGGTTGGTCAACCAGGCGCGGTCCACGCGCGGCAGGCTCGACGGCGTGCTCGGGCACCAGCACCTGCCGGGCTCGGAGCCCGAAGCCGTCAGCGGCAGATGGGGGCACAACGGGGCGATGCGATTTGAAGCGGGTGAGCAGGACCTGGTCCGGGTCGCCGCCGAGGATGCCCGTGTTCTCAATGGGCTGGACCAACTGACCATTGGCGTCTGGGTCAAGCCTGATCAGCGCAATCAGGTCAGCCATCACCTGGTGACCAAACGGGGTCAAGGTGTAAACGCATTGAACCTGGTCATGGTCTGGGAAGGGTTTAACAAAGGTGTTTACCGACGAAACGCGCTCCTATTCCACAGTGACCTTGGTGGCACCGATTACCCCGGGCACCAGAGCGGAGACGATTCGCTCCACGACGCCAGCCGCTGGACCCACATCGCCGTCACTTTCGACCGTGGCGAGCGGCGGTTTTATGCGGACGGTGAACTCATCGCGATCAAGCCGAGGGCTGCGTCGGGCCGGCTGCCCGAACTGGAGGCCGACTTGCTGATCGGCGCCGCCTTGGTGCACCTGGACGACCCACGTACTTACCTCGATGGTGACATCGACGAACTGTTCATGCTCGGCCGTGTCATGTCGGCGGAGCAGATCTATGAGCTCTATGAGCAGGGGGTGCCCAAAGAACAGCAATAGATCGTTATCAAGTTAGAGATTTATAGCGTTTACTGTTAATTGTTGGGCGTTTTCGCCAGCCGGCATGGTGCCGGTTACACATCAATCCATTCAATCAATGGAGGAAAGACCATGATTCGCACTCGCACTCTTCTCGCCGCTGTGGCGGCCTCTTCGCTTGCGTCCGCGTCCGGCGCGCAGATCCTGCTGGCTCTGGACTTCCAGGGCACGCAGACTCCCGGCTTCGTGCCCCTGCCCGTGACCGAGCCTGGCTTCGACGCGTTCGAAGTCCACCACATCGCTGCCGTGCCCGATCCGACCCCCTCAGTAAACCCCTCCTTTACGAACACCGGCGGCGTGACGTTCAGCATCACCGGTTCGGTCGGCGGTTTCGGTCAGGCCGGCTCTTTCAATGATGACCTAGACCGCGACTTCATGTTCCTCGGCAACGCCCTCGGATACGACGACCTGATCAGTTGGGACGTGACCGGCCTGGCCCCGAACACCGAGTACGAATTCACTTGGTTTACCGGCTTGGAAGGCAACTCTCAGCGTGAAGCAACCATCACCTCCGGGGCTGTCTCCGGATTGGTCCAGACCGACGCGCCCGACCTGAAGTTGCTGCTGACTACAGACGGCACCGGTGCGGTGTCCGGTACTGCCGAGCGGACCGGCTCGAGCGCTGAAGCCAACCTCGCCGGCCTGCTGGTCCAGGTCCCGCCGCCGCCCCCGCCGATGAAGGACCTCGAGGCCGGCGACGTCTTCGGCATCGACCTTGGTCCGACCCCGACTGATACGGTCGGCAACGACTTCAATGAGGCGAATGGCTCGCTCGCGCTCGCTGCCGGCAGCGTGCACGACCTGAATTCGGTCATCCTCAATGGCGTGTCGGTCAGCTTCTCGGGCGCCGAGTTCGTCAACAACGACGGCTCGGACGCGGACTACGCTACGCTGCTGCCGGGCACCGCGGTTGACCCGTACTTCGAAGAGTCGGTCGTCACCGACATCGCCGGCACCTTCTCGGGTGTCAACGGCGGCATCTACACCGTCACGATCGAAGGCCTGGATGACTCGCTGGAATACAACGTGATCGCCGTCTCCGCTGCTGACTTTGCGGGCGCCGGTAACGAAGAGCTCACCGTGGACGGTGTGAACAGTTCGATCGTCCGTGGGTCTAGTTCGGACCCCACTTTCCACGAGATCAACGGGGTATCGTCCACCGGCGGCACGCTGACGCTTGATTTCGTCCAGGACGGCGGCACCAACCCTATCGTCAACGGCATCGTCATCGAAGTCGTGCCCGAGCCCGGCACGCTGGCCCTGCTCGGCCTCGGCGGCCTGCTGGTCGCTCGACGTCGGCGTGACTGATCGGTGATTCTCTTGCTTCTTTCCGCTGCCCGCGTTACCGCGCGGGCAACGGTTTCTGAGACCCGTACAGGACCACGGGCCCCGTATTGCGGTCGTTATCGCAGGCCATATGTGTGATATTGAGTGCAACAAAATATTTTGGTCAATCCCGGGTTTCATCACAACTCGCTGTGTCAAAAGTCAGGCCCTGATTCGGAAAAGATAAGGAAGGCAAGTTTTTCCCCCTGTAGTGCCCGTGATTTGGCAATGAACCATCTCGGAGAAAAGGCTGCCTTGTGCTCAGTCGTGGTGTTTCGATCCCATCCCCCTGTAAGGAGAATTCAGTATGAAAACACGCACACTTCTCGCCGTAGCCGCGGCCTCTTCGATGGCAACCGCGTCCGGCGCCCAGATCCTGCTGGCCCTGGACTTCCAGGGCGAGATCGACCCCGCCGGGCTTTCGGGTGTTGATCCAGTTACCCAGGCTGGCTTTGACGCATTTGAAGTCAGCAACATCTCCGAGGTCCCCGACCTGAACCCGACTATCAATCCGTCGTTCACCAACACCGGCGGCGTGACGTTCAGCATCACCGGCACGGTCGGCGGTTTTGGTACCGCAGGTACGGGTACCGATGCCCTGGACTCGGACTTCTTGTTCTTGAGCACGACGCTGGGCTACGACGACCTGGTGAGCTGGGATGTCACCGGCCTGGCCCCGAATACCGAGTATGAATTCACCTGGTTCTCCGGCCAGGAAGGCGGCCCGGACCGTGTCGCCACGATCACCTCCGGCGCGACCTTTGGCGATGTCCAGACCGATTTCCCCGACCTGAAGCTGCTGCTGACCTCGGATGGAACCGGCGCGATTTCCGGCACCGCCGAGCGGACCGGGTCGAGCATTGAAGCCAACCTCGCGGGCCTGCTGGTCCAGGTCCCGCTGCCGCCGCCGCCGATGAAGGACCTCGAGGCCGGCGATCTGTTCGGGATTGACTTCGGCGGAGGTAGCCCGACCGATACGCCCGGCAATGACTGGAACGAGTCGGGCGGCGCGGCTCCCCTCGCCGCCGGCAGCGTTCAAAACCTCGACGGCGTAGTCCTGAACGGGGTTTCGGTCTCGTTCCCCATTGCCTCGGAATTCAATAACGACGACGGCTCGGACGCCGATTACGCCACGGCACTGACGGGTACCGATGGCATCGACCCACACTTCGAGGAGTCGGTCGTCACCGACATCGCGGGCATCTTCTCCGCGGGTGCCGGCGGCATCTACACCGTCATCATTGAGGGTCTGGATGACTCGCTGACGTACAACATCACCGCGGTCTCGGCGGCCGAGTTCGCCGAGTCGATCTCCGAAGACCTGACGGTCAACGGTGACTTCGGCACGACCAGCTCGATCGTCCGCGGCACGATCGCGGACCCGACCTTCCACCGCTTCGAGGGCATCTCGTCGGTCGGTGGTGAGATCACGCTCGACTTCGAGCAGGACCTGGGCGACGGGACCAACCCGATCGTCAATGGCATCCTGATCGAGGCGGTTGGGGATATTGTCCTCGACCCCGCCGACCTGGACCTGGACGGCGACGTCGATGACGCGGACTTCGCGTTGTTCTTCGCCGCCTTCTCCGGCCCCGGTGTGCCGACGGGCAAC